>CAJXOS010000019.1 GCA_913057725.1 uncultured Lewinella sp.
TTTGGATTCCCAAACCTCTTCAACGTCAGTATAACTTAACAATCTTATTCAAACCCGATTCCAGCATGTACCGATTCAGGTGCTCATCAAATAACATCATCTGGCTGACCTCACTAGCGAAATAGCCATAGAAGAGAAATTCCACGCCTTCTGGTTTCTCGGCCCGGTCGATGAATCGCTTACGCAGGTCAGGATCAATTACTCGGAAGTATTTGTAGGCAATCGGATATACCTGCTCTCCCTGGAGGTCAAACATACCCCAGATATAATCATTGTCACGGGTCTCCCGAACGGTGATGACATTGAGTTTTGTGTAGGGTTCGAAAGCTGCCTTATCCATACCGAAAGGTGGACTGCTATCTCTGTTGTAGACATTAAAATGGGTCAATGGCCCAAGTTTTTCTTCCGTGAATGGATTATAGAGATAGTATTCCTCTCTTTGGCCATCCTCAGCAATCAAAGCAATGAGATCGCTATCGTTGATGTAGGCTATATTCTCGAAGGATCTTTCAAAGACCAGATCGCCATCGAAATCGTAGAGGTAGCTTTCTGCAGGAGTGCCGGATGTCCACACCACTTTCACGATGGTTTCGGTATGCTCGTCTATCTCTAGCTGGTGGCAGTCCGCAAAGCCAAATACCTTAGTTCCTCTGCTATCAAAAATGGCCAATTCCCACGCCTCATTCCTGACGAGATAGTACTCCACTACCTCCGTAGAAATCTCTTCCTTCGGAGGAAGGGTCTTCCGCGCGCCACTGTGAAACAAGGTGATGCTACTGTATACCGTATCGATCAAGAGTTTCCCCGATGGGGATACCACTCCCTGCTTTCGGCCGGAGGCGTTGGTAATGATTTCGTTGGTGGTTACCGAATACTGCGCACAACCAGTTGTAGTGAGGAAGAGCAGGACTATTAAATAGATCTTCATATTGAGTTTTCTCATGTTATGCCATTAGCGCTTTTGGAGCAAACGAGAGGCTGGCAAAACACTAAGGTAATGACAAACTGGAAGGAGAGCCCAGCTAGTCCATCAACTAAAGGCGCTTGGTCGTCGCAAATAAGCCGCAAAAATTGTGGCAATGACAATTAAGGATGCGACCTCATACGGTTTCCCTTTGTAGATATGGATCAAGGTTACCGTAAATAGATAGAGGGAAAGGATAGCGGTACCTAACAACATCGTCCTGTTGATAAAGAAAAGGCAGGTGGCAGCTAGTAGAATGATCCCCGCACCCATTAAAAGCGCAGGATTGGTAATGACCTTGTCCAATTGATGAGGGTGAAAGATTTTCTCTACCGCGTTGGGGATAAAGAACAAAGCGATGAGGATTGAGGGTATCCAAAGCAGTAGCTTCTGGATGCTTCTGGTAAATTCCATATTACGTTTTTGAGTGGTCTTTCAATGATTCCACTCAAAAGTAATCGCTCGAGAAAGCATAGTACTTGCGGATGAGTATTCGCTGCGGTGTTGTGAGTATTTGGGTAAGGCAGCTAGCGTAGCGTCCATCCTTTCTAGAACTCCTTCACCTCGCCTAATCCAAATTCCGCTCCTTCAGAATCGCTTTCAGCGCGTCGTTCTGCTCCGATTTCTTACCCACCAGTTTGTAGATAAAGTATAGCGGAATCAAAGTGAATAAACCGAGGGTGCTTTTCACTACACTAAAGACGATAACACCAATTAGAAACCCGATCAATAGAGCATGCATCCATTCGGATGATTTCATCTCTTTTGCCATTGCTAGTAGTTCCTCATCACTGAGTGTGGATAGATCTTTGTGTTCCATTGGTCATTATTTAGGAACGGGAAAATTACACATCCAGCTGGACTTCTCCGGCAACGATATGGGATTACTTGCAATTAAAAGCTGACTGCTGTTAGTTCAATCTATACTTGTCTCTGTATTCCGATGGGCTCATACCTTCCTTCTTTTTGAATAGCGTCGAAAAGTATTGCGGATACTCAAACCCTAATTCATAGGCTACTTCGGCAATGCTCTTATTGGGCTTTAGTAGAATATTCTTGGCCTCATCAATCAGATACAGTTGCAGATGTTCGGTGGTCGTTTTACCCGTTTCTTTCTTAAGCGTATCGCTGAGGTAGCGTTGTGAAACAGATAGCTCCGCTGCTAGCTGCTCTATGCTTGGGATACCTTTCTCTTCCAGTCGACCAGATTGAAAGTAGGTTCCTAAGTGCTGGTTAAACTGCTCCAGTAGATCATTCGATAGCTCCTTCCGATTCAAAAACTGCCGTTCATAAAAGCGATTAGCGTACTGGAACAGCGTGCCCAGTTGAGCGATAATGATGCTCTTGCTGAATTCGTCCTGGTTATTGTGATATTCCACTTTGATACTTTCCACAATGGACTCGATCTGCCGCTCTTCACTTGGTGAAAGATGCAGCGCCTCATTGGCGGAATAGGAGAAAAAACCGTACTTCTTGATTTGATGTGCTAAGTCCGTTCCTTTCAGGAAGTCTTCATGAAAGTTGATGGAGAAGCCTTTTTGCTCAAAAACCGCACTGCTATCCCACTGTAGTACCTGTCTTGGCGCTATGAAGAACAAAGCGCCATTGGTGAAATCATATTTGGTGCGTCCGTAGGTTAGCTCGCCCTTCACAAATTTCTTGAAGCTAATGGTATAGCAATCGTTGGTGATAGGCGGTGAGCTCTCTTTTGGGCAGGGCAAGAAATCCCCTCCCATGGCACTATACAGACTGAACATGGGATGCTCCGGACGTGGTAGCTCCAAGTACTCCAGATAGGCCGATAAGGTCTTAAAGTGCTGCATGTTAGTCTATCATTTCTTGTTTGGCCTTCAGTAATTCCGTGTTGTAGTTGTTAATTCGGGCGTGGGCCAGGCCGTCAATTAGCAAGATAACAGCCAACATGGCAATAGTAGAAATCATGCTCGCACGCCAAACGGGGGTGCTCACAAAGAAAATAACTAGGCCACAAACTACGATGATGATGGGGATGGCCGTAAAAACTACGGTCTTGTATTCTTTCAAGGTACCTTCTGCACGCGCCAATTCTGAATCAACAAAGGCCAAAGCGTCAGTTTTGTAAGCAGTTTCAAACTGTGAAATCCTCGCTTTGTTGGTGAAGAACAAACCAAACCCGACCGTCATCAGAAAGGCACCCGCCACCAGTATTGGAATGATATATGCACGGGCTAAATCGGTCTTACCAAACTGCCAGAACCCGAAGCTAGCGAGAACGAACGCAATTCCAACTAGGATAAAGAAAGAGGTAGAAACGAGTTCTGCTTTCGCCCAATCTGTAGCTACTTGTAGTATATCCATGACTGAGATTTATAAGGTACTAAATTAAAGATTCCACTGGACGCCTGTTTCAGCTTCGCTGAGTTCCCACAGCTTTTTGGCTACTGCTTTGTCCTTGGCGTGCGGTTCTATCTTATGCGCTCCAACCGGACCAACCCAGTTGCTTCTACCCGTAGGGCCATAGAACTCCTCTTGATCTAAGTCCTTTTCGGTCGCACACATCAACTGAGGGTAAGCTCCTCTTTCGGCAGATTGAGTGAGTGGCGTCATCAAAGAGAATATGAATCTCATCAATAAGCTACCACTGGTTTTGATCAAGGATGTTCTTGATGCACCGGGATGACAAGCATAGGCTTTGACATCTGTTTTGCCCACTTCTTTCAGTCTATTCTGTAGCTCATAAACAGACATAATCTGCGCCAGCTTACTTTGGCTGTAGGCATTGTTTGCTGTATAGTCCTGATCCCAGTTGAGATCATCAAACTTAATAGTTTTGATTCCCATATCATAGCCCATGCTGCCTACCGTCACAATACGTCCTTTAGACTTTTCGATTAGGGGGAACAACAAAGCTTGCAGGGTGAAATGTCCATAGTAGTTCACCCCCATCTGACTTTCCCAGCCATCGACCGTAAGCGTTTGTTTTGGTACTTGCGCGATGGCAGCATTGCAGATAAGGGCATCGATTTGCGGAACAGTATCGAGTACCTCCGCGGCAGCTTTCTTGACTGAGGCTTGCTCTCCCAGGTCCATTTGTATAGCTGACACCGCTATATCTTTCCCGAGCTCCTCTTGCAGGGTAGCGATGGTGTTCGCTGCTTTTTGCGGATTGCGATTAAGCATCACCACTTTTGCCCCCTTTGAGAGCAATATTCTGGCTGCTTCAAATCCGGTACCGCTAGTAGTACCGGTTATGACGAAGGTTTTGCCGTCTAGATTTTCAATTCTATCAGGCGTCCAGCCTTTCTTACCAAATTGATTTGCTTTCATGCTTGCCTATTCCTTAATGCGTAATAGAATACGACAAAGATCGGGTGGTATAGGGCCTAACCTCTTATACTAAATTTCAAATCTTGTATAGATTTTGGTTTTCTACTACAATCAAAGCGCCACCAGGCTTGGAAAAGGCACCAACCCGAAACCCAGCACACCACTGGATTTTAATTGTTCACCACTTTTAAACTGGCGCTGTCACCTACAGCCTAATTTCCAAAACCTTATCCTGAACGCTAATCGTCCTCGTATGACTGAGGTTAACGTATTCGTCGTCTAGATAAAGGAATTGGCCTTCCAGGATGATCTCAGGCTTTTCGCCCTTTTTAGGCAGAACATGTTCGTGCGTCTTGCCATCAAATTTGATGACCAGCTTTTCGATTTCATGATCCTTAACGAGTTGATCGATCCGATTACTGATTTGAGTGCCATCTGAACAGGCGAAGGTGAACAGAAGAATAGTTGCCAGAATGAGCTTGCTGATTTGATTCATGGTGCCGGTTTTTATGTCGTACAACAATATACCGAAGCCGAAATGGTTTGGGAATCCAAACCGCTTTCGCTTCGAGTATATACTCGCCCGAAGTCGTTTGGCGAAGCCCAAACCACTTCGTGAGCGGTATAGAATGCGCTGCCTGCTGGAGGATAGAATCCTTCACTATTCGTATGCGCAATCCTCAACATTTCGCTCTTCCGCAACAGGAAAAAACCGTGCACGAGAATACCGTATTGATCGGCACCATGCACAAGATATTTTCCACCTTGCGCACAACACTAAAAATACGAAGAATTGAACTTAAGCCTTGCGTTTTTCGGAAGTTTTTAGTCGCCTAAATGCTTCTCCATTCGGTGGTTGAAATACCCGAAACCATTATTGGTGAAAAAGCCGCTCGCTACGGCATTCTGAGCCCAGTGATCAAGCTGCAAGCAAGAGATACCTTCTGCTTCAGCGAGCTGCTCTGCACACTCTAGTAATTGCTGCGCTACTCCCCTATTTTGGTACGCTTGCAGCACCGCAATTTGATCAATATTAAGCCAGCGTTTTTCATATTGAAAAGCACTCTCCTTTCTTTCCTTGACCATCCCGAAGAGATAACCGATAGCTTGTCCGTCTATTTTGGCAACCAAGGCAAAAGCATTGGGTATAGCCAGTAGTTGTTGAAAGGCTGCCTCTACCGCTACCTGATCGAAAGGCTTGAAATCATCAGGGTAATGTTCGCAATGCCAGTCCTGTGCAATCTTGTTGAGTTGGGCCAGTAGACGATGATCTACAGAAGGTTCTATATGAATCATATCAGGGTGGGTATTTATTTCCGGTATCTACTCTCTGCTATTCATAAGAAGTATTGCCGGCAAAGGGTTCCCCGCTGTCAAATTCCCTTCAGTTCCTGACGCATCCTATTCTTCAACTCCTAGCTCACGCAAATACTGGATTTGTGTTCCAAAACTGTCGTTGAGTTCTTCCATGAATTCCAGAAAACGGAAGGGATAATTGGCGACCTCAAGATCCACTACTACGGTGACCTCACCCCAATCGGCGATATTGCGCGTAGACTTCATGACGAAGCCCGGTAGTACGCAAGTAAACTCCAGATAATTAACATAAGGAAGATCTTCCGTAACGTAGAACACCTCCGCACGCCCTCGGGCATTTTTTCTGGTGTAGGCCCTACAGCGATAACCATTAATCTCCGTCCACTCCTCCGTTGGGGTAGGTTCTGCCTCCAGGCCTTGCAAACGCTTATAACTCGCGGTTTTATCAACCCACTGTTCAGAACTGGTTCGCCCCTGGTAAAATCGCTGATTCTTGAGGTCTGTGACCTGGGCTCTTGAAGGCCCATAAAATCGGTTCTTCAGAATCTTCAACTCATCCTTTTCACTGAAGATGATATCGAAGAAATAGTCATCATTGAAGTACTTCCGATGGTATAGGTTCTCAGCAAATCGATAAATGCGTTCCTGCTGTGCTTGCTTTCTGAGCTCCAGCGAATCGGGTTTCCCTCCTGAAAATCGAGGTCGGAGGGTTCTTATATTCCGGATGTATTCGTTATCAATAATTAGGGAATCAATTTTCAGTTCGAAGTACTTGGCAGCTTCGTACTCGTCTTCATATTTAATTTCCCGTTGGTGGATGTAGGTATCAATGCTACTCCCTGAGGTATTGGTCAGGATTCTGTTGGTCCAGTTGCCCTTATCATCTACGTCGAAAATTTCGATAGTAGACTCAAAAGTAGGTTCCCCATTTTCGAGCCGGTGCACTACCTGGGTAATATTACCTTGATCGCCGAATATGTACTCTAGTTGGAGGGAATCCACCTGCATGCGAACCATTTCTTCATCTACCTGCAGATTGAGCTCGGCACTGTACGCGTTCTGAGCAAATTCGACCGTGCTTGAGGATTCATCTGCCGATTGAATAGTGAAGGTACCGTCCCTACCTAAATTGGTGAATATGGTAAAAGCCTGCTGATCCGCACGCCGCAGTTGCTTTACCCAATATCGGATTTCACTACTCTCGGGGTCCTTAATACAAGAAAAAGCAAGGTTTCCCTCCCCATCATAATACTCCACTTGCTCGTATACCAGAGTTGTATCCCCAGTACCAGAATCAAGGGAGTACACCTCGGAAGATATACTGAGCACCTCATCCATATGCTTGTTCTCGTAACTACTCATCACAAAATGACGAAGTTCGTAGAAGGATGAGGTCTGCGCGTAGCATATGTTTACTAGCACAGCAAGCATAAGGAATATCGAGGCTTGTCTTTTTATCATTCTGTTTTATCTCGTGATTAGGCACTACACTCTAGCTGGAATACGCACCTAAGTGCAATTCCTCATGGCTAAAAACGTCGCAAGGTAATCTATAAATTGTGTTCCGGTCTAGCCTATGGGTCTGCCTTCCGTGGCACGCGATCAGTCAAGATCTGTACACCCAGGGCACGGCCCTGTTCATTGATCTCGCCTAGTCGTTCCTCCAAAAGGGCATCCAGTGCGTCCAATTCTGTTTCCAATTCTGCTGAGACGGCCTCGTATACTTCCTCGGCCTGATCTGTTGGGCGGTAATCACCGCGCTGTTGATCAGCCAGTAGGAATGCCAAGCGGTTATTGATACGAATACCATAATTGAGTGGATCCTGGTAGCTCTGGTTTTTGGTCATGTGAATGTTGTTTTCAATGACCGTCATATCCGTATTGAGCTGCTCGCAGAGCTCCAAAATGGTTTCGTAGGCCGGCTTGTCGGCTAGCTTGTTTTTGAAGTAATTGATATCCTCTCTGACGCTTCGAATATCGCGCATCGCCTGGTGTGCTTCACTTACTCGATCGCGCACTTTTAGCAGATATGCCAACTGCGCTTCGTAGTCTTCTTGCGTTGTTTCCAAACGCGGATCGGCTAGAATTTCGAAGATCGTTTCTGATGTTTCATCATCTACCTTCAAGATCGCGCGATAGTTGCCCGGAGCAGCCTTGGGGCCCCGATTGGGCGAAGAGTACAGAATCATACCATCAAAGTCCAAAAAACCTGGATATCGCATATCCCAAACGAAACGATTCTCATCCTCTCCTACTTTCAGTTTCTGCTTTTTCTCCTTGGCATCCGTAGCAAAGAGCTGGATGGTCTCTCCATCCATATCTTGAATCTCTAGTGAAACCCGCTGGCCATCATAGTCCTTGATGAAGTAATTGAAGAGCACTCCATTGGGGTGGTTCTCTCCTGCTAGCCGGACACCTGGATCCCCCCTACGGCTCCCCTGCGCCATGCGGTAGGCAGGCTTAGGCTCATAGAGGTGATGTGGTTCGCTAGCCACTGTTTTATCCAATTGTCGTATTGGCCCCAAGTCATCGATCATCCAGAAACTACGCCCGTGGGTAGCCGCAATCAAGCTTTCATCTCGGATGTGCAAATCACGGATAGCTGTAATAGGTAAGTTCAGCTGGAAAGGTTGCCAGTTGTCGCCATCATCGAAGGAAATGTACATACCCCATTCTGTGCCAGCATACAAAAGCCCTGGGCGTACAGGATCGGCGCGCAGGGCGCGGGTGTAGTGGTTTGGAGCAATGCCATCAACAATCTTAGTCCAGGTTTTACCGTAGTTGGTTGTCTTGTACAGGTAAGGCTGATAGTCTCCAAACTTATAGTGGGTAGCTGCCAGGTAAGCACCACCTTCCTGAAATGGATGTACATCAATGCAGTTCATCATATTCAAGCGAGGTGAATCCTTTGGCGTCACATCGGTCCAGGTTTTTCCATTATCTCGACTAACATGCACTAAGCCATCATCACTCCCTGTCCAGATCACTCCTGGTTCCAGGGTAGACTCTGCGATAGCGAAGATGTTTGCGTAGAACTCAGCGCCGGTATTATCCTGGGTAATGGGGCCACCAGAAGACTTGATCGTCTCTGGGTCATTGCGCGTCAGATCAGGGCTAATTACCTCCCAGCTCTGACCCTCATTGGTAGTTACATGAACATAGTTAGAGGTAGCATATAGCCGGTTGGGGTCATTAGGGCTAAACATAACTGGGAAGTTCCAGTTGAAACGATACTTCATCACCTCTGCGCCCGATCCAGCTGGATTATCTGGATAAACATTTACCGAACGAGTTTGTCCAGTCCGGTGGTCCTTACGCATCATGTAGCCTTTGTAAGTACCGCCATACACGATATCGTTATTCTCTGGATCAGGTGCCAGGTGTGCACTTTCCCCTCCGGCAGAAGGCTCCCAATCCCTTTCAGAAATAGAGGAACCGGCCGAACGATGAAGAATTCGGACAGTACTATTATCCTGCTGGGCACCATAGATGCGGAATGGAAAATGGTTATCCGTCGTCACCCGATAGAATTGGGAAGTGGGTTGGTTGTAGTAAGTAGTCCAGTTTTCGCCGGCATCAAAGCTTACTTGCGCACCACCATCATCGGCGATAGCCATCCGTTCATTATTGTGCGGATCAATCCAAAGATCGTGATGGTCTCCGTGAGGCGTTCGGATTCTTTCGAAAGTTTTACCGCCATCATTGGAGCGCCAGAAACCTACATTGAGCACATATACACGGTCTTCATTTTGTGTATCAGCGTAGATGCGGCTGTAGTACCAGGCACGCTGACGTAGGTTCCGGTTTGCACTGGTTTTAGTCCAGGTTTCGCCGGCGTCATCAGAGCGGAACACACCGCCTTCTTCCGCTTCAATAATTGCCCAAACCCGATCTGAGTTGAGCGGAGACACCGTAACACCGATAATACCAAGCACCCCTTTCGGCAATCCCGGGTTGTTGGTGATCTTAGTCCAGGTATCACCGCTATCCGTACTCTTCCAGAGGTGGCTGTCTGGCCCACCACTATCCATGCGATAACCGTTACGTTTAATCTGCCAGGTAGAGGCATACATAATCCTGGGATTGTTCGGATCAAAGGTGACATCCACAGATCCTGCCTTGTCACTCACGTATAAAATCTTCTCCCAGCTTTCTCCACCATCTTCTGAGCGGTACAAGCCACGCTCCTCATTTGGAATCCAGAGATTACCCATAGCCGCCACATAAACCACATCCGGGTTTGTAGGGTGTACGATGATGCGACCTATATGCTCCGTGCCTTTCAGCCCGATAGATGTCCAGCTTTCACCAGCATCGGTCGAACGCCAGAGTCCGTTACCAGAAGATACATTACCTCGTACTGTCTGCTCCCCTTCTCCTACATAGATCACATTAGGGTCGCTTGGAGCTACTGCCACCGCACCAATGGAACCTCCAAAATATCCATCAGAAATACTAGACCAGCTATTACCGCCATCGATCGTTTTCCAGACACCTCCACCAGCGGTACCCATGTAGTACAAATTGGGTTGGCCAATGACACCTTGAACGGTGCCAGCTCGTCCTCCTCGGAAGGGGCCGACTAGCCGCCATTCCATAGTATTGTAAAGGGATTCATCGAAGCCTGTGGTAGAGTTGCTGTCTTGCGCTTGAACAATTGGCATGCATAACATAGCGGCAAGTAGGCCAAGTACTAGTCTTTTCATCTTATGGGCGTTTATTGGTTTTGGTACCGTTCATGATTCACTATTGGTACCATGTATGCCCGTACAAGATGGTGAATTATTTTGAAGAGCAGGAACTGTAGCAACAGCAAGTGATACTATCTGCTCTGGATCAATAATTCTTTGCTTTGAAATGGGCGTGCATCGCACTTGGCCTAAGCCGCTCCAGATACACACCCATAATCATGTATACTTTTTTTCCTTAAGCCAAAGCACTAGCCAGGCAAAACGCATTTGCAGCACCCAAAACCAGTTCGAAGATGAGGCCTGATACAATCTGCTTATTGGGCTTACCATCCACAGCGATACTAAACATACTCCCAAAGGCAAAACCAAGAAAAACAAGACAGCCAGCCGTATGAGATATCGTGCGGATCTCTGACATTAAGATTCCGATGAGGAGGGTAATTCCACCTAGTAACATAACGGCGCTTACTCCTCTCATTTCATTGAGTAGATTGGTGTCCTGGTCCAACCTTATACCTGAGTTTTTTTTCGTAGGTACTGATTGGACTCAACAAACGCATTGTGCCTACAAAAGTCAAAAGAAGGCCGGACAAAGTGAGAATGATCGTTTCCATATTTACATGCTTTAGTTTTGTTCTGCTGCAAACATAGCGGGGCCTTGTGACAGAGGTATGTCAGGGGTGTTTTTGAACGTACTCTTCGAAGTATTTTTTTAGTGTCATGTCATGTGGTGGGAAGGTTTCGCTCAGGGGAATCAAGGATTCTATAAAGTCTATTCGGAACACTCGGAAGTCGTCTCGTAGGCGGCAAAAAGCAACCAGTAGGAAGTTACCGTTGATGCTATAGATTGCGAAGGGTTCCACCTCACGCGTTGTACTTTTATTCGCAGAAGAGTGGTATATAATCCGCAACACCTGGAAATGAATGAGGGCAGATTGAATCTGCATGAGGTTGCTGCTCGTTTTCTCCCCCTTGTTGTTTCCGCCAAAGAAGACCCGATCTGCCAGCAGGTCGACATTCCCTTTTTGCGAGTAGCGCAGAATCGATTTGATCTTTTCAATGGCACTGGAAACGTTATCGCTCAAGGACTGGTCCTTGTTTTTAATAGCCAATTGCTCGATTGTAATAAGGGCATTGGCCTCATCTTCTGTGAAAAGTACGGGTGGGAGATGGTATCCCTCCATGATGGAATACCCCTTCCCTTCTTCCGTGACTATAGGGATACCCGATTTCTCTAAGGTGCGAATATCACGGTAGATGGTACGGACACTCACACCGTGCTTTTCAGCCAAATAGGTAGCAGTAACAATACGCTTAGATTGCAGCTGCGTAATGATGGCCGTCAGTCTGGATAGCCTCGGTTTTTCCTTTTCCTCCATTCGCTTGAGCTTAGTCTGTAGCTAAGGCTGTAGGATCAATAATTACCATTTCATAATCCCTTAGTCAAAGATAGCAAGACCTACTCGATAGGGAATCCTCCTCAATACCGAAGGCCTCTTACAAGAGCGATTCAAACAAAGGCAAAAGCTCATTAATCAAGTTTGAGCCACTGCTGCCGTTGGTGAATATGATAATCCCGTTCTTCGTACCGAGAGAGCCAATAAACTTGGCACGATAAGAGTCGTTCGCACCGCCATGTTGAAAGCGAGTACCATTGGATCCTTCCTCTATCTCTGGGCCTAGTCCATAGTCACCAGGCTGGACGGGCGTCATCATATCTTTTACCAGGGCTTGAGATAAGTAGTCATGTTCTCCTTCATAAGCTTCCATTAACATGATGATCATCTGTGATAGATCCGTAGGTGTGGTCCATAGTCCAGAGGCAGCGGCTTCAGGCATACTTTGATAGCCTCTCGGTAATGCTACAGGGCGGCCACTTGAATTATGTGCTTTTGCAATATTGCCCACCTCACCGGGGAGCGGATTTTCGTAGCTACTTCTTTTCATCCCTAAAGCATCAAACAGCATGCTACCTGCCGCTTCATGAAAGCGCTTGCCCTGTTGGTCTTCAATAACCATTTGTGAAACGGTAGTCCCACCACCCGAATACCGAAACCGACTACCGACTGGAATATTGACGTACACCGGATTGTTCTTCGCGGGTCCTGATCCATTGAGAATTTGTACCGTATTGGGTAGCTTTTCATTCGGCAGAAAATCGGCAAACCCATGCACCGTGAGCCCGGCTGTGTGAGATAAAATGTGCCGGAGGGAAACCTCGCGTTCTCGGGTGTGATTGTTCTCCGGAACTTGCCAGGAGGTCAGGTAATTATTGACATCCTGGTCTATGTCCAGGATTCCCGCTTCGTGAAGTTTTAAGATCATCACTGCAGTACCAACTTTGCTGATAGAGCCCACAGAAAAGAGCGTTTCAGGATCAACTTCTTCCTCAGCCCCCGCTTGGAGTACGCCATACCCCTTGGCCCATTCCAGTTCTCCATCTTTGATGACACCGAAGCTGATCCCCGGCACCCCATGATGCTCCATCCTGGAGGCAAGGCCGAACTCAGCCAGCATTTCTTCATAAGTATTCGTCTGCTGCTGTGGCGGCAAAGTATTGGCTAAAGGATCGGCAGGATAGCATAGAATGCCGATGGCCAAGCATAGGCTAATGCTCAGCGTGATAATCTGATACTTTTTCATTGGACGGGTGATTTGATTAATCTGGATACAAAACGTGACCGGTCATCAATGGGTGATGATCGATAGTCTAATTTACAATGATCAAGCTTTGAATGCAAATGATTGGCAACCACATGCCATGAAGACTGAACAGCTTAAAACACTATCGTGAGGCTTAGAAATTATTAAGGCGGTTTGATTATGGAGTAGACTAATACACCCCATTGCCATTTCTAATTTTACCACCAGTTAGCAAATTGTAGGTACGCATGAAACCATCCATTGGTTGTAGTGCATCCCAATGCTCTGCTATTTGACCGTCCTGAATACGCCAGGTGTCGATGATGTTTAAGCCCTTGTGCTCATTGCCACGATGTTTAGCATTAATGGTAGCATGGGAATGGAAGATGACATAATCACCATCTGCATAGACGTGCTTGACATCATAGGTGTAATCCGGATTTGATTTGGCGAAGTTCTTCACGTACTCAATCAATGCAGGTAGGCCATCAGGAATACTACGATTATGTTGCTTGTAGACTTGATTACTGAAGGTTTCGGTTACATAATCGAAGTTGTGATTGTTCATCAAGTTTTGCACAAAATCAATGATCAGTTTGACGTTCTTCTGTTCCTGCTCCGACCAACTGTCCTTCTTGAGCGTATCAAAATCGATCTGAATAATATTCATTTTTCAACTTTTTAAGGGTAAAAACCATTAACTTGCAAAAAGCAAGTGTTGCAAACTTACACTACTTACTTGCAAAATACAAGTGAATAAATAAAAAATATGAGATCAGATTGCCCAATCAGTTACGCGTTAGACTTTTTTGGAGATAAATGGACCTTCCTCATCATCCGCGATCTTGCCTTCGAGGGCAAGAAATTCTATTCCGACTTCCTGAATTCGAAGGAAGGCATCGCGACCAATATCCTATCAGATCGCCTGAAGAAGCTGGAGCAAAATGGCGTGGTGGAAAAGAGCGTTTACGAGCAGCTCAAAACCAAGAAGGTGTATGCACTCACGGAAAAAGGGAGACAGTTGATACCCGTCTTGGTAGAGATGATTTTGTGGTCGGCCAAATACGATGATAGCCTTGCCATACCCGAGACCTTCCTTGAAAAAGCCAAAACGAACAAGGAAGCCTTGGTGACAACACTTATGGCCAGAATTGAATAGGGACGATCAAGCTAATCCAGGGCAATCAGATTGCGCTAGGGAATCGTAAGATCCCGATTGGTCAGACCTACCGGAGTCGGATAAGTCACCTTCTGAGTGGTAGATGCCCCTTACTTCTTTATGGTATGGACCACCTCCAGACCGTAAACGGGCCCATGATAGAGCTTCGGAACCACAACTTCTGCGATTTCCTGCATGGATTCAAGTGATACAGCATGTATCTCATATTGTTCGTCTTGATGCTTAACCAACATGATGTATCGCATGAATACTTGATCAAGAGTAGCGTCCATTATCTTGACTCCCTTCATTCCTAACTTGCCAAGTTGCTTTACAACTGCATTATTGTCCAGGTCCACATGAAGTAGCTCATAGGATTCAGGGTTAGTAGTATCCTTAGCAACACCAAGTCCGTAAACGGAATGTGTTGCTTGATGATAAGTCCAGTGTGAAAGGTGAACATTTTTAACGGGTATAAACTGCAGCGTTTTTGTTGCCGGTTGGTAGGCAACAAATGTATATTCCCCGGCCCGTATACAACAGAACAAGAGGGCCTCCCTTTCTGCCATCCAAGTGGCGTTAGCAAGCGGTTTAATCTCGCTATTTGCAAGGGTGTACAGAATTTCCGTTCTCTTTTCTGTAAGGGATGTTCTTGCAATTGCAAAACCAGCATCCTCAAAGATGGAGATACTATAAATCCACTCGCTGGATTGATCCGCAGCGATGCTGACGATTTCTCCCAACTGGACAAAGACTTCATCTACATACTTTGATCCAACTAACTCAACCACACTTGTTTGGGACCTATATAGTTCCGTGCTGAGCGTCACAAAGCCCGTTTCATAGAGATAAGTCAATCTTGATTGATTGTGATCTAAAGTCCGAAGGGCTTTCCCGGCTTCATTTCCGATCACTGGTGGCGCTACACCTACTAACTCATGCTGATGAAAATCCCGGCGCGTATGAGTGATATAGGCTTGATGTGTGTCTGCATTAGCATTCAGGACTATCCACAACGATGGCTTCACCTGTTCTTCGACCTCTTTCATAAATAGAGCGTTTTTAGTCCTTGTTTGTTTGCATATCCTGGTATCCCTTGTAGGCAATACCCGCACTGGCGATAGAACCGAAAAGGCCAATAAACCAGCTATCCGTAAATAGCAAAATGATACCAGCGATAAGGCCTAAGACTCCGATGACCAGCGCGAGATTAGCTGACTGCTTGTTTGATTCACTCATGATTAAAGAATTACAAATTTTCGATTACATATCTCAATAGCATTCTTACTCCTTCACCACCTTCTGTACCTCGAGCAGGCTATTATTCGTGTCCAAAACCTTCACGGTATATAAGCCGGCAGGCAAAGCCGAAATATCGATTGTTTGCGAAGAACTAACCGCAGGGAATATCTGATGAAGACGACCAACCGCATCATAAATGCTCACTTGATAAGGTCCTGCACTTCCTTCAATCGTGATCTTATCCTGCGTTGGATTCGGAAACAACTTAATGTCATTAGCACCCACCACATCATCTGTAGACGTGACATTCGGATTGTAGAAGCCGAAATCGACGGTATTGTTGCCACCAGCATCATAGTTGAAATAGCAATTGAAAGGGTCTCCGTCATTGAGTGGCTCACCATCTTCCGTCAGGGTGACGATGCCCGACATGATATCGGTGAAAGGATTGCCAGAACCATTGTTATCCAAATCCACATCATTGTTGGCGTCGGCTACGAAGTTATTGGTCGATTGGAATCCTTCTAGTGGTTCTCCAGGCCCCCAATTATCTACTTGCCATACAAATACCAGATAGTTTCCGGGCAGTAAACCGGGGAATCGGTAATAGCCTTCTTCGTCCGTCACTTGTACTCCGCCAAAGCCTTGCCAGTCGGGAATATCATCGCCGTCCGAGTCTCCCCAAATCACGAGCGAAACACCGGGAATTCCAGGTTCATCTGGGTCGTTGATACCGTCTCTGTCTAGATCGTTCCATACACGGTTTCCGATAGACACGATGCCCGGTGATACTTGCTGCTCACAATCACCGTAGCAGTAAGCCATATCATTAATAGCCCGGACCATTTCCTTTCCAATCGCCTTTCCGACGTTGAGGAAAGTGAGCGCATTATTGTGGAAGTGATGAATACCATCAAAAGGCGATTCAGACGCGTCTTGGTAGAAAGGTTTGGTATCTACAAAGCCTACAGTCCCGCCATAGAGATCGTCATTGCAGCCTACTGTTTCCTGGGCCACTGCCACGATCTCTTGCATGCTTTGTACCCAACCATCACCGGTCGCTTCAAAACCACCTTGACCAGAGCTGGCGATCACGACTGGAAGATTTGGTGCACCCAAATCCTCGCGAATATCATTGACCAGGTGGTCCAGGTTGCTCTCGTATTCTACCAGGAAGTTGTTCTCCTCCCCGTCATTCCACCCCTGGAACCAGGCAAAGCCGGTTATCTCATAGTCACTGACACCCAGATCGGGAAATTCAGTATCCAGGTTTTGAGTAACATCTCGTACCGTTTGTACAATTGCATCGTAGTACTCGCCTGTATCACCATCAGCAGAAGGTGGTCGAAAATCGACGGCGAGATTCTTCCCTCCCCAAGCTGTTTTGATGATGAGTATAGGATCCTCGTAATACTCATCCAGTTGGTGGGCAAACATCAGCTCTGGGCCAATCAGGTTACTATTGGCACCTTGGCCTACCGTCACCTTAGCTCTGGTTGTGTCTCCTTCATTAGCGAAATACAAGAAAGCACCATCTAGGACATTCCAATCATCAACGGTTCCTACCTCTTCCCAATCTCCGTTGACATCGTTTTGGATGACATGCTCTAGGCTCCCCGGATCATTTTCAGGATCGTTAACCGTTCCTTGTCCCTGCATATTCGATTGGCCCGCTAAAACGAATACACGAACCTTATTGGAAGACTTTTCTTGTCTGGTAACAATCGGCACGTAGCCTACTTCCAGACCTGCAGGTGGCTCCACAATCACACCGGGGTCAAGGGTAGCCAATTCGCCGATAGCTGGTGGAGCATAATATTCATCGCGATGACTCCAATTGCTGTGGATCAGTTCTACCCTCGCTTGCAGGGCATCACGTACATTAGTGGGTAGGTTAGCATGGATGATAGCTGGTTGATCCACAAATCGGTACCAGTAGTAGGTAACCGTACTGCCGTCGCCAAGATCAGCGGTGAATGGCCCTGCAGTAGGGCCAGGACTATTCCAGGGACCATTGGGGTCTTGCCATTGGCAATCGGGTTCGAGAGGGGTCAAATACGTTATCTCTGGTCTAGCACTGAGGGGTACCGGAGTATTTACCAAGTTGGTCGCTGCAGGTACACTAGCCTCATCAACACTATGCCATTTGTCATCTGATTCTAGCCGGAAGTATTCTGGCATTACGAACATATCCTCATCTTCCGTAATGGCATCTAGATCGTATTCGTACCCCATGATATTGGCATTCAGCTGCATGGGGTTCATGTAATCTAGCTCAATAGTATTCTCCATTCCAGCGCCGCTGATCTCTCCCACCATGGCACCACCATTATTATTGAAAGACATGCTATAAGCACCCGATTGCATAGCATTAGGAGACACTGCGGGGCCGCCGTCAAACCAAGTTTCCATATCGTCCCAAAGTGCACTTTGGTTATAGATCGTAATCTGGTTGAGCAGCATGGAGTTATCATCATTGCTAGCAGGGTATTGGAGGCGCTCGATCTTAGCATAGGTGTTTCCAGCACCATCATCTGCCATCAAGGCTGGTGATTGCGCGTGCTCGATACCAAAACCAATATTAGGTTCAGATGGACGCGTATCCAGAAACAGTCCTTCTAAGGAAGCATCACTCAGGACGGGTTCCGTCCAGAAGGTGGGTAGGAAGAAGGTAGCGGGCCCTTTAAAGTTGGTGGCATTAAGGAAAAGCGTCCAGCATTGATTGCCGGTGCTAATGTCTACGCCATTGGTTTGCTCCATTCGTTCGGTTAACGGTAGTGGCGTATAACCATAGCCTAGCATTTCCCCATTGAGGGCCTGTGCCATATTTAGTCCATCCGGAGCCCATAGAAGGCGATTAGATAGCTGCGCTACACCATATTTCCCGCCGGGCGTACTCCAATCGCGTTGGCCGTTACCCAGTAGGCCACTTCTTCCCGCACCGGGCCCATTGGCCCAGGCATAGAAGTTGTGAGAAACACCACCCATAATGAATTTCGGTACACTGGTGCCAAAGCGCGTATCGTGCCACCAGCCTAGGCCACCTTCAATAGTGGTATAAAACTGATCGGGTTCGGTGCCTACACGTCGGGTAGTAAGCCAACAACCGGCTAGTCCCATTTGGAAGTCGCGGGGGCCAGGATATTTATTGAAAATGGGCCAGGCTGCACTGTACAGCGTATAACCAGCCCCATAGGATTGATCTGAGATATTCTCCGTGTTGATCCAGGTGAAGCCAGAACGGCTTGCGTTGGTTACTTGTGCATCGGCTAAGCTGAAGGAGAATAGAAAGGTGAAAAGGATTGAAAGTCTAGATAGGGAATAATGCATAGTGTGGCGCCTTAGTGTTGTTGAAAGCTCGAATTAAGGATTTATCCACTAAAGATAAATGAACGGGAGCAGTAATCTTTACTAAGGCGCCACCTCTACGATTGAATCTTTTTATTTGTCTTATAGATGGCCCTACTTAGGCCAAGGATATCACCTAGGCGGCTGGTTGAGTCTCCATTTTCTGGTAGTACCAATATGAAATAGCGAGTAACACTAGTGGTATTGTGGGCCCAAAAGCTTGTCCATCGCCCGCATTCAGGTGCGCTACAATAGCCAAGACCAAATCAATAGCAAATCCGAGGTAGGCTAACTTTTTGATGAGCGGATTGTCAATGAACCAGATGGCCGCAATACCCAATATCTTAGCGATGGCTAAAGGGTAAATAATTACGGTAGGAACACCTAAACTGGTGAACATCTCGCTGACCATCTCATAATTGATGAAGTACGTAACGGCACCAGCTAAAAGCATTAAACTAAATATGCCAGTCACAACTCTGTAGATAATCAAATCTCTTTTATTCATGTCCTTGTTTTTTTTGCAAACATAGGCGAGTCGATGTACATTGGGAAGCGACTATACAAAATATAGTGGTATCAAAAAGTATAGCTACATGGCAGAAAAAGAAGTCAAAGTCCCCCTAAAAGAGCACTTCGGCAACTACATGCTCCCCATGAGAGACGCACTCGAAATCTTTAGTGGCAAGTGGAAAATACCCATTATCGCAGCACTCAATTTTTACGAAACCTGTGGCTTCAAGGAGCTAGAGCGTATAGTGGAGGGAATTACGCCCCGAATGCTTTCAAAAGAGCTGAAACTGCTGGAAGAGAATTTACTCATTACCAGAACAGTAAAGGATACCCGTCCGGTGACCGTCACCTATAGTATCACTGAGTACGGAAAGACTTGTAGCTCGGTTATGAGTGCACTGTACCGCTGGGGTGTGGAGCACCGCAAAAGGATCTTTAATATCGAGGGAGAAATCCCGGCCGATGCTTGGGGCGATTGCTAATCCTGGAGCATAGCGAATGACTCATTGGGGATACGACTATAAACTATGGTATAACTCCATAATCTTGTGACGTTTCTGCTCTACTCTATCCCAGTTGATCTCCCCGCTTGAGTTGCTATTGAATCGGATACCTTCTTCACTTAGCCAGAGGACTAAATTAAAGATAGCATACACGACAACGATTTCTTGCTGCAGCTGATCCAAGCCCTGATTCTTAATGATCTCTTGGATGTAAGTCGTCCCTTTCTCATCTCCGTACCATTCCGCTATCATTCTTCCAATGGCCTCCAGGTAATCTCCTTTGATCAGAAAGTCCAGGTCCACCAAGCCATTGAATTTACCGTCATGAATCATCACATTCTTGGAGCAGATATCATCGTAGTAAATGCGGGGCTGTACCGATAAGAAATAAGCCTCGTATTTATCCAATAGCTCTTGCCGTATGGTAAGGATCTCTTGATTGATAACTTTTGAAGCGGCATTTCGCTCTTGGATGGTTTTAGTATGCCCCGCAAAACCATCTAGCAGACTTTCGTGGTGTTCTTCATTTAAGCCTGTCATCAGCCCAAAGTCAGTGGCCACGGGTAGCGTATTGAACTTATCGAAAACCTGGGACACTTCCTTGGCAATCTGTTTGAGTTGGGCAGAAGTTAGCTCCTTAAATACCAACAAGAGATCTTGCCCTTCTAGTTTGGATTGGACTTGAAAGCAAAATGGAAAGACCGTCTTGGAATAGTCTTCGTGGAGAATTATGGGAGTTTTGATCTCTAGCTGTTGAAAGAGTGGGAGAAAGCGATGTGTACCGTAGAGCCACTCCTTTTCTTTATTCATTCGCAGTATAACACTCTCAGTTTCGTACCGCAATTCGTAGACCTCGTTACACATGCCGATAGTCTTACGAATTATTTCAAGGGGAGCGCTTCCCAGGTATTGGGTGCCAATCTGCTCAATAGCCTTTCTGTCCATTCAGATTCTGTTAATCCTTACCCGCTACGGGCACTTATCTCAACCAGAGCACTGACCTTTTTAGTTCCCTGCGGGACATTCCTTTACCGAAGAATCAGTAAGCGTTGCATATTGAGTTCTCCATATTCACTCTCAGCCTGTAGGTAGTATACACCTGGAGTAAGTCCTGTTGGACGCCAACCCAGTTGATGGCCCCCTTCCGTAAATTGCTGGTCTGCAATAGTGCCAATAGGAGTACCTAACACATCGTAAAGTGTCAATTTGATCTTACCCGCTCGGCTAGACTGTAGCTGGATGGTGGTCTCGGATTGAACCGGATTTGGGAATATGGAAAGTTGCAACGCCTGGGATTCCCGCTCACTCGGCCGAACGGCTACCACTTCTTCTGGCTCGATGAAGCTATAGTACACATCCTGTTCTCCATTGAACGTGGCTGCCCAGGCGAGATGGGCTCCCTCATCATCGGAAATCATATGGTTGTAGTCACCAATCTTTGATTGATTGGGCCAACCCAGGTGAGGATCGAAGGCCTCCGATAGGCGTTCGTTCTCCGACCAGGTCAGGCCGCCATCCAGTGAGTAGGAATAGTAGAGCGACGACAATACCGTTCCAGGATTGTCGCGGGTATCCAACCAGGTAACATCAATGCGGCCATTCGGTGCAACACTCAAGGAGCCAAACCACTGCCAATTATTTACGTCGTTGTCCGTATTGATCGGAATAGCCTCCGACCAGGTTAGCCCTTGATCGGTACTCCGCGAGAACATCATATCCGCTGGATCATTACTATCAGATCGGTTGACACTGGAGAGCAGATACACATTCCCATAATTATCCGTGAGCGAATAATCAGCTGCTACCCACACCTGTCCCAACATTCCTCCTGGGTTTGGGCCAGCATAGAGCGCTTGTTCTCCTTTCAGATCAACCGTAATATTTCGATCCCATAGTACCGCCGCGTTAGGATCATTTGCAGTAGTGGAGCGAAGTACTTTAAAGGTATTATTCCATCCGCCACAAGCGTACAGATTTCCTTCCGGCCCTACAGCCAGCGTCCCTCTTGTAGGATTATTCGGTACTGTGGCACAATCTTCATACGTGGTCCCTTCATCAGTCGAGCGGGTGAAGGATCCGTTGGAACAAGCCGAGAATTGCGCCTTCCAGAAAGCGTAGATATGGCCATCCGCCTCCAGCCCGGTCTTATCAATGACCATCCATTGCTTATCGCCACCATAGGCGTAAGTTTTATCCTCCCAGATAGAGAGATTATCCGTCTTGAATACATCACAGACGAAGCCCTCTGCCAAGCTGTTGTAGTAGAAATTGCCTTCGCTGTCGGTGTCTAGGACAGGGTCAGAACGAAAGAGCTCAGCCTCAATTGGCTCGCGATAATTCCAGGTGGTGCCGCCATCTTCACTATAGCCAATACCCGCCTGGCGAAAGTTGCTGGTGATGGTTTCGAATTGTCGCCAACCAATAGCCATACGGTTGGGGTTGGTGGGGTCTATAGCCAATGAAGGCTCGTTGGCCGCATCCCCTACGATATTGTTGCCACTAGAATCTACATTCACCTGCGTGATGGTAAAGTTGCTGGTGGAAAACTGATAGGCGGGCCCTCTGACCTTATCTGCTTCCTTTACTCGAACATAAGGGTCAGTAGGTTTCTCATCCTGATAATAATGAGGGCGATCAGGGTCTGTTCTTTCTATTTCTTGGGCGCTTATCGTGCTCAGACTACAATTGAAAAACAGAAGAAGAGGGAGTAACAGCAGCGTAGAATTTGAGAGCGTCGTATTGACTAGTACCGGTTTCATCGGTCGGCGTTTTTATTGAGACATAGAGCGATGATCAAACGAGAGCATCACCCTCGCTAAAGCGAGCGCGTAAACCCGATTGGTAAGCGGGCTGTAAGCTGTACTAAATTAGGAAATCTTAGGACAATGATCTGGGCAGACCACTCTAGACTATTGGCGAATAAGGTCAATTACCATTTGGAAGCTGCTCCGCCTCAGTAATATGTCATCTCTCTTGTCACAATTCGATCTAGTACCTCGTCAATGTACTCTTCCCTTTTGGTCCAGTTACCCAACTCGTCATATTCCAAGTACTGATAGGTATACCTCCGGTATTCGTTCGACTTACCGCTTTTCAACTTTTGTACTTGAATCAGATCGCCACCATCGCTGTAGAAATAGTATTCCTCTGCTTTGACTCTGCCTTGATAGGTCAGGCGATGCTCCAATTTGTCACCATTCTCCTTTCGCTTTATGGTACGACGTTCCTGCTCCTCCCCCGCAGTATTGTAGTTTACTTGTGTCTCTATCAGGTTGTCTAGCTGATAGAGGGTCTCTTTCAATAGTTGATCCTGCGAATTGTAACGCTTACAGCTTAGGGTATTGCCATCGCGCTCGAAACGATAGATACTCTTAAAAGCTGCTGCCGGATCAAAGATGGTATCACCACCGCTGAGGTAAGATTTGTATTCCGTGAGCAAAGCAATTTGTCCGCTTAACCCATCCGGCAGGATAGCATCCCATCTGGTCTGTTCTTCGGTAGCAGGTTCCATATATTGGATTTCCCGAAGAACTAGTTCACGCGACATTGACGAAATCACTCGCAGCTGCTTCGTCCAATTTCCGTGCTCATCGTACTCGTAGGTATAGCGATCCGACGAGTACTCATTATCCACTCCAAGGAGGTTTCCGTTTTCGTCGTATTTCAAGGTCCCACGCAGTCTCCTTGTTCCATCCGGATTGACAGCCCCGAACTCGAGCATTTGTCCGCGCTCGTTATACACTTTATATTCCTGGCCTTGCAAGGCATGATCCCCCCTCCCCGAAAAGTAGGCTGTTGTAATAGACTCAACTATAGCATCTGACTTATCCTGACCCATTAGTCCAAGTGACAAGAACATAAACGCAAACAGCAATCTTCTCATAGGTTAGGAATATAGCATTTCACAATTTTGCTGAAGGGCACAAAGTACAGAGAGCTACTCCACGTGCGAGAGATCCTCCCCTAGCCTTCTGTTCTGATTGAGCGCCTCAATTTGGCCCATCTGACTCGCACTTAATTCAAAGTCAAAAATACCAATGTTCTCGGCAATCCGCTTAGGGTTTGTAGACTTAGGAATGACGGCTACCCCTCGTTGAATCAACCAACGCAAGCTGATCTGCACAGCAGACTTATCGTGGGCATTTCCAATCGCTACCAGCTCTGGAATCTGTAGTACTTCCCCCATCATGATAGGACGCCAGGCTTCCAATTGGATTTGATGCGTTTTGGAAAATTCGAGCAACTCATTTTGGCTCAAGTGCGGATGCATCTCCACTTGATTGAGTGCGGGTACAATCCCCGTATGCTCCATCAAGTCCTCCAATTGTTGGATGCTAAAATTGCATACACCGATCGCCTTAGCGCGCCCTTCCGTATACAGCTGTTCCAGTGCGCGATAGGTGTCTTTGTATTTGCTTTTAACGGGCCAATGGATCAGGTAAAGATCGACATAGTCTGTCTGTAGGCGCTGCAGACTTTGCTCAAAGGAGCGCAGGGTTTTGTCATAACCTTGCTCTGTATTCCAAACCTTGGTGGTCAGGAAAATTTCACTCCGCTTGAACCCACTGTCTTTGATCCCTCTGCCCACTCCTTCCTCATTCCCGTAAGCGGCAGCTGTATCAATTTTGCGATACCCATTTTGCAGCGCAGATTGAATCGCGCCCTCCACCTCGCCGTCATTCTGAGCGAAAAGAACGCCCAGGCCGACGGAAGGCATTTTGAGGTCATTGTTGAGCGTGAAAGTTTGGAGTGCTGGTGAAGACATGTTGATATCGTGTGATGGCTAAAGGTAGTCAAGATTAACTACCGTTAGAATAACACCTTTGCCAGAGCAAAAGGTCCAACTCAAGATAAAACAAGACAACATTAGTACCCCTCCGGCATCGGAATATTTTGCCAGTGGTTCATGGCATCTACTATGCCTCCAATCAATGCTAAAGTGATGAGCCAGTACAGGAGATGGATCAGGATATGCTTAGCCTTCATCCGGCTCCGCAAACCACTGAGTACGACAATAGGTGTAACTACTGTAACGAAAATGAAGAAGCCATGCCAGGCTCCGTGGGGAAAGTTATCAAAATCGCCTTCCTGATTGATGCCTTCATTGTTGAAGACCAACAGAAAAAAGGATAATAGAAAAGAGACCAATAGCCCTACCCCAATCATTACCGCCTTTTGGACGGGTGTTCTATCCTCTGATATAGCCCCCATGGAATCCTTCCAGGCAGCACCAAAAACGGCGGGGTGATAATACAAGTATCCGATGGTGAGCGGGGTGGCGGTAGCCAAAAGCATAGACAGCCAGTTGATTTCGTTCATGATCACTTTGTTAGTTGGTAATTCGTTTTGGATGCTGTCGCATCCTACCATAAAGTGACCTAAAACGAAGAAGGGGTTGTAAAGTGCCCGGTTTATTTATTTTGCCGCCCCAAACGCTCCACCTTCCGGAGCCACTTCTCACGATAGGCACTCGTAGATAAGCGAAGTGGACCAATGGCAGTAATTCGCACCCGTTTTATGCCAATGAAGTTGAGTGTCAACTTAGTCATCGCATGATGGCTGGGAGCGCGATTAAACCAGCGATAATACCAGGCCGGCTGATCCAGCGTGCAGATAATTCGGGAGGTTTTACCAGTAAGGTACTTGTCCCACCAAACAGAGCCTTCTCGCTTTTTGAAGGCAAAACCTGGTAATAAAACGCGGTCCAAGAATCCTTTCATAATGGCCGGTACCGAACCCCACCAAACTGGGTAGACCCAGACAATATGATCCGCCCATTTGATTTTTTCCTGCGCGTCCAAAAGATCAGGCTCTAAGGGAGTACGCTTTCGGTAACCAAATTGGAGATTGGGGTCGAAATCAAGATCTCGAATCAGAATTTCCTGGCAGCTTACCCCAGTCGCTTCTGCACCAGTTTTGTACGCCGCTGACAAGCCGAAGTTGAAGCTTTCTTCATCTGGGTGTCCGTTGATAATCAGAATATTTTTCGCCTTGCTCATGGTGCTTTTGAAGCAAAGCTATGGCCCATCGATCAGCCGTCATTTGATCTATATCAAATTCGCTTCTTGGGATGCCGAATTCTACTCAACGTCTCGAGTGTGATCCCCAGATAGGAGGCGATATGCATTAGTGGTACGCGATTGACAATATCGGGGCGAATGGCGAGCAAGAGTTGATATCGTTCTTCTGCCGTATGGAATAAAATGGAAGAAATCCGTTCTCGCTGGGCCAGCATTGTTTTAGTGACTACCACTCGAACTAGGTGCTCAAAATCGTGGTACTTACCAGCTAGATCATCAATAAGGGTTCGCGTTAATTCTATCACCACTGCATCTTCCAACACTTCGATATAGTGTGGGCTGGGCTGATTTGTGAAGAAGCTAACGATGGCACTCACGAATTCGTTTTCAAAAGCAAACCAATCCGAAATATCGCGGCCGTCATTCAAATAGAAAGCACGGGCACAGCCTTGTAGAATGAAGAAAGACTTATCAGAGTACTGCCCTTCCCGCACCAGGATCGTCCCCTTTTCGTAAGACGACACCTTCATTTGCTCCAGTAACTCTTGCTGGCAAGCGGTGCTGAGCGGAGCATAGGTTTGGCTAATTATCTTGAGTAGTTCTTCTTTCATTACACTCACTCCTTTTCGATAAGTACTACCGCATCAATTCGGCATCAATCTGATCCAAAACACTAATGGCTGCCACATAGGCTTCCTCATAATACTGTGCTACACTTCGCACCTTAAGATTGGCAGATAACAATTTCCAAGTGAAAAGATCATCCTGGAGGATGGTCTGATAGTATGCATCCCCTATGACGATTTTACCCGTCTGAGCGTTGAGATGAACGTAGTCTGTAGCTAGATTTTCGTACATCGTTAGATAATCATACTGGCGAGAGTTGTTCTCCACGTGAAGAACCAAGTCGTATCGAAATTCGTACAGTCGACTGATGCTGTCCCGAAGTTCTTTGTTCGAGATAATCGACAGGCCCTTGGTTTTCGCCTCGTCAAAGTAAGAGGTGTGAAGAGTCAGGGTGATATTGGAGCGCCAGAGGTCGGTCAGATGCCCTTCTACTATGGAGTCTAGCGGCCTCTTCTCCATGAGGTAGTTGATCACCGTAGAGTCCCGCATGTTCATCTCGACAAATCGCCTCCGGTTGTGATTCAGATCAATCGTATCCATCAAGATGTTTTGCTTGATTCCCCTTAGAATATCAAACTCGACTTGTTCTAGTTTTCTGGCCTCGTTCCAGTTATTGATGCTCAAGGCGATCAGAATACCGATGACCACAAGAATGATTTCGCCCGACGCGTAAACCATGTATTTCCTGAGCTTATTCTCAATCAGTAAACGCTGTCGGATTCTTCTAAAAAACTTTATCATTTGGTTGTTTTTACCCACTACCCTACACTGCTCTACAAGCCTATAGACGGCACACCACTAAGGTCGCGTCACTGTACTCATAAATCTCTTTCATCTCTTCATGCGTATACATGCGCTCCCCTAAGCTGTAGGTTTCGTTTAACAGCGCACTGATTGTACGGTCATTTACATCCATCAGCTGATCGTCATAGCTCTTCTTTTTCAACACCCATTCTCGGCGGAAGCTGCCAGGTGCTACAAAGTCGCTGATCTCGAAGTACAGTTCATTAAGGAAATCATCAATATTGATAAAGTCGCCTCCGCGATAATCCTTCACCAAACCTGCTTTAAAGGCGGAAAAATCAACTGTGAGTTTGATATAATCAGCAAATAGTGCCTGCTTTTCATTGTTTCGCAGCGCAGCCAAAAGCTCCTTGTCTTGCTCAATTTGATCTATGATTCCAAGAATGGCATCGGATACCCTAGCGGTATGAAGCATATACTCATCATAGGATAGTATCCCCTTACGGTTGTCGGATTCAATTTTGTTGAAACGGCCGTTCACCATGATCAACTCATTGGCCAGGGCATGCTCCTCGTAGATCGTATTCAACTTCTTGAGAATCTCCTTCTGCCGTCCGTTTGCCAGACCTTCCCGTAGTTTCTTAATCAGGTATTTGGTCATTGTAAGTTCCCCTTTAGGTGTGTTGGAGCGCTCAGCCGCGCCGATTAGGACTCAATATCGCATAATTTGCCCTAATCAAATGTAGCCAAGATTACTCCACCACCTCAAACTCCACTCTACGATTTTCCGCCCTTCCAGCAGCTGTTTTATTATCAGCAATAGGACTGGCCTCGCCATACCCCTTCCACTCTATTCTGTTCTTGCTGATCCCATTTTCGATCACCCGCTGGACAATAGCCCGTGCTCGTTTCCTAGACAATGATAGATTGGAGCGCTCATTGCCCACATCATCCGTATGCCCATTGATGCAAATGCGCAGGGTAGGATTAGCTTGCAGGTAGGAGCTCAGTTCATCTATTACCTCATAGGATTTTTGATCACTCAACTGGGTAGAGCTAGAGAGGAAGTTGACATTACTCAAAGGAATAATGGTGCCAGCGGGCAGGGCTATACTTTGGTCGAAGGCTTCATAATCGGTCAGAATCTCTACTGAAACATCATCGATGAAGTAATAACCCTTCAGGATCTCCGGACGCACCCCATTGATGCGGAACTGCCCTATATACATATACTCATAAGCCTCCTTGGCGGTAAAGTAATTGGACACCTGCACCCACTCTTGATCGGTCAGGACAATGGACGAATTTGCAGGAGCTTGTGGCAGTCCGGCGAGCATGATTCCACTTTTGGTCTTTATCGAATCCACCGAAAAGCGAGCACCAAAATTGCTGTTCATTGAGCGATCCATATCCAATTGTGGATTAGGGCTCGTAGCCCTGCGGATCCAGTACTGTACATGATAAGTTCGATTAGGCATCAGTGGCTCCGTTAACTGTACACCGACACACTCTGCCCAGCTCACAGTCGTCTGGATACCGATCATCATTCTACCAGAACGCGGGCCCGGATTTGCGATATAGCCTTCCTCAAAAGTGGGCGTAATTAGATCTGGTGAAGCGGTATTAGGAGTAGTCCAGAATCGCACATTTCTCGTGAACGCGAGATGATCATAAGTAAAGCCATCAATGGTGTCCAGGCTCGATTCAAAGCCAGGATTAGGGACGAGGTTTTGGCCAAGAAGTTCTGTAGAAAATAGGAGCAGGAGAGCGAATACTAGTCTCATGATTGGGTTGTTTGATGATAGCGCATAGGAGCTCTCTTTACAACCAGGTGCAACAATTGCTTGCGGGAAAGATCCCGGATATCAGAAGAGCTACTTTACTTTTCATAACGGCTGCTCGAGAAATAGTAACAATCGGAGCCTCCTTCAATGTGCAATTCTAAATTGGTAACGCTTGTAATTCGTCTTCTACTCTTACGCTACAAGATGCGATCAAAAATCATACTATCGGCCTACTTTGTCTTATTCGACTTTGGTTAAAACTAGAACAAGCAGCAAGTGCAACCATCAATTCCTATTTGGTTATCACTTGCCACTTGTTCTAATGCGTAGCAGGTTGGTAGTTCCTTAGCTAGACAAACTAATCGCTCTGCTCTAAAGAGCGAATTACGAAAGCTCCTCAACTGCCTGAATAATGCTGTCCGAAACGGTAATCAATTTACCTTCGAGTGCTTTGGACAGGGCGGACAAATCATTAAAATCCGGGTCAGCGTCGACCACTACCTCCAGGATCGAGTACTCTGGCATTTCCGTTCTACCCTCATTCCAATGGGAATCTTTGAAGGCCTCCCAATACGTTTTTTGGATATTCTTGGTGTTCCCCAAGAGCCAGATCTCAAATCGCATTTCCAGGTGATTGAGCACCAAGCCAAGTTTTAGCTTTTTGCTCTTTAGGTAGTCGTTGGTGTAGTAGAAATAGGTGTAGTCCATATACCCATGGAGCATACCAGAAAAGGAGTAACGATCCGATAGCTCCTTGATAAAGTCTACCCTCAATTGCATCACGAACTTCACCAACGCATTGTAGGCAATAAGGATATCGCCTTTCTCAAGCTGTTCTTTATAGATGGAAACGTAGTGATTGAGATCCTTCATTTTGTCATTCTTAGTCTTTCACCAAAGTACCACCTTCGCTCCAAATTACCTCACCTTTTTGTTCTACGGTGAGCGTAACATCTGGAGTATCATCCGTGCCTAGTACGTTGCGCTCGACCTTGTAGATATAGTCGCCGTTTTTAAAGGTGATGTCGTGGTTGCCTCCACTACCTTGATATTCAAAGACGCCATTACCAAGCACTAGATCCGGCTTAGAAGACTCGCTTTCAGCAAGCTTCCAAGAAGCATAGCGGTATTTGTCGTCTCCCAAGTGATCGACTCTAATGAGGTAGGTCTCGGTCTTGATCTTGTACAATGGGCTTTCAAAGGTAGCTACAGAAGAATGTAGTCCCTGCTTGTCGCCAGCGATCAGTTCTGCTTTCATCTGCTTTTCGGCCTCGCTCTGATAATTGACGGCGGTAATATTCCCGCTCGTCCCATCCATCCAAAGGGCACCATTATCAAACATGATCCCTCTGGAACCTACTTCTGCCCATTGGTCAGCAGTGGAATTGATAATCTGATCGATAAACGCTTGGTCGAAAACTTCACTAAATCGTCGCTGGAAATCCGCGGCATCATCAATACTTGGAATAGGTGTTTCTCTGTTTAGTGGAAAGTCAACTCTTGCCGCAATCAGGTCAGCATCGCCAGCTCTCAACATTTCCACAAGGCTACTGATGTGTTCTCCGAGAATAGGGTTAGCTGCTTCACCACTGTCTGACGAAGCATCTGTTTCTGGCTGAGTAACTTCCTCTACAGCCTCCTCGCTTTCTGTGCTTTCAGTGTTGTTTTCTGCGTTGCCGCATCCTACCAATAAGGCTGCTAAAAGGATCAGGGTTAATTTGGTGTTTTGCATAGTTTATTATTGTTGTTAAAATTAGGGTTTCCGTTTTTTCAATCCTGATGTATGGGTAAGACTAAGTGACGCAGAAGCACTCGAGCTATACTAAGCCTCCCGCAGGATTTTCTCCATTTTTCGGCCTTTGGCCAACTCATCTACCAGCTTATCCATATAGCGAGCTTGCCGAGTCGGTTCAAACTCAATGTCTTCAATCCGGTAGCCACAGATTACGCCCTTAATCAGATGGGCATTCGGGTTAAGCTCTGCTCTTTCAAAGAAGGTTTCAAAGGTTACCTTTTCCTCAACAAGCGATAGTAGTTTCTCTTCATTAAAGCCCGTCAACCATTCGATCACCTGGTGGAGTTCTTCTTTGGTTCGGCCTTTCTTCTCCACCTTGGTGACGTAGTGCGGGTAGACCGAGGCGAAAGTCATCTTTGCAATTCTCTCATTCTTTTCAGCAGTAACTTTCATTGCTATTGGTTTTGATTAAGAGTCAGTTCTATTATCCGTTCTGCACCAGCGGTTGAAAACCCCCATAAACCATCCGACTGGCGTCAAAAATCAGTCTTGACGAATCGGTCAGGGGAGTCACTAGATCGATCATCCTTTGATCGTTGGGCACTTGTTTATTAGCATGGTCACGTGCTGCTTTCGAAGCAAATACCACCCAGCCAAATACAATCGCTTCCTCTGCATTCGCATCAACTACCTCCAAAAAAGAGCGTGTGCCTTCCAAATGCAAATCCTCGCCTACGTATTCAAAGTACGCGAGGGCACCGTATTCCTTCCAAATTTGAGCTACCTGCTCCGCTACCCTTTTGTACTCCTCGAGGTGGATCCGTGGAACGGGGAGAACGAAACCATCAATATAATTTGTCATAGCTTCCTTGTTTAGTGCTGTTAGAGGCAAGTCGTATTTTGCTGAGTTGACCAGAGAAGCAGCTTGGACTTACCAAACCATCTCATGTTCAGCGATTTTTATCTACCTCTAAAATAAAAAATGGACATCAAAGATTACTTCAAAGGCCATCCTGCACAAGCAGCTACTCGTATTTTTTAATGGCTTCCCAAACCTCATTTGCGTGGGACAGCAAGCTAGTAGAAGCGCCATCAAAGTTCGTTTCATTGATAGCTCCCCCCATCATTTCTTCCGGCCCAACCCGTACTTCGGTAAAGCCTACTAAGGTATAATCATTGCGTCCTTCGAACATATGCAATGCCAGATCATGCGGTGATACATCAGTGACACAAGCCTTGCGATAGGCAAAAGTGACTTCGCCAATATTATCTCCGTCTCGATCCGCCACACTAAGCGCTTGCTCATTAAAATCCAGGAAAATATCAGCATCCGCACAGTCAAGCACCTCGGCTTTCATCTCATTGAGGCGTTCAATATTGCCATCATTCACCAAGTAGTGATAAGCATAAATCATTGCTTCACCCTTGTCTAAATCCTCTTCACCAGAGAATAAGACGACGTTATTACCATTAGCGTCTTGCCAGAACTTTTGGGCCTGTAGTTCTCCTTCATAGCGGAGGTTGGATACGTCAAATTCAGAATTCTCCATCACGACAAATGTTGGAGGCACTTCTTCTTGTGGTTCATCCTGTGGTTCTACGTCCTGCACCTCCGTTTCAGGTATAGCTTCTTCGGTGTTTTCTTCACTCGACCCAGCATTGTTACAGGAAACGAAAGTCAATAGGAGCAATAGGTAAATCGCGTTCTTCATCTTGAGCTATTTTGCCTTGTTGTTACCCTTTGTGGTAACACTCTACCCCTGGCTGAGGTAATTCAGGAATTTATTCGGAAGTGAAAGTTAGGCAATACGCTCAAAGATCAGTCACTTCTACCTACTTATGTTCTGAATGGTAGGTTTTGGAGCGTTTACATGTCGTTGGTTTCTCCAGTTGTTCTTCTACAGCTGCGACTATTGTTGCCTTAAACTATACTGGGCGCCGACCAAGCGCGAGGCTTTTCAGCCAGGTCTTGGTCGGCACAGCCGAAGCATTACTTAAAATCCTTTCTCTTGATCTTAACCATGCTTCCATCCGGATGGTGCCAGACGACACCCTCCATCAGGCAATTATTACCAATACTGCTTTGCTTGGTATTGAGGTATTCTCTCAATTCCGCATAAGTATATGGTGCATCGGACAATTGGATTCGATCTCTCCAGCTTGGCAAGGAGAAAATAAACACCTGGTGTCCTTCCAGATTCAATGGATTTCCCTGGATATTTTTTCCAATGGCTTCTGCTGGCCATTCACCATCCGGAACACCTGAGAAATCAGTGTTCTTAATGGCAGCCACCATCCACTTATTTTCTGATGATTGCTCGTCAATATCCACGTACCAAGGATCTACAATTCCGTTTTGCTTCTGAAGCTTCGAGGGGTTTCTACGCTTCTCACTTCTTACAACTATCCCATTCCGCACCGTTACCCGAATATTGGTTCCATCCAATTTTTCGGTAGCAATGGCATTTGCAAAATCAAAATCGACGATGAGTTGGGAATTCACCTTTCTATCAGTCTCCCAATTTCTTTCGAAAATAGTTGAAATCTTTCTCATTCTAGTTCAATTAAAAAAGCCCCTTGGAATTAAAATCCAAGAGGCCAAAAAGTTAATTCTTTATATCAGATTAATCAACAAAGTAGCCTCTGGAACACGGTTCCGTTTCCTCCACAGGCTTTATTGATGTTGATTACAGTATTCATCTTTGATATAATTTGAGGCCAGTGTTTTGCCGAACAGGTAGCTGCCTCAATTCTCCCTTCTCTACAGTTCTTTGAAGACAATAGTTCCAGCCCAGTGCTTTTTGGCCATAGACCATCAGCTCTTAGTTCTTCTCAATAATCAATGCCGGAATATCCAATGATTTGTACAATTGGTTGTAGGCATCCATCTCTGTGCTTATGATAGCGTCTCTTTCCTCTTTGTACACCTGCCAATCATCCAACAGATCGCGAAGCCGGTCTTTGGCACCATCGGTTACTTGTGGATCGGCCTGATCGATATAGCCTTTGAGTGCTATGAGCTGGGCATTAAGCTTGTTGTTGAAATTGATGACGTCCTGGAAGGTCTTCTGCTTCGCTTGTATCAGGTTCTCTTCCCAACTATTGATACGCTTCAGCAGCTCTTTCCCTTGCTCAATGAGTGGCTCGGCTGTCTCCTGGCCCTCTAAAAGATCGGCGTACTTGTTGAGCTGGGTTTTCGCAGAGCGCATCTGGATCACCGACTCATGCATTTCCACCAGGGTTTTCTCGATTTGAACCAACATATCTTGCTGTTCAGCAAAAGCGCCCGGAGTAGATGGAACCGCTGGGTTTGGAAGAATTGTGGCTGTTGTTTCTACCGTCTCCTCCCCTAGGGACAATCTCAAGGTATATGCTCCCGGCGCGACGCTAGAACCAGAATGTCCACCAAAGACAAAGACTTTATCAATAGCAGGAATAGACTCGCGGCTAAAATTCCAGGTAAATCTATGGTACCCTTTTTTCGAAGGTAAAACCCTAGGCCTGGATGGTCCGCCCGGCCAGGATCTAAATCCTTTTGGTGCTTTGTTGGTATAAGTTCTGATCACCTCTGTTCCTTGCAGGACTTCTAACTTTAGATCCAACGTATCTGCATCTTGGCCCAAGTAGTAATCAAAGGTGACCCCACTACGCGGATTCTGCCCCTGACCTACCGCTCGGGAATTACCTCCAAAAATTCGGTAGCTATCCTTAGGTTGAAATAGCGCTACAGTGTTTTCTTCAGCAGCCATATTTTGAAGAACACCCAGGTCATCCAAAATCCAGAAGCCACGGCCCGAAGTGGCCGCTACCAAATCATTGTCTTGTATGATCAGGTCATTAATCGCAACGACCGGTAGGCCCAGATTGAGGCGTTGCCAGAACGCACCATCGTCATTGGAGACGTACATACCCGTTTCGGTTCCTGCGTATAGCAATCCTGCTTTCTTTTTATCCGCACGTACCACTCGGGCGAATCCGTTGGGATCATCGAGTCCGTTGACGATTTTGGTCCACGTTGCCCCGTAATCCGCTGTCTTAAACACATGAGAACTGAGGTCCATTGATTTGTATCGCATCACTACCACGTAAGCTACTGCCGGGTCGTGTTCAGATACATCAATGCTATTGATAATGCCATCTGGAATGTCTTTTGGCGTGATGTTTTCCCAGGATGCTCCACCATCTTTGGTGAGGTGCAATAAGCCATCATCTGAACCGGCATAGAGCACTCCTTCTTCGTGTTGAGATTCTACCAGAGCGGTGATGGTGTTATAGTTTTCGCCTCCGGCCGCTTCGTTGGTATAAGGGCCTCCACCGGGGCCGTGTTTGTCGGCTTCGTTTTTGGTTAAGTCAGGGCTGACTGTGGTCCAGCTGACACCTCCATCCGTGGTTTTGAACACTACATTTCCTGCATGGTAAATAGTCTGTCGGTCATGCGGTGAGGAAATGATTGGTGCATTCCAGTTGTAGCGATACCTGGAATCTTCCGGAGCAATACTCAGCCCTAACTCCGGATATTCTTTGATCGACTTCTGCTCTCTGGATGATTTCGTCCACTTGCTGATATTACCTTGATAGGTGCCTCCGTAAACCGTCTCCGGATTATCAGGATCGAAAGCGATAAAGGCACTTTCGCCTCCTGCTACCGAATACCAATCTTTCCAATCGATGCCGCCATCCGCGGTACGGCTTGCAATCGCTATTGCAGAATTGTCTTGTTGCCCACCGTATACATTGTACGGAACGAGATTGTCCGTGATCACGCGGTAGAACTGAGCGGTTGCCTGATTTTGTTGGGTGCTCCAACTCTTACCTCCATTAAAGGAAATATTGGCGCCTCCGTCATTCGAGTTAATGAGATTACTGTTGTCGTGCGGATTGATCCATAGGTGATGATTATCTCCATGCGGTACCGGGATATTGGAGAAGCTCTTTCCACCATCGATGGATTTCATCACGGGCGCATTTAAGACATACACGATATTCTCATTTTGCGGGTCCGCAAAAATCTCCATGTAGTACCAGGAGCGAGCTATGTTCACCCGGTTGCTATTTACTTGCGACCAGCTGTCTCCTGCATCATCAGAGCGGTAAACGCCACCTTTTTTCCCTTCTGCCTCGATGACCGCGAAAACACGCTGCGGATTTGCTCTGGAAACAGAAATACCGGATTTACCGAATTCCTCTGGCAAGCCCGCCTTCATCTGGGTCCAAGTATCACCACCATCTATAGACTTGTACAGGCCAGAGTGCTCGCCACCCGATTCCATGTACCATGGGTAGCGGCGGTGCTGCCACATGGAAGCGTATAGAATTCGTGGATTGGTCATATCCATGGACAGGGAGGAAGCACCTGTAGTAGAATTGACAGATAGCACTTGTTCCCAAGTTTCGCCACCGTCCGTACTCCTATAAACACCCCGCTCATCCGAATCTCCGTATTGAGCACCTTGTGCAGCAATGTAGATGATCTCCGGATTGACAGGATGGATGATTACATCCGAAATGTGGCGGGTCTCTTCCAAGCCAAGATGCGTCCAGGTTTTTCCGGCATCCATAGACTTGTAAACGCCATCTCCCATGGAGGTCATCACACCGCGAGCCGCGTGCTCGCCCATACCAACGACGACAATACTAGGATCACTTTCAGCTACCGCAATTGCACCTACCGACCCTGTTTTAAAGGCATTATCGGAAATATTCTTCCAACTGATACCGGCATCTGTAGTTTTGAAAACACCGCCACCTGTGGAGCCCATATAGTAGGTCAGAGGTTGCCCGATGACGCCCGTGGACGTAACACTTCTACCCCCTCGAAATGGCCCAATGTTTCGCCATATTAGATCATGAAGTATTGAATCGTGTAATTGTACGGCAGGTTCTTCGACCTTCTTCTTTCTTTCTTGTGCATTAATGGTTAGAGGAAGTAAAAACAGGCCGATAAGGAGTAGCTGAAGTGTTCTCATGTAGCGTTTTTTATTTCATGACTTACACTAAAGGTAAAACAACTTAACATTTGCCTTTATCAGTTTGATATGACTCCTCCATACAAAGCAGTGAGATTGCAAGCACATTACCGGTGTCGCATCGAACTGCACTTCTTCGAATACAACCTTACAATTATTGATCGACTTTCTCTGGCTTCCGTCCCGGTGGCGTCACCACAGGTTAGTGTAGGTGTGATAACGGAGATCTGTTCATTAAGCCTGGCAATGCGCTACCGAAAGGTGAGCGCATTGCAAAGTAGTCGTATTGGCCATAGCCCTTGAAACATAAGCTTGTCGTCTTACTCGCTCGGCAGTTCTACCTCTTCTCCCCAAATGTACTTGGCAAACCACTGCCAATTGTGCCAGGTGGCCGCCAGGCGTTCTTTAGGTTTAGAGATACCATGGCCGAAGCCCTTGTAAACGATGAGTTCCGTTTCAACACCCACATCGCGTAGTCCCTGAACAAGTTCATAGGCATTGGCAATTGGTACTCTACGATCAAATTCACCGTGCTGGATCAAGGTTGGCGTGGAAGCTTTATTGATGTTGGTCATCGGTGAGGTACGCTCGTAGATTTCCTGATCCGACCAAGGAGTAGCTTTCAAGTACTGGCGGGTAAATGGATGGATATCCGTGTTCACGTAGTAGGTCATCCAATTGGAGATACCGGCACCTACAGAAACCGCCTGAAACTTATCAGAATTGGTGGTAAGAAAGGCGGAAATATATCCTCCTTGGCTCCAACCCATACAGCCTACCTTCTCGCCATCAATCATTCCTTCATCTTCCAAGTATTGCACACCTGATAGAACATCCCAGGCATCACCTACCCCTAGGTTCCGGACATTTAGTGATCTGAATTTTTCACCATAGCCGGCCGAGCCCCGGTAGTTAGGTCGTAGGATTAGGGCACCTTTATTGAGCCACTGCACCATGGGGTAAACGTAAGATGGCGTGGGGCTAGGTGTTGAAATACCTGTTGGCCCACCGTGAATGATCACCAGTAATGGATACTTCTTAGCTGGGTCATAATCCTGCGGCTTATGAAGAACCCCTTCAATCACTTGCCCATCCTGGCTCTCCCAGGAAATGACTTCGCTATCAGCAACCGACCAGTCTTCTATTTGTGCACTTGCACTGGTGATCTGCTTTGCAGCCCCTCTAGAAGGATAGCTCGTGGTGTAAACCTCCGTCAGGTCGTCATCACCAGAACCGGTGTACACCAATTGCGTAGCGCCTGTAGAGAATGAGTAACCTCTGACTCTATTGATATCTCCTGTCGAGATAAAGGAGGTGCTACCGTCTTCCGGATTAATACTTAGCAGAAAGCGATCCGTCTTTTGCCAGCACATGGCGAAGATGCCCTTCTCATTCCAACTAATCCTGGATAGATCTTCATCAAAATCAGCCGCTAACTGTTTGCCATTGGAGCCGTCTACATCAATTCGAAATAGCTTCCCATTTAGGTAATAATTAGAAGTATTGTCCTCAAGCGATGATTGATAGAGAATAGACTTTCCATCTGGCGACCAATCCACCAAGCCGTCATAGCTACTGTTAGCAACTAAGGTTGTCATGGTTTCGGATGACAAATCATAAATGGAAATATCCGCTCCAAAGAAAGAGTTGATCAGTGGATCTGGCTGATGCTCAATAGCGATTTGCTGACCATCGGGGGACCACTTGAAGTAATTAATGTTGAAGCTGACACTGTCTAGCAAGAGCTGAGCCTTTCGATCGGCTTTAAAGGTGGAATCTTGCATCTGATCCGGCAAGGGCATTTCCGCCAGTCTATTGGGATCAAAGTTAACGGTCCACAGTTGGGTCAAGCTGTATTCCTCATCATCGACAAAGAACCGGCCGTATTTCTCTTCTTGCTGCTTGGTCTCTTTGGACTTATCCTCCGACTGCAAGAAAGCAATGGTCTTACCATCGGGTGACCAGTCGAAGTAGGAGATATTGCCATCGGTATGGGTAATAGGGAATGCCTCCCCTCCCGCAACACGGATAGCATGCACCTGATTCTTTTCTCCTCTGGTAGACAGAAAGGCAATCCATTGGCCATCCGGCGACCACTTGGGACTACCACTACCACTCTTTGGATTATTCGTGAGTTGGAATGGTGCGCCTCCATTCTTGGAAAGCCATAGTTCGCGATCAAATCGGTTTTCCTTCCAATCCGTCGATTGCTTTGTGAATACAACATGATTGCCATCTGGAGAAACCTCCGCGCCAAATACAGACTTTAGTGAAAGCACCTGTTCGAAGGTGGGATTAACGCGCTCCTGTGCATAGGTAGATATAGCTAAGACACAAACCAGGCACGTCAGTATTACTTTTTTCATAGTCGGGTGTTTTTCTTGTCGATGAATGTAAGGTTATTTTTCGAGGCCTTGCTATTGACCAGCAGAGGCACTCAACAGCGGACAGATATCGTCTTTTTGTAGTTGAGCATAACTCCGGTAAAACAATTCTATGGACTCTCGATAGAAGTTAAGGACCATATTCCAACTATCTGGCCCCTCAATATCACTGACTAACAGCTGCTGCTGGGTTTGTTCAATAGTGCGAAGCAACTCCTCTAAGTGTAAGTAGTTCCGAAATACTACTTTGGCTTTTTCATGTTCAATATTCGCTAGCTTGCTACTATTCTTGGCCATTTCATAGGCAAAGGTGTAGACAATGGGCGGGTTGATGCCCTGGAATTCCCTGTGCTCAAACAGTTGTTCGAATTCGCCAATAGCTTCCAGGCTATCCAGCAGATACAGGGCCCGTTGATAGTACTCCTGATAGGGCTGGAGGTTGTGATAGTTTTGCCGAAGCTCATCACACATGAGTTGCAAGGCTTCGGCAGTCTCGTCTTCTTTTATTCGTTGAGCGTTCCAGTCGGTGGCCATATTCCCCAGGAAGATGGCCACCGACAATAAGGAAGAACTCCACAAGCAGAATACTGAGGGAAAACTCTTTAAAGAGCCTTAGGATAAAATTGCGGAACATAGTTTAGGTGCTAGGTGGTCATCAGTTAAAGTTAGCGGACATCTTTGACTCTTTCAGCGTACATACTCTACTCAACTGGAAGAGAATTGCTTGGTAAACTATTCCTCCAGCTGAAGAATCAACTTTTGACTACGATGATGTTGCCCATCGCTTAACTGAACGAAATAAAGGCCATCTGGTAAAGACCTAACCTGCAGCTGTTCTAAGGATCCTGTGATGGGTTGAGACCACACAACTTGCCCTAGCTGGTTGTAGATTTGACAAAACTTAGGATGAAAGTCCTCAGCTAGCTCAAACTGTAGGAGGCCACTGTTATTCGGATTCGGGAATACCTTGAATGTCAGTTTTGGATTGATCAATTCGTCCACGCTAGTGACCTCTCCCAAATTATTCTGAATTCTTACATCGTCAATGTATGCCGAGAACGGCCGCACTTCCGGACCATAATCATAGGCGATGACAATACGATCGATCGTTTTCCCCGCTACCCATTGCCCAATGTGGCTTCGCACTTCGGTCCATTCATTGATTACTCCTCTTTGATTTCCGGGATGCATTCCATTTCCAAATTGGTCAATCGCATCGGTGTCTCTTAAATTAGAGTCATCAGTCATAAACAGATCAACAGCCACATTTCTCCCCCCCTCATTCAGTGGCATTATTTCGTAGGATAGGTAGGTATCTTCCTCCACTACAATATCAACATCAAACACCTGGAAGTAGACCAGGGAGACCTCATCCGATTGATCCTCTCCTGCGATCTGTAAACAGCTCGTGCCTAGGTGTCCTTGATTATCCACCAAATCCAAAACAGGTGAGGCTGTACCATTGGGGCCAGACACATTGGTGACCGGAATATCCATATCCACCGTATTTAGCCAATCTGCTTGGGCATCGTACTGCTGTTCAAGGCTGGTCCTGAAGAAGAAGGGGGCACTATGTGGAGATGTTGTGAAAGTTGGTCCAGGAAGGGTTCCGTTTCGAAAGTGTTGGGTGAGTTCGCCCGTTAGTCGTAGGTAAAAGTCGGGCGAGCGATAAACACCATCGGCCGCTAGGGTTAGAAAGTACTGGTCTGGTGGTACGCCAAAGTAACTATCTGCAGCAGGCATAATAGCGGTCGACTCGTTGTACTCATCAAACATGGCTACGTACCCAGATGGAAGTGAAAGGTCTCTGATGTTTTGCACTTGCTTCCACAGGAGGTCTCCACCTAAACGTGGGACAAAGTTTTGTGAGCTGCTACCAACCTCCCAATTATGAAAAGAAATGCCGGCGAACATCACTGGAAGGTAGTCTAGGTCATTGGCTTCACAATAGGCGACATCTCCTTCCAAATAGTTCTCATTGTAGATGTCTGCGTCTTCTGGTGTATGAAAAGCCCCCACTGTCCAGGGAGATACCATATCCAGTTTCGTATAAACGGTATCAAAGCCAGGTTTAGATCCTACTCCCCCGGTACGCCATTCCACTGGCACGCCACCGATGACATAATTGCCCTGATCTTTAAACCACTCAATCAAATGGGCCGTCTCATCAGAAGTACCGTAGATATGATCAAACCCTACCCCCCAAATGCACACGACGGGCTTTCCGTCTTGATGAAGATATTGGGAATAGGAGGTAATATCTAGCTCGCCGAGCATCCGCTCTTCCCAGTCTTCCGTTACGGTAGTAAAGAGATCACTCCCCATTTCTGTGATATCATACATCATGTAGAAGATACGCCCATATTCTTCTGCGGCTCGCGCAACCCGCACTGCATTGGAATCTCGGTTGGCCGTAAGGAGCGGCTCCTCCAACTGCGTGATGAAACGTTGCAGTGCTACGCCATCAATATCATTTTCCTCCATCCAACTAAAATGTAGTCGCGTAACACTTTCTGAGTAGGAAGAAAAGAAGGCCGCCGGAGTTCCATCACCAAGATTGGCGAAGTTATTAGGGTAGAGATCTTCAGGAGCATACTCGCTCATGTCAGGGTATAACTCAATATCCACAGTACCCGGAGCTGGTTCGGGATATGCCCAGGCAAACCAACGATCAAGTGGAGAATCATCACCTGGGCAGTTAAACCAAGCCTGGTAGCCGCAAATTACTTTACCATAAATACTGGAAGGATCGACGGCCTGAGCAAACGAATAGGAAACTGAGCTAACTATAAAATAGATAGCCAGGAGCACAATCTTAGGGTTTGGCATGAGGAGAGGATTGTTGTGTCTTAGGTAATTGCTGCTAAAGCTACGAAGCAAGCAGAAATATCATGCTATCGAACCATAATGTCGTTCGTCAATTTGCAGCCTTGTTCAGAGCCTTTTCGGAAAGCTCTCTACATCCTATTCTTTTGCAGCTGCCGCTTTAGCTTTCTTATCTGCTTCAATGATGGGAATCATAAAACCAAAGAATCCAGCCAGGGTAGCAAGCAGCATTAGGGCCGCCCACATCTTATTATTCGGATACACCGATAATCCGTCTGGCACCGTCACTTTGGTGCTCTCCCCGGTGTCCAATAATGTTTCTCGGAGCTTGATGAGGACATTCGTTTTTTCCAAAGCACTTTCCGACTCCAAGGTCTGAAGTTCTTGTTGGCTAGCTTTTAGATTACGGTACCAGAAATCGATATCCTCATCTGGTGTTTGCCACAAAATGGAGGTATAACCACTAGTCAGATTTTCGGCTTCCAGATAAGTAATAGCCTTGGTCAGCTCTTCCTCAGCGAGCTCGATGGTATTGGCATCCGCTGCTCTTTTGAGGTAGCCACTGACATTTTGCTTGAAGACTACCTTTTTAGAAATACGGAGGCCGAAGATGGTTAAGGAGAATAGAATCAAGAGAACACTGGCGATATTTTTCATCACTATTGAGGTTTGTTTCAGACTTAAAGAGCATCATCAAATAGTCCTTCAAGTTAGTACTTTGATGTTAAACGTTCTCCTGAGCTCCGTAATCGGAATATCTAAATAAGCATCAAAGTCGGCCCATGGCCAAAGTTTATCCATTTGCTTGGCCCGGATGATGATGGTGGGAATGGAAAATAGCAGCTTGAATATGTTGGTGACCACATGGCGCAGTCCGAAGCTTTTAGCCAGATCAAATGCACTGGCTGCTTGATACTCTTTAAGATGTCGCCAAAATCCTAGCGTAGTACCGAAGATGGTCCAAATCTTGACCGTTCCCTCTCCGTAGAGTGAAATGTCACAGCCGAAGAGGACATGTGCAATATCGTGAGACCGGAAGAATGCTTGAGCTTCAGGAGAGACTCCTCTCTTCTCATGACTCAACTGGTCTTCATAGGCCTCACGAAATTGCTCCAGCCCTTGGCGAAGGGTAATTTGATCTTGCATGATGTACACTTTAAAATCAAGCAGGACCTACTTGTTACGGTAGGTCTACCCAACCAACCTCCTGCGTATCATCAACGATAGCCACGTTGAACCGCTTAGTCGTCGTATTCGGAGTACCGGAACGACCGCCAAAATCAGTAGTTCCCAACTCCCATTCCACGCTCACAACTGCATAAGACTGGTTGTACATAATGGTATTGAGTTGCCCCGTGATAATTTTGGCAGACCGAGGGTCGGAACGTTGACCTTGCCACAACAGTTCACGGAAAAAAGTATCGTCGCTCACGATGATGTATTCATCACGCGCCAAGCCTACCTCATGAAAATCGGTAGGCCAATTCACCTTGAGCTTCATGCCTGATACTCCCCCCTGGTCACTGCCGGTGAAACGATAGCGATAGAGCGTATTGCGGCGCAGATTAAGCTGTTTATTACTGAGGTCATCACTCGAACTGATGCGTAATGGTCCACCAGGTATACCATTAGTGATTTCAAAGGTAAAGGTGGGTGGTGTGCGGTCCGTTTCGGGGATCGTCACAGCACAGTCCGTTAAAAAGAGGGTACAAAGAATAGCGAAGAAAGGAATACGAAATCTCATAGTAGGTGTTTTAGAATTTATGCTAAGAATGGTGTAGTTGTTACTTGAGGTAACGAGCTAGACAATACTTATCCTCTAAAACTACTCAATAATTCATCTTCGTCGTCGGATTTGCCGAAGGCATCTGCCTCGGTCGTCCAACCGTCTTGGGCACTTACTCTGGTAATTTGCTTTCCTTGACGGAACACCAGCTGCAGGCCATGTTCTTGCTCCCAGTCGCATTCACACTCGATGCTGAGGTACAGGTCTTTGTCTCGTCGGTGCCTTCTACTCAGACGAATTTCCTGCGGATGAACAAACTGCCAGATTCCATTTGCATCCTGGAGCTCCCACATTGGTTTATCCATTTCATCATAACCGATGGTATTCAGAAAATCCATGCAGTTTTGATGTACTAATTCTGACAACTGCATTCTGGCATCATGGCCTTTAGCCAGGAAATGCCCTAAAGCTATATCAGCTTCAGCGATATAGTTGGCATCCTCGGATGGCACCAAATCCATGAAGGTTATCGGCAACGCAAGGCGGTCAAAGAGGGGAATCGGAACCGGATCGCTTTCCCACCAATCATCAAACTCTTCATTCTGTCGAAGCTGACCGATGTGCTGGGATTCGATGATTTTCATTGTCCTTCCTACTTAGAGATTCATATCAACCTTTACCCCTTTATTCTTCAGGTAGGTTGCTAGATCATCAAGATTCTTTTCGGTCCAACTCTCATCGTGAGAGGCTGGCTCCAGAAATAGACAATAATGCTTGTGCGTGCTGCCGTCTTTCATTTTCACCCGCACGTAATTACCACTAGAGATAACCGCAAAGATGATGAGCCACTTCCACTGGCCATCCGCATTGATCTCTACAGAATCAATATCCGCGATACTATATCGAGTCAGTCCAGTGAATGGAAAATGAGGCTTTAAAACGATCAATTCTTCCCCTGCAAATGCAAAGCTTCGGTTGATCGCAGCTGTGAATAGGTAGCCAATAAATATCAAGACAAGCAGTAATACAAGCAGCTCAAAGGGGTAAGTATTTACGGCAGCAGCGAAAACCAGCGCCAAAATCGGCAAAGCAGTGACGATCATGAAAAACCACCAAATGCGCCAGGTCTTGATTGGGCTGTGAAAAACTTCATCAGCCTGCAGGCTATGCCTATTAATTAATCGACCGACCGACTTATCTTTTAACTTGAGTGTAAACCCTCCGAACATATTATTCCGACTTTGATTCTGTCCCAATTTGCCCCTAATCGGGGTTTGGGCCGCCAAAATAATCAGTAAATCGAAGGTGTTGACATTTTAGCCCTTGCTAATGACTGTATTTTTTGAAATTAATCGATAGGAAAGCGTTCCAACCAACATCCAGAGGCCCAATATGCCAAAATTGGCGATTAGCTTCTGCTCACCGAAATCCATCTCGAACAGAAAAATCATCACTGAGTTAACACCGCCATGTGCGAATACCGCCTGCCATACACTCTTAGAATTAATGGTTAACCATCCTATGAAGAATGAGATAAAGACGGTAGTCAACGGAAAGATCAATAAGCCCCCTAGTACAGGGTACTCTGGGTAGTTGAAGCCATCGAGGATAATCGGAAGATGCCAAAAGCCCCAGAGCAGGCCAAGGAAAACCAGTGATTTAAGGACGCTATTCTGCTTGAGGAGTTCTTTCTGCAGAAACCCGCGCCAGCCTACTTCTTCACCAATCGTTAGTAAGCTGGTAATTAACGAAAAGCCAATTCCGGTAAGCACAAAGTTTAGAATGAAGAAGGGAAAGCTTTGAGTATCACTTCCGAATAGTAATGGAATATCAATTTGATCTACCGTCCCATCCGAAAGCACGTAGGCATAATTGGTACCCAAACCAATCTGCTCAAAGAGAAAGATCCCTGCAAGCGTTATGATGGCCGGTAGCGTCAAACTAAGCAACGCGTAAATTGGATTGCCAATTTTCCAATCAATGTACTTCAGTCCTTGTTTGGTCTTAATCAGATAATAGATGGCACCAAGGCCAGGAAAAAACATGGAGAGCCCGATAAAGATGGAGAATAGATTGTATTCCTCTCCCCCATTCAAGATCACAAATATTTGCACAAGGTAGGTGGCCAAAAACAGAAGCGCTATATACCTCCAGACGGGCTTGTCAAGTTTGATCATCACATCGTTTTTTCACAATCCCCGTCACCTCCGTCAAGTTGAGAGGCGATGGGTGAATACGTGTTATTTTAGGTAGTTGCTTACCAAAATAGACAATGACTACAAGACAAATTCTGGATTAACAATAATATAACTCCGTCTGCAATGGCTTTAACAGAACCTTGAGAAAAGGAAGATGGTAGCGCTAGTAATTAAGGTGGTTACCTAAATAGCAAAACGGCATGCACACTTAAGGTACATGCCGTTTTGGGTCTTATTTCGTCTGTATTTGTACAGTCGTTTTATACTGCTTTAGAAGGAGAGTAGGTGTCCAGGCTTGGTGGCCATCTCATCCGTTGGTGGAGCAAACTGTGTCAGTTTAATTCCTTTTACGGCATAACGATACTCATCCATTGTAGGTGTTCTACCAAGAATGGCAGACAGTACTACAACAGGAGTAGAAGCCAAGAGTGACTCCCCTTTCTTACGATCCGTATCAGCTACAACACGGCCTTGGAATAAACGAGTAGACGTTGCCATTACGGTATCTCCCTTTTCGGCTTTTTCCTGATTACCCATGCAAAGGTTACATCCAGGGCGTTCCAGGTACAAGATATTATCGTACTCGGTCCGCGCAACTGTTTTAGGAGCTGCATCATCGAACTCAAAACCAGAATACTTCTGGAGAATTTCCCAGTCGCCTTCTTCTTTAAGCTCTTCGATGATGTTGTACGTTGGAGCAGTTACCACTAGTGGTGCCTTAAACTCTACTTTACCGTACAGTTCCTCCAAGTTTCTCAGCATCTTAGCCACGATCTTGATGTCACCCTTGTGAACCATACAAGAACCTACAAAGCCAAGATCAACATCCTTATCACCGCCGTAGTAAGATAGCTCACGAATAGTATCGTGCGTATATCGCTTCGATACATCTTCATTGTGTACGTCTGGGTCGGCAATCATCGGCTCATCAATGATATCCAGGTCTACTTCAAATTCAGCGTAGTACTTCGCGTTTGTATCTGGAGCCAAAGGTGGCTTCTCACCAGATTGAATTTCATCAATCCGCTTATTCGCTTTATCGGTCAGGCCTTGTAGCACCTGCTGCTCATTGTCCATGCCCTTTTCGATCATGATCTGGATTCTGCTCTTCGCAATCTCCAAAGATTCAATCAGCGTATCAGGCTGTGAAATACAAATAGATGCTTTTGCCTTCATTTCCGCCGTCCAGTCAGTGAAGGTAAAGGCTTGGTCCGCTAGCAGGGTACCAATATGTACTTCGATGATTCTACCTTGAAATACGTTCTCACCCTTGAAGTGCTTCAGCATCTGGGCTTGTGTCGCATGTACCACATCACGGAAGTCCATGTGATCGGCCATCTTTCCTTTGAAGGTCACCTTAACCGACTCTGGAATAGGCATGGATGCCTCACCAGTAGCCAAAGCCAAGGCAACAGTACCTGAATCCGCACCAAAGGCTACTCCCTTCGACATTCTGGTATGCGAATCACCACCGATAATAATGGCCCAATCATCAATTGTGATGTCATTCAACACCTTATGAATAACATCCGTCAATGGATGATAAACGCCTCTTGGATCACGACCGGTAATCAAACCGAAATCGTTCATGAATCTCATTAACCTAGGCGTATTCTCCTGTGCCTTCAAGTCCCATACAGAAGCAGTGTGGCAACCAGATTGATATCCGGCATCAACGATAGGAGAAATCACGGTAGCGGCCATCATTTCCAACTCCTGTGAAGTCATCAAGCCAGTAGTATCCTGCGAACCAACGATATTTACATTAGCCCGTACATAAGAGCCGGCATGTAGAGTTGCGCCTGAGGTTCCAACTGCATTTTTATTGAATATCTTCTCTACAGCGGTCAGTCCTTGTCCTTCGTGGGAAATCTCTTTGGAAGGAGCGTAAACTGGAGGAATTTCTATACCCAGGGCCTTCGCCGCAAAGGCTTGAAGTTTTTTACCGAAGACAACAGCATACGATCCTTTCGCCCGCATGAACTCCATCTTCTGTGGCGTGAGCGAGGAAGAAATGTCAATCAGCTCCTTGCCTTCACTGTCGTACAGTTTCTTGGTCTTGGTATTGATGGTAAGAACGGTTCCTGTATCTACCGAATAGGTTTGCTTCAAGATTGGCTCTCCCTCTTCGTCTACAACGAGGTTACCATTTTCATCCAGTTGCTTTACCCAGTTTTTCAAATCTACACCAATACCTCCTGTCACGCCAACGGTGGTCAAGAAGATTGGAGAGATACCATTGGTACCGGCAACAATCGGAGCGATATTGATAAAGGGTACATAAGGACTTGCTTGTTTACCAATCCAAAGTGCCACATTATTTACACCAGACATCCTGGATGATCCTACACCCATCGTGCCTTTTTCGGCAAGTAGCATTACCCGCTTATCTGGGTGTGCTTCCTTTAATGCCAATAGCTCTTTCTGGCGGACTTCATCAAATTCGAACATACATTGTCCGTGCAATTCCCGATCCGCTCTTGAGTGTGCTTCCTTACCAGGAGAAAGCAAATCCGTAGATATATCTCCAACCCCTGCTACATAGGTTACTACCTTAACCTCCTCTTCTACTTCGGGCAACTTGGTGAAAAATTCCGCTTGTGCGTAACTCTTGATAATATCCTCTGCGATGGAACTTCCGCTCTTGAAAGCCTTTTCTAGGCGTTCCATATCAGCCTCGTACAAGAACACCTGTGTTTTCAAAACTTTGGCGGCGTCTTGTGCAATTGCTTCATCCTGACCAAGTGCTAAGTCTAACAGCACTTCAATCGATGGGCCACCTTTCATGTGTGACAGCTGTTCAAAGGCAAATGCTGGTGAGATTTCTTTTACCTCAACTTCACCAAGAATGATCTCCTTTAAGAACTGAGCTTTAACAGAAGCTGCGCTCGTGGTTCCTGGCAGTACGTTGTAGATAAAAAACTGCAGCGAATCTTCTCGATGTTCATGGTTTTCATCCTTGATCTGGGCAATAACTTCTGTAATCAAGTTAGCGCCGTCAATTGGCAAAGGATGAAGTCCGTGTGCTTCTCTATCGATAATTTGCTTCAGATACTCGCTATAGTAACTCATGTAAGGATTTTTAAAACGAACAAATACAAGGGTTGCGGAGGACGCAAATTTACGTAATGTATCGTTTTCTTTATCGTAATTTTTTCATCTCTGATATTTAAACAACTCAACCTTAGCCCAGGATTAAAAACAGGGCTAGTGCACCTCTATCAGCGCACTAGCCCAATTCGCCACAATAGAATGATAATCAGCAACTTACACCCTCTTTACTCGACCTCTGCATTGTAACAATACTTCTGGAGCATTATTAACCTAAACGGGTAGTTGCTTAATGGTAACGGTATGATTAAGCCTGATCGCCAATAAAAACGCACTATCGCCTACCTCTCTCTACCAAGAACGAATGTCTCAAAGACATACTTCCAAGGTGTAAATATCATCGGCAACAAAACAATGATAAAGATTTGGGTCCATTCGCCTGCTTCTGTACCTGAAAGTTGATCCGTCCTCCACAGTGGATAGGCGACAATGCAAAGCCATAATCCTTTATAGAAATACATAAACAACATAATAGGCAACATCCTCAGCGTATGAAACACCCCCAAACCCGAAAGCGTAGTGTAAGCCGCTAAGGCGCACCAAGCAATGGCAATTTCAGGGTCCCATGAGCCTTCATGGGTAAGTATTTCTGTCCACGAATCCTTGGCCGCAAAAACAAACATCAGAAAGAAAAAGAGCTTCAACACATAGACCTGTATCGGCCAAACACCCTTGTACTTAGCAGCGGGTTGGAACAAACTTGTCATGATTTAGATAGATTGATTTATCAACCTCAAAGTTCGCCGGCTAAAGGGAGGTACGACTTCACATTTGTGAAGAAGTTTATTGGGATAGTTCCTGGCGGATCCTGCTCAGGCTTCCTGGGTTTATACCCAAGTAAGATGCAATGTGGACCAACGGAACATTTTGGACAATCGAGGGGTGGTTCTGTAACAGTTTAAGGTAGCGTTCCTTTGCCGACAAGGTACTCAGGTTAATAGCCCGTTGCCTACTCGCCTCTAAGTGGTATTGCAGTATTTTCTCGCTGTACTCTTGAGAAGTAATACCTAAATCTCTGGCTTTTTCCACATCGGCTCTGCTAATTCTTAGCATTTCACAGTCCGTGATGCAATGAAGATTTTCATCAGAGACGGTCTGCTGAATAAAGTGATTATAGGAAGTGAAGAACCTCGGCCCGTCATTAATATCAACGGTATGCTCCCTGCCCTCATCATCTACATGATAATTGCGAATATACCCGGTGACGATGAAGTTATGGTATTGGTGTCTTGTTCCTTCCCTTTCGAGTAGGGTGCCTTTGGGGGCGTAAACAGGCTTGAACAACAAGCGACAATGATCTTGATCACTTTGCGGAATATCTGTTAATAGACGAACGTAGTTGAAGAAGACCTCGAAAAGTCTATCTATGTCCTCCTGGTTCTCTATCAAACGATGTCCTTTCATCATTGGGTTTTCTGCTTAGTCAATAGTCAACACACCAAGTAATACTTTCGTTCCACCCTCTCAATTAGGCTCAGTTTGCTTTTTTCAATTTCAAGATCAGAAACAACGGTATCCTCATCCTGCGCTGATACTCTTCTTCTTGCTCGAAGTGTTGTCGTTCGGGTTTTGATTCTCTCAATTCCACGATTTCAAAACCCGCTGCGCGAATCAGCTGCCAGTACGTTCCCAGCGGCTTGTGGTATTTTACTACTTCCTTGCCCATCCATTCGTTTGTCCTTTCCCCGGCAGCAAAGTAGTTATCAACAATCCAATTCCCTCTTTTGACCTTTTGATGGTAAGCCTCGTAAGAGCTTGTAATGATGGGGTGCTCCACCGAAAAGACAAAGATGCCTCGATCCTTCAAGCTTGATTTGACCTTTTCGAAAATTGAGGCTAAGTCCTCTATGTAGTGCAACACCAATCTCGAGATTACGATGTCATATGCGGCTTGCTGGTAGGCCGCCTCTTCGACAGCCCCTAGCTCTAATTCCACTGGACGGCCCTGGAGGTTTTCTCTAGCTAAACTGATCATCTTCGAGGATCCTTCGACACCATGATAGAAGGCCGCGCCTCGCTCTAATAGTTCGACTCCATACTTTCCATCTCCACAGCCCAGGTCCAGAATTTTCAGACCGGACACATCCCCGAGTAGCTCATCTACTATAGGCTGCTCGATGAGTTCATTGGGAGCGTTCCCTTTGCCCCGCTTCTGCGTGTATCGCTCAAAGAATTCATCATCGTCGTAGACGGAATAGCTTTTGTACTTCATGTTGTGCTAATCCTAAGTATTGATAGTCTAGACCCTATTCACCAGTTTCCTCCTCCTTTTCCAAATCAAGTAATTCTGCTGCTTTCCGATAAAAATAGATCACGTCCACTTCTCGGGCCACCAACTCGTTCATTCGATTTGCCATTAGTTCCAGATTGATGGCCGCGTCTTGCTCGGAGTTCACCCCTTTTGACTCCAACAAATCAAACATCTTAAAGCCAGGTTCAAAAGTATTCTCTTGGTGGTTGTACACTCTGGATAGGATCAAGAGTTTATCGTAATCAATATTCACGATTAGGGGGTGAGACTTAGCAATATCCCAGGCATCATCAGTAGGGAAGGTCTTCATAAATGACCCTCTAGTGAACAACTGAAAAAAGGCATACTTGCTCTCTATAAACTCTTGTATAAATGCAGGCTCTTTTGATAAACTATCCAATTTCTCCTTTATCTCTATATGATAAGGCACCCAGTCTTCCATGAGTCTGATGTTGTCCTTCAGCTCAGATTTGATGGTGGCTAGTAGCTCTTCTGATTCCTTCTTTTTCTTGTTGTCCTCAATCCGTTCACTTAGGTACAAACCAAGTACTACACTAAATACGATTAGGAGAATTTGAGTAAGAGCTTCTTTCATGGCACTTCTTTTTTAGGGTTTGCGAGCGCTTGGGCTTAGTCAGCGTTTTTTCTCTAAGAGTAATGATTCGTGTAAGTTAATGCATAGACTGGTCTCTTTCTTCAATGGGTGCTATCCATTTTGGTTTATGCCTGATTATTCTTCTACACTTATTTCTATTGTTGCCTGTGGGGCTACTAGTTGGTTGTAGACCACTTCCTGCCCTGTTGTCAAGCTCACACGATACTGCTGTTCTTCTTTAGAAATAGCTAGTGTATAAGCTTTGCCAAATAGGTAAAAGTTCTCCAAGCTCAAATCATCCCAATCTACTGGAAGATTCGGCGTCATTTTGAATGTGGTGAAATCTACAGGTTCTATCCCTAATAAGCCTTCGATGAAAATTCGGCAGTACAAAGCACTTTCTGCCGATAGGTGCTTCATGTTATTTTCAGGGTAAGCTTCGACAGGATATGGAACATGGTCTCCAAGTAATCTTTTAGCCGAATACGCCTTTAGCTTACTTAGTGCTAACTCCATTTCACCAACTTTCATCGCGCCCCTTAATGCATATAGGGTAGCCCTATCCCAAAATACTTGTTCGTCCTCGGACTTAAGGTCATTGTATTCCACCAATATCCCGTTATCAGTCCACAGCTTTTCAAATAAGGCAGCGATCGTTCCTTGCTTTCGTTGTGTAATTCCCATCGTCAGGGGAAGACAAATCCAGTGTCTGAGATTTACGTTTTCTTCAAAGTAGCGGTAGGTTTCAAATCCTTGAATCGTTGCCCCAAAATAGTCTTCAATAACCCTCTCCATTTCCTTTTGGCGCTGTTCCAAGGTTTCCGTATAATCATGCATCCCCAATTCATGTGCAATAGGTGCACTATACTTGAGGCCACCGTAATACAGACTTGACGTAGATAAATTGGCGTCACCGGTCTCAATACGTCCTTCCATTTCATCCGATTCTGATTGGACTGCCCTCGACGAGTTCTTGAGTCGTTCGCAATATTCCAGCGACCACTGGATTAGGGGCCACAGTTTTCTGGCTTGGTTTACATCACCGGAATTTAGTAGATACAAGGAGGTCCCGTAGGCTATCATAGCCGCATCACCTCTGTCCAGGTGGGTCATTGGGAAATTACCATCTACTTCAAAAGCATAGGCGATATGACTCTCATCTTCTGGAATATTCTCTAGAAACTTGAGGTACGCATTGTAGGCTGCTTGGTTGCCATTTTCATATCCCAGGTAGGGAAAGAACGGGCCACTATATTCTATCTGATCATTGGCCCAAATCCCTACGTAATAGTTACCACCTCCAGGGGAATGCACCAGCCCCATGGATGATTCGAATATACTCTCTGATGCTCTGATTTTTGCAAAATAGAATAGTGTATTCAGGACGCTATCAGGCGTCTTGAGCTTCAGGTTATTCTCGCAAACATCTAAGAATTCCTCCCTGGAGGTTCTCGCTTTTAGATAATCGAAACGATCACTAGACTCCTCATTGAGTAAAGCACCATGTAAAACTGGGAAGGTATAAGATTGGCCAGCCGATAAAGCTATCTGTTCTTGAGCTTGACTCTGATAAACAAAGGAATAAGTGCCTTTATACCCTTGCTCCATTTCATGATAGTCTATCGCAGAAATGGAGAAGTCGATTTCATCTTCGTTCAAATTAATCAGCTGCCACTCCTCCACCAGTAATCGAACGTCCATAGAGGGGTAGAGATGCTTTACTAGTTTGAGGCCATGCACCGGCGCATAATGAAAAGATAGGATACCGTTAATTTGAATAGAGTCTACCTTGGCATGAACGATGGACTTTTGGTCATGACTTATCTGAGGTGAAAATTGTGGATCCACCTCTCTTCTGAAGTAGGCGCGATACTTTTTCCAATCAGGCTCATTGGTTTTGTTAAAAACTCGCAATTGCGGGAATATGACATCCTTCCTAATTGTCAAGTTCTGGTCCTTGTCTATCTCATAATAGATAATGGAAGAGATTTTCTTGCCGGCCATCTCTATATTATCTTTCAATGGCAATGGGGTAGCAGAATTCAGTCGCAGAACGATCCCTCCGTCGTCGGTAATCTCCCAACGATTTTGATCGATCTCTTGTCCTAAAATAGAGCTACTAAAAAAGAGGAAGCCAAAGAAGAATATCGCTTTCATGTTGTCATAGTTGATAAGGCTACATCATTATACGCAATCCGTTGCAAATGAATCCGCAAGGACGTAATCGATAAACGAAACGAAGCGATTTGAGGGTTACTCAAATCGCTTCGCCATTTCATAAACAGTATTTAGCTAAATCACCAGCGATTAACGCGGCATCACCACCAATTCTTGTACATACTGCTTACCGGCCGCATATACGCGAACAGTATACATTCCAGCAGGCAAATCACTAGTACTTACTTGGAGGACCTCTTCGTTGCCTACCACAGTGGTCTGACCAGCGCGCATCTGGCGGCCTGTCATATCCAATAGTTGCCAATCTACATCTTCACCGTTAAAGCCGGTAAGCTCAATATTGGTAAAGTCTTGTGCTGGGTTAGGATACATACTGAAGCGGCGAGGCTGCTCTAGCTCTTCCTCCGTATTGACTGATTGTGGAATGATGAAGTCATAGTAGAGGTCACCACCAAAGTCAGGATTGAAAGCCTGCATCGACAAATAGAAAGTCTCGCTAATCTTACGGCGTAGGCTTACGTTGCCGGTTCCTACATTCTGACCAATAGCACCCCAGTACCAGAAGTCAAGACCGTCGCCACCATCATCCTCTACAGTCAAGCTGTAGCAGCCAGGAGGCAAAACGATGTCATCACGGTAGGTCGTAGCTGCGGTCATGTTACTACGTTCTAGCACCACCTGACCACTCGCATCACGGATCGTATAACGGTTTTCCGCAGGGCGGTTGTTAGTACGCAACTGGATCGCTAGATCGAAGTCGAAGATGCGAGCGGGAGAGAAACGGGAGCGCATCTGGTTGTTTTGCGCATACTCATCTTCTCCTTCGTTAGGACCAAAAACACCTACGATAAACTCTGGCTCATCCTCATTGCTTTGCCAGAAGGTATAGCTATCTACCGGTAGAGCGATCTCGCGGGTCTCCCCCATTTCGATGGGATCTGAAGTAGACCACATGTAGGTATCAGCATTGCCGTTTACTACGCCGTAGTTGATACCCAAATTCGAAATCGGAGTAGAACCGTTGTTCTTCACCACTACGATAGGATCATCACAGGCTGGATTTAGGCGCTCATGCTCCACTTTTGTACTTGGGCGGATAACATCCACAACGGCGGCATCCAAACTGAAGTTAGGTGCTCCGTAGCTTACCAGTTGAGCAGACACCAGGTAATTGGCCTGATCCATGAAGGCGCCATTCACACCATAATCTAATTCTACCGTACTACCTACATCTTCTGGCAACATGAACTCGTGTAGATCGGTAGCCATACCTGGGCACCAACCAGCACGGTCGAAGATCCAGGTACCACCTTGTGGATAGATTGGGTTTTGGCCACAAGCTTTCCACACATCAAAGCGGAAATCCTGCGCCCCACCATCTACATTCATATAGTGCTCACGAGCCACAAACTCCCCATTCTGACCATGTCCCGTTACACTTAGGCGTAACTTATGGGCATCAGCTGCTGCGTCTAAGCGCATTTCGCGAGGCTCAAATACATCATTATTCTGGATAGGTTCGTACCAACCACGCGCAAACGGCCATACGTTTACGATGGATAACACATCGCGCATAGGTGTACCCTTGATAAAGAGGAACTCAATGTCCATCTCCTCTTGGTTTTGGCCACCCATTTCTAAGCTCATGAATTTCTCTCCTTTGAGAATTGGCGCAAAGTCCGTCACATCAAAGGTGAAGGTCTTACCATCATCCCCCAGGTTCAAACCATTACCGTACGGCGTTACCAAGGACAGGATCTCAAACTTAGCTGAGCGCTTAGTATGGTAGGTCAGTTCGGTGATATTGATTGTTCCTTCGGAAGTAAGCGGGTAGGTTTCCAAGATATTACCATCCTCGTCGTAGAGGTAGGTCTCGTTAGCAGCATAGGTTTCGTAGGTGTCAATTATTTCCAGATCATTGGAAGCATTAATAGCATATGTAACCACGGTATTAGGATAAACTAAAGTAGAGTCAACCACTGGCACATCTTCATTGCTGATGGTGTGCTCTCCTTGCTCCCAACGTGCATTGAAACGGTATGGGATGGCTACCCAATCGTAAGGCAATTCCCGACCACGGTACGATTGCCAATTTGGCCCAATCAGCGTACCATCGAAACCATTGGCCACATCCTGTGCCATAAGTCCAGTGCCTTCGTTAAATGGATAATGCAACACCAAACTAGCAATAGCTGGGTGGTCATTAGGGATATCCTCTGTGTACATAATCTGCTGGATTTCCTCTGCGGTCAAGGCGCGTTGCCACATACTGAAGTTATCCAGATCACCAGGATAGCCATTTCCTCCACCAGCATGTTGGCCAACATTCATGCGTGTTGCCATAATAGGACGAGTCAGGCCGGTGCCGCTATGCCACAGTTCACCATTCAGGTAAATCTCCATGGTACCACTAACTACATCCTTAGTAAAGGCCCAGTGATTCCAGCGTCCTTCGTAATCTTCTGGATTAGCCTGCTTATTGATACGGTCATAGCCAGTACCATCGTTACCGCAGTCCCAATAGATTTGGCCATTACTCCAAGGTAGGTGGACATTCATTTGGCGGCGGTTAGCACCATCTACTGCTTCAAAAACAGTGGTATTAGCGGGCAGAATCTCTGACAAACCATAGCTCCAGAAAGCAACCGTTACACCTTGGCTCATACCCAGTGCTTCGCTAGGTACTTCCAAGCGACCTGTGCCACGCATAGCCAGGTAGTGCTGATCTTCACCACTTGCACCCAGGCCAGTATTGTTCGTAGTTTCGTTGCCAGCAAACTGCACGAAAGGCTGCTCGATCTCACCATTGCTGCTTACATCAAGCAGTAAGTCGCTACTTCCATCCCAGTTAAAAGTCTGGTAGAAAGGCAGGCTCACCCAACCTTCAGTCGGAAAGTCGATGGATTGGAAGAACACCTCTGTGAAGCCATCGGTAGTTGGCGCTTCGGTGGTAACAGCTTCCATATCCACTTCTTGCAGGCGCAAACGCAGGAAAGGAATAGTGCCTCCTGGTGTCATTACCTGCAATTGAAGTGCCGAGATTGGACCTGCGCTTAGCCCGGCAGCCATCAAGTCTTCGGCAGGATATAGGTACTGCGCCCGTGAGCGGTTGTTGAGGTTACCGACATTCAGTGGCGTTGACCCCATACCCACTTCCGCAACGGTCAGGCTGGTCGTATCCAGAAAGGTGGTTTGCTGTTGATTGTACTGCGTGTAGTAATGATACGGTGTACTGGTGAACGGAAAATCAGTTCCCGAAAAGCCACTGATCTGATGAGACGGGTGCCGGCTCAATACCGAATCCTGGATATTAGGATCAGTGATAAAGGTATTACAGCTGTAATCCCACTCCCGACATCCTACATTTCCACTACCGATAGCGGTATCGTGGCAGCGCATATTATAGCGCATCAAAATCTTCTCGTAGGTCTGCCCAGGTTCATCTGGGAAGGTGAAAAAACCGGATCGGAAATCATCGGCCCAAGTAAGGGTCTGTACCCGAACAGTGTCTTGTGCAAAGACAGTAGTGCAGCCGAAAACAATAAGGGCAAATAGTAAAACTCTTTTCATTCGATAGATAGTTTGTCATTTAAGATGGACACTGAGAAAGATCAAATGGGTAGTAGTGTCCAAATGCATTTGTACTTATCCCTTAAAGTTACAACTTGATTTTTACTGTACCTTAGATTCTCTCACTACCGTAATACAAATGACGGAAGCAAGATATTTCAAGCCCCTGTACGAGATTGCACGCCACCTCAATGAGGAATTTACTTTAGCTGCAGCGCTCCGCAAGGCGCTTGCTAAAACGATTGAGGTACTGGAACTTGACGCCGGTTGGATTTGGCTCGTACAGCCCGACCAGCAATCCGTCTACCTAGCAGCTTCGCATCAGCTACCGGAGGCCTTGGCGCGTCACCCGGAGCGGCTTTCTGGTTGGTGCTATTGCATCGAGAAATATCTAAACAGCGAGTTCCAGGCACCGAAGAACATCAGTGAGATTGCATGCAGTCGACTCAAGAATCTACCCGATAGTTCGGTGGGCATGAAGTTTCACGCGACGATTCCCATCTTTAGCCAAGGCGAAAAATTAGGTATTCTTAATCTTCTTCATCAAGACAACTGCCAGTTGGATGACCAGCAGTTAACGCTTCTCCAAACAGTCAGTGAACTACTAGCTATTGCCATCCAGCGGACCCGCGCCCAATTGGCGCACCAACGGCATACTTCCAACGAATCGGGCAGCAAGCGGATACTTACGAAATTGGTGCATCCAACCATCGCACAGGTGATTCGCGAACTAGCAGATGATTCTACGAGCAAAGAGTCGGCCGCACAACGGCTCCAAAAACTAGAGCAACAACTCAGCTTGGTTGAGGCCGAAAACCAGGAGGTCAGTCACCAGAAAGAACGGACTACTCTTAGTTATCCTACCTCACCGCTTACCCCTCGGGAGACGGAAGTTCTGCAACTCGTCAAACAAGGACTTACCAATCCGCAAATTGCCAGTCAACTCTTCATCACTGAACGCACCGTCAAGTTTCATATCAGTAGCATTCTCGGCAAGCTCCAAGCTCAGACCCGTACGGAGGCAGTGGAAGTGGCAGTAAGAAGGGGGATTGTTGATGTTGCGTAAGTTCGAGCATGTCCTGTGCGTCGGGGGACGCTCAGGAGCGCTAGCGCGCATCTGGGTACACTTGAGAACGTACAGTTTAAATGACCTTCCTCTTCTATGCCCTCATATGCCTTATATGGTTCGGAACTCCGCATCAATGTAGGCTTAGGAACGGTGGAAACTTTTTATCCTGACCTGTCCTATCGTACAGGTATAAAACCCGTCTTTGGGGCGTAGCTGAGAGCGTGTCTTCCGCCGAGCTTTGTAGCAAACAAAAGTTACGAAGCCATGCAAGCAAATAGAACAGCTCTGATTACTGGAGCATCACAAGGATTCGGATTAGCACTAGCCCAGGAATTAGCCGAACGCGGCTGGCAATTGCTCATCAACGGACGAAACGCTGAACGACTCTTAACAGCCTACAACCAACTCAGTAACACCACTAAAGTAGTAGCCATCTCTGGCGACGTAAGGGACGAGATACACCTCCTCCAGCTAAGAAATGCGCTGCGGGATAACAATTGGCAACTTGACCTAGTCGTCAACAACGCTTCCGCACTGGGCACCTCTCCACTATCAAATTTATTGGAGCACCCAGTAGATAATCTTCACGAACTCTACCACACCAACATTATTGCGCCGCTTTCACTGCTACAGAAAGTCAAGGCATACTTCAAGCCGGAGACAAAGATTATCAATCTCAGTAGCGATGCGGCAGTCGAAGCCTACGCCGGTTGGGGTGCTTACAGTAGCAGTAAAGCCGCTTTAGATCACCTCTCCGCCATACTGGCACAGGAGCAACCTGAACTGCGCGTTTATGCCTTCGACCCCGGCGATATGCGCACCAGTATGCATCAAGCTGCATTCCCAGGCGAGGATATCAGTGACCGCCCCTTACCCAAGCGAACTGCTATACCAGCAGTGCTAAGATTAATTGAAGAATCACTCGACAGTGGGCGCTATGCTGCTGGACAACTCCTAGCTGCCCTGGCCTAAGGCAAATCACCCGACTGTATTGATCACCCCTCAAAAGACATGAGCCATGACAAAGCAACATTCAGAAATATTTCAGTTTACCCTCCCCGAAAAGCTGGCCTGCCCAAAACCTACAGAAGAACGTGGATTGCACCGAGATCAAGTTCGCCTGATGGTCAGCAACCAGGACGGAAAACAAATTGGCCATCACAGCTTTCAAGACCTGGCGAAGCTCCTCAACACGGGTGATGTGCTGGTAGTCAATACCTCCTCCACGATACCCGCTGCTCTTCCGATCAAGTTGCCGGATGGCAGTCCTGCGCGGCTACATTTGAGCACCCAACTTGATGAGAATCGTTGGCTAATCGAAGTCCGCTCAGTGCAGCAAAACAACACCCAACGGTGGACGGCAGGAACCTCCGGGCAAAGCTTTGAGCTCCCCGGAGGCGCCTCCATCAAACTGGAAGAACAGTTTTATCAAAAGCAGGAGCTTCTACAACTCTGGATCGCCCAGTTGCAGGTCTCACCACCTCTACAGGATTATCTGGCGACTTATGCATCTCCTGTCAAGTACCATGGGATAGATAAGCCATACCCCCTAGACTACTACCAAACGTACTTTGGGCAACACCCAGGAAGCACCGAAATGCCTTCTGCCGCAAGAGGATTCACAGAAGACCTGGTAAATCAGCTACTAGAGAAAGGCGTTCAAATAGTCCCCATCTTACTTCATACTGGAGTAAGTAGCTTAGAATGGAATGAACACCCATATCCTGAATACCTGGAGATTTCGGCCCTCGCTAGTCAGCAAATCAATTCGGCTAAGCGAAAAGGAAAACGCATCATTGCAGTGGGTACTACCGCAGTGCGAGCACTAGAATCCGCAGCTGACGAATCAGGCACCGTACGGCCTTATCGTGGACTAACAGAGCTATACATCCAAGCCAACGATCAGATGAAAGTTGCTAATGGCTTGCTGACGGGATTTCACGAACCCGAAGCCAGCCACCTGCACATGCTGCAGGCCATTGCCAGCAAAAGGCACTTAAGACGCGCCTATCAGGCAGCCCTGCAAGAGCAGTACTACTGGCACGAATTTGGTGACTTACACCTCATCTTAAATGATCCGGAAAAACGCAGCTGGTGGGGAGTTGCTCCAGAATATCTGGCGAAACCTCAAGACTGGCCACGCCCTGAGTGGTGATAATTATTCGTTTTCTTCTTCTACCCTATCGTCTCCCATCTGATCCTCACGGTGGAGTCGCTCGAAGAGCGAATCAACGCGATACATCTCATCAATGGTCTCATCTTCATAGAGTGAGATATCAGGAATACGGCGCACCTGGCGCTTTAGGCGAATGCCGAGGGCTGTCCGGAGGCGTACGTATTCCTCCTCTAGCTGCAGCATCACTGCCTGCTTATTGTCGGTATTCCAAATACTAAGGTATATTTTGGCTAAGCCTAAGTCGGACGACATTTTCACTTCTGTAACGGTAACTAGTGGTTCGCTACCGTAGATATACAAGCCCACTTCCTGCAACACCATGCTAAAATTCCGCTTCACGAGTTCGGCTACTTGCCGTTGGCGCTTGGATTCCATCTCTTCATTCTTTTAATGAACAGTACCTGACTGAGAACGAACGGGACCAGAAAGTCCATAGCTTTCGTTTCAGCTTGTACCCTGTTTTTGCTTTTTTGGAGCGCAAAAAAACTACAATACGGGTACACTACACAAAGGAACCGAAAAAAGTTCGCTTTAGCACCTACTGTTGGTGAGAATCATCACAAAAGGGAGCTGCTCCGGTACGTTTGCAAGCACAAAGCCGCGCTGGGCCACTTTTTCTCGCTTGAAAGCGCAGGGGCTTAAAATGTGTCCCATGATGAGAGCCATCGCAAAAAGGCTGATTTTGGCTAAAGCCACACTGGCAAAAAAGATAGTATTCTCCCTCCTTTAATTGTACCGTTGTGGGTTCATTCTTTCGCTGGTCTTGTTTGTGGTAACCTTTCGAAATTTCACTGTGGGGCAAGTCTGATTTCACCACCGGATACAGGTAGGCGGCGGTCCAATGATCCTTTGGATCGTTGGGTAAACCATAAGCCGTTGGAAATTCACGCGTATAGTGGGCAGTGCCGAACATCTGGTCCCAAAGAGAAAACATATTCCCAAAGTTTCCATTGGGTTCACTAATACCGTCCAACTGGGTTTTCCCGTGATGAGCATGATGAAAAGCGGGAGTAATAAAGATCCGCTCCCAAACGGTAGCTAAAGGAGCTAACCATCTATTGCGGTAGAGGTACTTATCATACACCATCGTGCTATGAGAACTAATGATAATGAGCTGTTTAAGTACCAATCCTACTGCGACAACTAGGCCCCCGCCTAAAAACGTCATGATACCCACCCACCAAACATTAGGCATAATCAAATAGTACAAGGCCGCATTGCGGTAGGAGACAAAGAACCCCATCTCTTCTGCCTGATGATGAGGCCGGTGCAGTTTCCAGAGAAACGGATACTCATGAGCCGCCCTATGATACCAATACTGCAAAAAGTCATCGATGAGCAGGTAGACAAATAAAAGCGCGACAAAAGACCATGCCCCTAGCACATATTGGGTCTCAGGAAAGAACTGCCCTCCTAATAAGATGGCCGCCAAAACAATACCTGGCTTGATGACTAAAGACAAGATCAGAAAAGCCCCGAATTCCTGTATCCAATCACTACTGCTACGCTTGGTATTTTCCCAGTATCCGCCCACTACTTCCAGAATGATAAAAAACACCAGAATACCCATTACCAAATAGACGTCCATGTTCGGGATGCCCCATAGATGCTGCTCCATTACTATCCTTTTTAAATGCTTTTGGTAAAGCTAAGGGCAGCAGGTCAGAAAAAACTATTCATAAGTTAACTTCTGTCTTTACCTGCCCTTCGGCGGATAATGCGGGAGAGGGAATTGGGCGTAATCCCCAAATAATTAGCGATATACTGATGCTGGGCCTCTTCGAACAGCTCTGGATATTCGGCCATGAGGATGTCGTAGCGTTCACCTGGTGATTTGCCTGCCAACATTTTCACCCGAAAGACTAAGGCAAGTGTATTCTCCCTAAGGGCTTCGATGAACAGGCGAGACAGTGCCAGATTATTATGAGTCAGCTGCTCGAAGCCCGGAAAGTTAACCACGAGCACTTCGCTGGCCTGAATCGTTTCAACAATCAAAGCGCTCTTTGCCTCGGCACTCAGCACTTCTGGTGGTCCAAAAAACTTGCCTTGCCCACGGATGAACAGCGTACGTTCTTCGCCAGAAGGCAGCTGTAGATAACCACGTACAGAGCCCGTACGAATGAAATAAATCTCGTTTGCGGGGTCATCTGCCTTTCGCAATTCTTGCTTCGCTTTAAGGACATGTACCTGACAAAATGGCCAAAGCAAATCCAGGTCTTCCTGTTGCAGGAAGTTGAAGGTATCTAGAAGATGCTGTTGGAAGGATTGCGAATCCACGGATCAAGATTGATTTCGATGAAGCAATAAGTTCATGTCCTTTCAATCGAGAATATACATCCATATTCGGAATACCCGTAAATATTGCTCCAGTGCTACCCTCCGCAGGTGTACTCAGAGAACCTAAGCGATGTAATGTGAAAACGATTTATAGGATATGCTGACGCGAAGTCCTTGGGGGTTTTGCCCAAACCAATTCGCGTCATTTATATACGGGGGCTCTAGCTTGGCAAACTCCAGTCAATTGCCCCTAATCCCTTCTCTTCAAGGTACTTATTTGCTTTACTGAAATGTTGATTGCCAAAAAAGCCTCGATTTGCCGAAAAAGGACTTGGATGCGGTGATTTAAGAATAAGGTGCTTGCTGTCATCGATGAGGACCGCCTTCTTTTGGGCGAATGCCCCCCACAACAAAAACACCAAATGCTCCCGTTCACGAGATAAAGTACGGATGACTGCATCCGTAAAATCCTGCCAACCAATATCACGGTGGCTAGAGGGTTTGTTCTTTTCTACCGTAAGCATTGCGTTGAGCAAAAAGACACCTTGCTCGGCCCAAGCCGTAAGATCACCATGATTAGGTGGCGTAAAACCGACATCCGACACCAGCTCTTTGTACATATTGCGCAAACTGGGGGGTACCGTCACACCGCGAGGCACACTAAAGCTCAATCCCATAGCCTGCCCGGGATTATGATAGGGATCTTGCCCTAGAACGACCACCTTTACTTTTTCCAGCGGGGTCGTATTGAAGGCATTAAAGATCAAAGAACCGGGCGGATAGATTTGCTTACCAGCCTCCTTTTCTTTCCGAAGGAATTGCGCTATGGTCTGAAAATACGGCTGCTTAAATTCCTCTACCAGGGCAGCCTTCCAGGATTCCTCGATCTTGACGTTGCTCATCGTACTTCTTTTGTCAGTTGTCCGGTAAAGTTATAGAAGTTGTCTAAAGTTTTACGCCCAAGCT
>CAJXOS010000020.1 GCA_913057725.1 uncultured Lewinella sp.
TAAATGAAAGCGGTCGATAATTTCAAGAAGCTGATTGGCATAATTTGGGCTACTGCTGTAACCAACTTGCTCCAATCCGCGAGCCCAGGCGCGTACATCATCACCAAGCTCTTGCAGCTTAGCGTAACGATTGACTAGCAGCAGGCTGTGCTCTCGCCAGTTGCGCCAGGCTGATTCATAGGGTTGACCTTCCATTGGGGTGCCAAAATGATTGTTATCTACCTTGGCACTCATCCCTGCTCCTGCTTGACTTTCTACGATAGCTTGCGCCATTTTAACGGAAGCAGGAATTCCGAATTTTTGCATCTCGGCCTGGGCAATGTGTCCGAAGCGTTCCATGTATTCTTCTACTGCCTGCGCCTCAATACGTGCAGGGGCACTTGACTCATTTGGTTTGGTAGCGCTAAATGATACCGATTGGGCAAAACCCATTTGCTCTACCTTGCCTCCTTCTTCACTATAGGCCACTGCTTGTCCAAGCGGGGCTTTCATGTGGATAGAGAACTGAATATCACGTTGCATCACATAGAAGAATAGTACCAATACGGTCGTCACCTTTAACAAAGGCCAAGACCAATTCCGAAAGAACAATAAGCTCCGGCTAGGTTGCCCATAGGCCGTATTGGCCTTAGGTTTGGGTTGCCGACGCGAAAGTAAATACCACAACTCTGCAACCAAGCGCTTTAGGAATAGCCATAGGCGAGACCATAGTGCTGTCCAATTAATAATCGGGCCGGTCGGTGTTTCGCGCCCGGGTTGCATTTTCCTCTGTTTGTCATACCCTCCCCGGGGTACATACTGCGTAGAACTTGTTTTCATGGCTGATGAATTTGCGAAACTTAATGTGTTACCAATTATCCTTCGCTGTTTCTTACAAAACAAATATAAAACAATAAGTTTGTATTAAACAAATAGTTTTAAATAAATATTTTCAAACACGATCATTTGCCACATCATAAATCACTCATAATCAAACACATATAAATCAAACACGAAGGCGACAATTTTTCAAACATTTTTCCGTTTGAGAAAAGACACAGATGCTACCCCACAAACAAACAAGGCCTCTGCCCCCAGGATTTTGTGGTTAGTACGCCTTTTAGTATCTATGTGTTTGCTAGGGTAAGTCCTTAGTATTGAGAGAAAACTACAGCCAGAAAACATGCGGATATTTCAAATCACAGATCTCCATATTGGAGACGTGGATCAACGTCCTTTTGATGTTGATGTACGGGAGAACTTTCTCCTTATGCTCAACACGCTCCAAACACAGCAACACGACCTATTAATAATCAGCGGAGATCTTTGCTACGAGGATGGTGAAGCAGAAATTTACCAATGGATTAAAGAGCAGTTGGATAGCAGAGAATTGAACTATCAAATTATTCCAGGCAACCATGATGACCATTGCCTTATGGTCGATGAATTCAACCTGCCGTCTAGCTACCGCGATAATTTCTTCTTCTCCTCAAATCAGGACGAACCTCCTGTTGTCTTCCTGAATTCAGGTAAGGGGACGCTTCATCCATCACAGGTTCCGTCGCTTAAAGCCTATCTGGAGGCAACAGCTGCTCCGGTTTGTCTTTTCATGCATCACCCTCCCATTCCAATGGGGGTTCCATATATGGATGATAATCATGCCATCAAGGATGCTCAGCCACTATTAGATGTCTTGACGCAGCACCCCTACCCTATCACGATCTTTACCGGGCATTATCATGTAGAAAAATCGGTTCGGTGGAAGAACCTGGATATCCATGTTACCCCGAGCTGCTTCTTCCAGATTGATTGGCGCAGGGAGGACTTCGCAGTTGATCATCATCGGTGTGCCTACCGCTGGATTGATTGGGATGGCGATCGATTGCAACATGGACTAATCTATGTCAACTAGGAACAAAAAATTGCTGACTCCAATCAAGTGAAGTCAGCAATACTTAATTCCATTTATCAATCAATATATCTTATTCGCAGCCCAGGTCTTGCTGGCTCTGCGTATCGTTATTTGGAAAGCAATTTCCACTGAGCAGGAAATCTGGCTCGTAGCGTAGCAATTCAGGATCGCGAAGTCCAGACTGTAAGAAAGTGGTCAAGTCCGCAATCTCTTCTGCCGATAAACCTAGCGGGCGGAATTCTGAAGACAATACCAAAGCTGGCACCCGTGCGTTCTCCGCTACCGCATTGTTCTTGTACTCCACTACATCCTGGATATTATTGAAGGATGCGCCATGCCCGTAAAACGGGGAATCAATCAAATTGTACAAGGTCGGGGTCTTGAACTTATAATTGTCTTCAACCCGTTTGGTAAACCCACCACGGCCGAGATTAGCTGAGGCGTCTGGAGAAGTCTCAAACACTTCTTCCGCTGATTGATCTAGATCAGACATGCCTATTGCGTGAAAGCTCATACTGTTCAGGGCAGGGCCATTGTGGCAGCTTGCACAACCTCCTTTCCCGAAGAATACGATTGCACCAGCCTTTTCCTGATCGGTCATGGCTGTACTGTTCCCTTGCAGAAAGCGTTGAAATGGCGAGCGGTTAGCTAGAAGTGTTCTTTCATATGCCGCGATGGCTAGACCAGCTGTTTCCAGGGTATATCGCTCTTCCGGGCTATGGCTCGGAAACGCAGCATCAAAAAGAGTTGCGTACCCCATCCCTTGCAATAGATCATCGTCAAGTCCGAGGCGGTGAACCTCCAAGCCAGCGATAGCCTGGATTTCTACGCCTTCATAGCCAAGGTTATTTGTTTCAATTGGCGTCCCTGGAGTCCATTCGCTTTCGGTCCCTTCATTCAAGCTCCCAGCACCAAACTGACCATTCCATAGCATCAATGGCTGGTAGGCAACGTTCAAGGTCGTTGGGCTGCGGATAGGCTGGACATCTAGCTCTTCAGGATTGTAGGAATCCAAACGCAAGCGATCTTGGCCGTTATTGCCGATCCCGTGACCACCTTCACCGATTCCTTGAAAGCGCCCCGCCTGGAATCCGGCAGAAGCAAAGTGGCAAGATGCACAAGAATAGGTCTTTAATCCTTCCATTCGATCAGGATCAATGCCTAGCGCTGTTTCGTGATAGAGGAGTCGTCCTAAGGTTACTTTTTCCGTGGTAATCGGATTATTCGGATCCTGTGGAATGTTCGCATAATCGCTTGACAATGGTAACATAAAGCTGGCCATTGCCCCATTAGGACTTGCGTCTTCCAGGACGCTTTGTAGATCTAAATCAAGGTTTTGGTCATCGTCTTTGGAACAATTCGAAAAAACTAACGTAACCCCAAAGAGAAAACCGATCAATAACTTTTTACTCATGTGACTTATTTGTTTGGGTTTGGGTTTTTTGGTTTCGGTTTATGGCGGGTTTAACGGTGTCTTTGCACAAGTGTTTCACTCCGCTAGCTGATTGTTATCATCCCTCAGATTTTTAGTGCGAGCACTGACCCAACATAAAATCCTTGAAAAGGTCGAAGAACTCATCAATTCCGGCCTTGATAGCCAGTCCTTTACTACGGCTGAGTATCTCCTTTTGCTATTGGCACTACAGGAAATTGAGCCTCCTTTAGCACTGGTACTGCACGAACGTTTTTTTGGAAAGGACATGGTTTGCAGTACAACCAGCCAGCATCAGCTCGTGGCTGGATTGAGCTTACAAATGGCCGCGTCCGTTCAGGGCATGAATGGATCGCAACAAGATTTACAAGTTGCACTTGATCATCAAGAGGCTATACGATTACAGATTGATCCTGACTATAATGGCCTGATTCGCCTCCCCGCTGAAGCTGCTACTGATCAGACAAGTCTCGCTTCCCAGTGTTATTGGACTCGCAATATTGAAGCCTTGTTGGAACTTGCTCCTAATTCCAAAGAGGCCGGTGAATTGATACTCCAACTTGATATCATAGTCCACGAAACAAATGAACAGCTTTGGGATACCGACATTGGCGGTTATCATCATTCTGCTTCAGTTCCGAATTTGCCGCAATACTATCTCCCACTTTGGGCCAGAATCCCATCTCTTGATCAGGCCGAAGAACTCTTGAAACAGCTTCGTACGAATGCACATCCTTGGCAATCCCCTTCGAAGGGCGAAGACTGGCTTGCCGCAGAGAGTTATTTGGTATACGAAGGCTTGAAGCATTATGAAATGTTCAAGGCTGCCAACGAGCTGAGATCATACGTTCTACAAAAGCTTCATACTGCTAAAGATAATTGGCAGCACGCTTGTTTATCCATTTGTTTTGGAGCATCTTCACCTGCCTAAGCACTAGTTATTTATTTGAATACGGCATCCCGTGATAAAGTAGTATTTATCACATGGTATCCCATTCGGCATTGATCTTTATTTCTCAATATCGGAGGCCATAGCCTAAAGCATTAGTCATGACAAGAACTTGGTGGAAGGAATCAGTAATCTATCAAATTTACCCACGCAGCTTCAAGGACAGTAACGGAGATGGAATTGGTGACCTAGGGGGAATCATTGAAAAGTTGGACTATTTAGCAGAGCTAGGCGTCGATATACTCTGGCTAAGCCCCATCTACCAGTCCCCAAATGATGATAACGGCTACGACATTAGCGACTATCGTGATATCATGACTGAATTCGGTCAAATGGAGGACTTCGATCGAATGTTAGAGGGCATACATGCCCGTGGTATGAAGCTGATGATGGACTTAGTGGTGAACCACTCCTCCGATGAACATCAATGGTTTCAAGAGTCACGAAAGAGCAAGGATAATCCGTACCGTGATTACTATATGTGGCGGGATGAAAAGCCTGTGAGTTGGCCGTCCTTCTTTGGCGGCGAAGCTTGGGAGTACGATGAACCAACCGATTCCTATTACCTGCATTTGTTCTCTAAGAAACAGCCGGATCTAAACTGGGAGAATCCCAAAGTTCGGGAAGAAGTATACTCGCTAATGCGGTTCTGGCTGGACAAAGGAGTAGATGGCTTCCGGATGGATGTCATTCCATTCATCAGCAAGCACCTGAATTGGCCTGAAGTTGATTGGAGTGACTTCCCCAAGATTGTAGAAGAGACCTATGCCAATGGACCACGCCTACACGAGTTTTTGCACGAGATGTACCAGCAGGCGTTAGCAGATTACGATATTACTACGGTTGGTGAAGCACCAGGTGTGCCAGCAAAACTAGGGAACCTCTACGTTGGTGAAAGTCGCCAGGAACTGGATATGATATTCCATTTTGGTCATATGTTCCTAGACTGGGGCCCTGGTGGTAAATTTGATATTTCCGATTGGGACCTACGGGACTTCAAAGGCGTATTCAACGAATGGTATGAGGCATTGGGTGATGAAGGCTGGGTAAGTATATTCCTAGACAATCATGATTTCCCACGCTTAGTGAGTCGCTGGGGAAATGATGGGGAATACCGTGAGCAGTCTGCAAAGTTATTAGCTATCCTCCTTTTGAGTCTTCGTGGCACACCGAGCATCTACCAGGGCACAGAGATAGGAATGACCAATGTTGCCTTCCCATCTATTGATGATTATCGCGACATCGAAACCATTAATGCCTGGCGCGAAGCAGAGGAACAAGGGCAAGACCTGAACGAGCTCTTGGCCGGCATCCACAAACAGGGGCGCGATAACGTCCGGACTCCTGTACAATGGGACGATAGCCCCAATGGTGGCTTTTCTAATGCCGCCGAGCCCTGGATCATGGTAAATCCCAATTACCCGAGTATCAATGCAGCGGATGTCTTAAAGAATCCGGATTCTATTTTCTACTTCTACCAGAAACTCTTGCAACTACGTAAGCAATACAAGACTTGGGTATACGGCGAGTACGAAATGATTGATGGTAATGACGAGCAACTCTATGCCTACCGGCGCTGGGATGAAGAAGGAGAATACTATTTCTACTTAAACTTCTCCACTGAGGTTTATCAAGGGTTGCCAGGCCCCTCCCTAAATGAAATGGAGCTTATTGTTAGTAATTATCCTGACCAAGAAGGCGATCAACTAAGAGCCTGGGAGGCTCGGGTCTATAGGGCGAAGTAGGCGAGTACGCTCATCGGCAAAATCCAGCCAATCATATTTGGCCATTAGCACCTCCATTTTTGCGATAGTCTGCTTGCGAAAGCTTGCTGCTGCATCACTATCGGGATGCAGTGGACGGTGGTCACTCGCTTGGACTAACCGATAAATGTCATTGGACAACACTGCCGTTTCTGCAGAAAAGAAGGCTTTACCAAAGCGTTCTGTTATGATCTCAATAGCTAAGGAGCTAGGATGTAAAAGATCATTAGTATAATAGCGGTAGTCCCTCAGTTCATCCAATAATATTTCGTAGGCCGGAAAATAATGCACAAAATCTAGTTCCTCGCACAAGGATTCTTGTGTAAGCAGAAGGCGAGCTTTGCTACGTTGATTCTCCAATAACCCATCTCGAAGATGCCGGACCGGACTGATGGTTAAGATGACCTGCAAATCAGGATTTATAGTCTTTAAGCGCTTCAGTACTTGTCCTACAGCCGTATGCATAGTCTCAACACTAGCCAGGCTTTTATCGAATAGTGCTCCGGGCTGTTTATGGCAATTGTTTACCCACTCACCAGAAGCCTTTAAACAATAGCCATAGGCCGTTCCAAAAGTTAGAATGAGTGTATCAAGCTCCTTCAGCCATTCTGCCGTTCTTTCATATTGGTTATGAAGGCTGGCAAGCGCATGATCTCGCTGATGGTGGGCGTACCTGCTATGGAAATCATAGTGACGCCAGAGTCCTTGTTCTTCGAAGAGGTCTTGTTCCTGCGGCAGTTCGTTGTCTATGGTTTGTTGCAGGAGCTTGGCCAACACTAAAGGGTGATAGATGATTCCAAACGGATTTAAGAGTTGCTGAAACTTTCGCGCACCAAGATAAGCTCCAACATGCTCGGCAAAACAGGACCCCATGCTAAGAAGCTGCTGTCTATGATGAATACCAAAGGGGTATTCAGGAATAGGAACTGGAGTCGTCAGCTTAGCCATACCGCCAATTTTAACCTTTCAATACCGCCAGGACATCTCGATTACCTCGGACGGTGTCGCCAATGGAGACCTTCACTTCAGCATCCAATGGCAATAACACATCCACTCGCGACCCAAAAGTAATGAAGCCAAATTCTTCACCTTGTGCTAAACGCTGCCCTGCCTCGACATAGGTCCGAATACGACGCGCTGCCGCACCGGCGATTTGACGGAGTAATACCTCTTGCTGACCGTTATCAACAACTACGGTTGAGCGTTCATTTTCGGTACTCGACTTTGGATGCCAAGCCACTAAATATTTGCCTGGATGATATTTATAGTATTTGACTTCCCCACCGAAAGGAGTGCGATTTACATGCACATTCAGCGGAGACATGAAGATGCTTATTTGAATCCGTTTATCATTGAAATATTCGGTTTCCTCTGCTTCCTCAATAACGACTACTCGTCCATCTGCAGGCACGTAGACCAAGTTATCGTCCTGTTGCGGTATTTGCCGCTTGGGATTGCGAAAAAACTGAAGAAACAGTAGGAATAAAACAGTAACGGTAATTTGTACGAGGGTCGCAATTAGGCCGGGCCAAAACATTTGTGACAACACAGCAATTGCTCCAAATACCAATAGAGAAAGGGGCAGGATGACTCTTCCTTCTTTATGAATCATGTCTATTATTTAGCGTATCCACAACAAATATGCGGCGACAAAAGGTAGGCAAAAAATGAATCCGTCAAATCGATCTAACAATCCTCCATGTCCGGGCAACAGTGTTCCACTATCCTTGATGTTTACACTGCGCTTCAACATGCTTTCTACCAGATCACCGAGCGAGGCAAAAACACTTACAATCAGTGCCAGAATCAACCAATCGAGCAGGCTTAACTCATTTAGAGTAGAATACAGCACTATAGCGGCAAGAAAAGTAATGACCACGCCGCCGATTGATCCTTCCCAGGTCTTCTTAGGAGATACTCGTGGGAGCAGCGGTGTTTTACCCCACCTTGACCCCACTAAATAGGCCCCAGTATCATTCATCCACGTGAGTACCAATATTCCGAAGACCGTCTTGGCATTGAAGTGCTCACCATCGAAGGCGATAAAATCCAGCAAAGCAAAAGGTACACCAATGTAGATGATTCCTAGAAAGATAAAGGCAATGTTCTCAAACGGAGCATCCGATTTGGTGAACAACTCGTAGACAAAAGCCATGAAGATAAATGGAGAGAAAAGCAACGAAGCTAGAATCACAAATGACTCAGGATCATTAACGAATCCAAGTTTCGTCAATGCACTGAGAATGACAGGAATGATTCCCATAATTAAGCCGACCACCTTTCGAATCCGATCACGGCGAGTATCCTTAACTAAGACCATGCTCAGATACTCCCAAAGGCACAAGCCAGTGATTATGGCAAACAGTAATACAAAACTATACCGTCCACCGAATAAACCGACCAACATCACCAGAACAAAAATAAAGGCGGTAGATCCTCGCTTTAACAAACCCTGCATAGACGATTGTTATCCCAACAGATTGATGATCGGCAAAAATACAATTTATTGCGTGTTCGTGATCTGCATAGCAGGTACTCCGCTTCTTCGTAGGCTGGGAGCCACCCAAATTAGGAGATATTAGACACTCTCCGTTTCTTCCTTCCGTTGCCAAAAACGAACGATAGCAACGACAAGTCCTAAGCTCACCAATACCATCCACCAGGCAGGTGCTTCCACAGCTTGCTCTTGTGAGCGTACGCTGAAAGTTTCTGGTTGGAAGTAGGCACCGGCAATTTGCACACCATTAAAGACGAAGTGTACAATAATAGGTACCCAGAGCGTTCCGCTCCAAACGAGTAAGTAGCCAAGCAAGCCACCTAATAGCATTCGTGGCAAGAACCCTACAAATTGCAAGTGAATAGCGGAGAACAGAGCCGCTGTAATCCAAATTCCGAGATGCACATTCTTGGTAGCCTGCTCCAATCTAGGCTGGAGAACCCCTCGAAATAGCAGCTCCTCTCCTACTGCAGGAGCAACTGCTGCCACCAGGAGAGCCATGATTAATTCGCCTCCACTTTCCATACGAAGTACCTCTCCTACCAGCCAATTCTGATTGTTCTCCATACTAATGAGACCTTCGGGCAGCGGGAGAATACTATTCAGCCAGGTGCTGAAAATAATTAGTGGCAAACTAGCAAATAACAGGACTACGCCTAAGCCCAAATCACGACCGTGAAGCTTACCCTTAAGCTGCAGGAAATATGCAGCCCCACGGTGATCTTTAGCCAGATATGCAACAACTAGAGCCACGAAGGTGAATGAGAAGAAATGAGCAACAAGGTTGAACCAACGAATTCCTTGACGATCCTGTAAATCCAAAGGATGAGGTTCAGACCAACTCAGGATGTCACTGACATCCACGCCCATAGCTTGAGTTACCGCATTTCCTAGGCCCGCGCCAAGCCCCATTCCAAAAAGCATCGCGACCAAAGTGACAAAAATTACTGCCATCGGCCGGTCGTGAAGCATCCTGTTGAATATTCTATCCTGTTGCATATATGATCTCAATAAGTAACATTAGTGTCAGTGAACCGTATACCCTGCGGGCAAAGCAAGGATACGGCAAAAATTACTGCCCAAAATGAATAAATTCCAAAATAAGCTATCTTTGCTAGCCTGAAGGTCGGTAATTCATTTTATCCGCCATTTTATTCAAGTAAAAGAACGTACTGGGAAGACACTTACATCTACCACATCACACCTATTACCAATCCCTAGTTAACAACTACTCGTGTACCAGTTTGGATAAACCCATAAGCTTTCGCTATGCGAAGCTTTTTCTTGGTTATGTCCATATGTGACTTTTCACAGCGTTCTGAAAAAGAGTAGCAATGCGAGTAATTTTTACCCTGTCTATTTTATTTATTCTACCATTCTTTGCGTTCGCTCAACCCATGAATGATGACTGTGGGGACGCGACGAACTTGGATTTGTTCATGCCACCGTCTTGCCCAAGTACGGCAACTGTGACGAATACATTCAATGCCAGCAACGTCGATGCTCGACCAACTACACCTTACCCGGTGTTCAACGATTGTCCGAGTGGTTCTACCACTGGACCAGCTGCCGAGGTTTGGTTTACCTTCACTGCCACAGCCAACCAAACAGAAATCACAGTAAATGGATTGATCAACCCTAACATTGTAATCTATCAGGGGGGGGATTGTGTTTCTTTACTGGCGATTGACTGTAGCAGTGGAAACGGTAGCGCATCTGTAGTTGCTAACACCCTAATTGGTACAACTTACTACATACTAGTCTCCGGCGGAGATGTGGATGATCAAGGCAGCTTTACCCTCACGGTTGAAAGTGGAAACCTTTGTAATAGTTGTGCTCCTCCAGGTGCAGTTGAAATCATTCCAAACCCACCTCCGATTAACGGTACTTACCCTTCTGGTCAGAACGTTCAAATATGCGTTAATGTCAACATTTGGGACGGCAATGCTGCGGGTACAATCGAATGGATACACGCGGTAACCTTTGACTTAGGCCCTGGTTGGGATATCGGTACGCTTGCTCCAAACCCTCCTGCTTCCTGTGATGGTAGCGGACAGTGGGGTTGGTATGATAGCTGGACGGGTAGTAATACAGGACTTGACTTTGGACCTGGTTTTGCTTATGATTCTAGCTTAGGTGGTCCACTAGACGGCAACCCTGGCAATAACTGGGGTGACGGAAATAATGGTTGTTCCAATTTCCCCAATGGTGGCGCACCATTTTCATTCTGCTTCGACATTGAAGTTGGAGACTGTCCACCAAACTTCACCGGAGACGATATTGGTATTTCTGTAGAAGTATGGTCTGATGGGGATAGTGGTAGCTGGACGCAAACCGGTTGTAATAGTGGTCAGGTCTTGGATATTACCTCTTCAGTAGTATGTTGTAATGACGATGATCCAATAGTCAACGCTATCGATGCCACTTGTATCGGTACAGATGACGGTCAGATTGAGATGGAAGGTAATGGCGGTTTTGATCCTTCAGAAATCTTCAACTTCTATGTCTTTGACTCTGATAACAATATTGTCTTTGAGTGCCTAGGCTGCTCTGGTCTGGTAATTACAGATGCTAACCTACCACCGGGAGAATATAGTGTTACGGCCATTAATGTCTCAAGTAACTGCCCGCGTTCAACTATGGTAGAAGTATTTGCACCCGATCAACCGATCGCTGATGCACAAGCTTTGAATATGCCTTGCCCTGGAGGGATGGCTACCCTAGAAGGTAGTGTTGATCCTCCTGGAGGCACAGAAGAATATGAATGGACAGGCCCTGGCGGTCCGTACACTGGGCAAACGATTGATGTCGACCAAGCCGGCACTTACGAACTTATCGTAACGGTGGATGGCTGCCCGTCAGAACCTGTTACTGTTGATGTTGAATTTGTAGACTTCAGCGTTTTCATTGTTGGTGACGCAACCGCATGTGAGGATACTGAATTCACTTTGGAAGCCTCAGACGGTATAAGTTGGGTTTGGGAAGACCTTACCAACGGTGGTACACTTGGATTTGACCAGGAGTTGACCACCATCTTGCCTCCTGGCGATTATACTATACAAGTAACCGCTACGGACCCCAATGGCTGTGAGGCAACCTCCACTATTGATCTTACCGTTTTCCCAAATCCAATCATCGATATCTTTGTAGATGGTACTGGATGTAGCAACTCAGAAACGATCCTCACCGCCTCTGGAGCAGAACCTAATGCTACGTACATCTGGACTGACGATCCTGGAGCGGATAATCCTCGATTCTTGATCAATGAACCTGTTGGGTTCAACACCTATGAAGTTCAGGGTATTGATGAGAATGGATGTATCGGTATCGGCTCTGTAGATCTAGAAATTATCCCACCACCAGAAGTTACGCTTACCGTAAGCGATGACGAAGTTTGCGTTGGTGATGAGGTGACCGTTACGGCTACTTCTACTGAGCCTATCAGTTCCATTGACTGGAACGGAGCAGGGCCCAACAATCAGAATCCAATCACTGTAACCATCAATGAAGTAACAACTATCCAAGCTGATGTTACCAGTACGGATGGTTGTCTATCAGAAGGAAATACAATTACCGTTGGTATTGAAGATCCTCCAGCGCCACCTACGATCAGTTGTGGAATTAGTACTGCCACAACGGTGGAGTTCCTGTGGACAGATGTAATTGGTGCAGACGAATATGAAATTACGATCAACGGTATGGATGAAGGGATTGTATCAGGTCCATTCTTCACTGCTACTGGCTTTAGTTCCAACACGGATGTAACCATCACGGTACAAGCGTTGGGGGCTAATATTTGCCCAGTACCTCCAGTGACATTCACTTGTAGTACGTTGAGCTGCCCTGATTTCCAACTGGATATTGATCCCACTTCTCCTATCTGTCTAACCGGTACAACACCTAACTTCTTCCTGACCTACACATCACAAAGTAATGCAGGGACAATTACGTGGGAGCCAGCTAGTTTAGTTGATCCATCAACCGGTGAATTCAGCCCAACTAATGCAGGGGTGGGAATGCACGTAGTTACCATCCGCTATGCCGACGGAACTTGCGAATACACTGATACAGAAACTGTTGTAGTCAACCAGACTCCTAACTCCAATTTCTCTATTAGCTCTCCTGGGCCTATTTGTGTAGATAGTCCGATTACGGTAGAGTACACAGGAAATGCAACCCCTGGTGCTACCTATACTTGGGACTTTGATGGTGGTACTGCTGTTCCGGGCACCGGCCCTGGTCCACATAGTGTAAGTTGGCCAACTGGCGGCACCCAGACCATCACCTTGTCTGTCGAGGAGAACGGTTGTTCTTCAACAGAATCTAGCCAAAGTGTAAGCGTGGTTAACCCAATTGCAACACCAATTGTAACTTGTGGAACGGCCACAACCTCTTCTGTAACCTTTAACTGGTCTCCTGTAGCAGGAGCTACGTCCTATACTGTTACTGATGTTACTGGACCAGCGGGCGTGCTGGCGGGTGAGTCGTATACCGTTACCGGCCTGAATCCTGGACAGGTAGTGACTATTACCGTTACTGCCAACACTAATAATGTTTGTGGTGCCACTACTTCTGCAGAAGTAAGCTGTGCTGCTAACGACTGTCCGACCTTCAATATCAATATCACACCTGTAGCTGACATCTGTTTGACCGGTGCGAATGCACCGATTACCCTGCAAGCCACAGCAAGTGGTGGTGTTGGCGGAGGAACTTTCGTCTGGAGTGGACCGAATGTCGTTGGAGACCAGTTTACACCAACAACTGCTGGACCACAAGTCGTAACCGTTACCTACACAGAAGACAACTGCTCAGATAGTGAGGACTTGACGATCAACGTATTTGATACGCCTACTGCTGACTTTACTATCAGCCCAGATACGGTTTGTATTGACCAGACTACAACTATCACTTACACAGGAACTGCTACGCCAGGTGCCACTTATACTTGGAACTTTGCTGGTGGTAACGCTACCCCTGGTACAGGGCCTGGACCACATACGATTAGTTGGCCAACAGGTGGTGCAAAAAATGTTAGTTTGACGGTTAGTGAAAATGGTTGTACTAGCAATACGGTAACGGAGACTGCAGAAGTAGAAGAACCATTAGCCGCACCGGTTATTAACTGTAGCCCAAATACAACTCAGATTGTATTTAGCTGGAATGATATTACTGGTGCCACTGGCTACCAAGTGAATGTCGTAAGCGCCCCGGGTGGTGCAATGACAACCTTGGATGAACCGAACCGAACCTTTACCGTGACGGGCCTCATGGCTGGTGACAATGTAGAGATTGAGGTAATAGCACTTGGCGATGGCCCTTGTGGCAATAGTAGTAACACCTTCACTTGTCAGGCACAAGATTGTCCTGACATCACTGTAGAAATTGATGCGGTAGCACCCATTTGCTTCGAGGCTGGTCTTCCAAGCTTTGACCTTACCGCAACGATCACGGGAGGTGACGGAGATGGTGTCTTCACCTGGAGTGGCGATGGGATTACCGACGCAGCAATGGGTACCTTCTCACCAGACAATGCTGGTGTTGGATCAGCTGCAGTAACTGTCAACTATCGCGAAGATGGTTGTGATTATGTAGACGACATCACCATACAGATATTTGCTATCCCAACGGCAGACTTTACCGCAAGCACGCCTATTTGTGTAACGGATAGTACTACAGTATTGTACACTGGATCGGGCTCCGATCAAGCTACGTATTCCTGGGACTTCGACGGTGGCGTAGCTGTGCCAGGCACGGGTGCTGGCCCACATCGTGTAAACTGGGACACCGACGGCGATAAAACGATCACACTAACGGTGACGGAAAATGGTTGTACAAGTCAGCCATTCACGCAGACGGTAAGCGTTGCTCCTGAGTTGATTGCACCGATGATTAGCTGTGAAGTGACTTCCGATTCTATCATCTTTACTTGGCCTGATGTTGCCGGCGCTACCGGCTACACGGTGAGCATTATCGATGCTCCAGCAAACGCCTTCGCTACTGGTGGAGACCCCGACAGGACCTTCACCATGGCTGGCTTCACCCCAGGTCAACCCGCTACAATAGCTGTAACTGCCATTAGTGGTACAGCTTGTCCGGATATCACATTTGAAGGTACTTGCGAATTGGAGAACTGTCCGGATATCACCATTGATATCACTGATGTAACTCCGATCTGTTTGGATAATACCGCAGCAGCATTCGACTTGGAAGCTACCCTGATCGGTAATACCACAGGAACATTGGTATGGTCTGGAACCGGTATCACCGATATCATGGCTGGCACCTTTGATCCGCTAGCTACCGGACCAGGAACCTTTGACATTGTTGCTACCTACGAAGAAATGGCTTGTTTCTATACGGATACCACCAGTGTAGTTGTCAATTCACAACCAAGTGCATCCTTTACTGCTACTGGCCCGATTTGTGAGGACGACATTAGCATTGTTACCTATACCGGTGACGGAACTGCTATGGCTACCTACGATTGGGACTTCGGCAGCGGCACTATCGTAAGTGGTGCCGATGCAGGGCCTTATGAAATTAGTTGGGCCGATGGTGGAAACCAAACAATTAGCCTTACGGTAACCGAAAATGCTTGTGCTTCTGATCCATTCTCTACTACCGTGGAGGTCGTGGACTCATTAGTCGCACCTATCATCACTTGCGATAGCGATAATACCTCTATCACGTTTAGTTGGAATGCTGTTGCTGGTGCCACTGGGTACCAAGTCAATGTTATCAGTGCTCCAGCTGGCGCAACTGAAACACCAGATTTGGCCAACCGCACCTACACCTTCAGTGATTTGATGCCAGAAGATCAAGTCACCATTGAAGTGGTAGTATTGACCGACAATATCTGCGGTGGAGTTACCAGCACTGAAACTTGTTCAAGTGAACCTTGCGCAGAGCGCAGCTTTGGCACAGATGGTTATGGCCCATTCTGTGACGATGCAGGTGTGCAAATGCTAATTCCAGTTATCAATGGCGGTAACCTTACCGGTATGATCACGTGGTCTGGAGATGGCATTACAAGCGCGAACGGCATGTTTGATCCTTCTGTAGCGAACATTGGTGACAACCTTGTAACGCTCTCCTACGAGCAAACGGGGTGTTTCTACGATACGACCTATACCGTAGTTGTTAATGCTAAGCCGGTCGCTGACTTTACGGTCACTTCACCGATCTGTGTTACTGGTACGAGCATCATAACCTTTACCGGCAGCGCTACTGCTGCGGCCACTTACGATTGGTCCTTCGACGGAGGTACTGTTGTAAGTGGAACTGGTGTAGGCCCATATGAAATCATGTGGAATACACCTGGGGATAAGATGATTAGCCTTACGGTTACTGATAATGGTTGCGTGAGCGATCCTGCTACCGCAACAGTGACTGTTGACGCAGAGATACCACCAGTGACGATTACTTGTGGTGACGCAACTACCAGCAGCGTAACCTTTAACTGGGATCCTGTTGCGGGCGCCGACACCTATACAGTAAGCGTCATTCAGGGGCCAATGGGCACGCAAAACGGAAATAGTTACACGGTAACTGGACTAACTGACGGGGAGGAAGTGATAATCGAGGTAACGGCAAGCGGAACCAGCTCTTGTGGAAGTAGTACTGCACAAGGCACTTGTAACGCACTTACATGCCAGCCACTCACGATTTCACTCGATGGCCCGGCTGTAATTTGCGAAGGTGATAATGCTGATCTAACCATCAGCATAAGCGGAGGTCAAGGTACAGCGGTGACTATCGACTACACCGTGAACGGAGCGGCACAGCAGCTCACTGGCGTAAGTGATGGTGATCAAATCAACCTGACCAATGTAACTGCTGAAAGCACCATTACAATTGTACAGGTAACTGATGAGGTAAACACCAACTGTGTATACATGCCAATAGCTGAGTTTATTCTAGCTGTTGACCCACAAGTAAGCGCAGGTCTAGATGGCACGATCGATCCTGTTTGTCCGGATGATGCAACAGTAGTAAACCTTGCAACAGCCCTCCAAAATGCGGACGCTAATGGTGTTTGGGCGGAAACCTCAGCAACACCTAGTTTCGGTGGAGCATTCCAAGCAGCAGCCGGAACGTTCAATGCGCAAGGCCAGAATTCTGGTACTTATTCCTTCTCCTACACCGTAGATGGCGGAGCTTGTCCAGATGATACATCAGAGATCAGCTTTACGATTAATGAAGAGCCAGTAGCTGATGCGGGGCTTGATCAAGAACTTACCTGTAATATGGGTATGGTTGTTCTTGGCGGTAGCTCTAGTACTGGAGCTACCTACAACTGGATGAGCGACAACCCGGATGCAATCATCTTGGATCCATCTGAGATGATGATCGATGTAAGTGCTCCAGGCACCTATACCATTGAGGTTACGAATGCAGCTGGTTGTGTTGCTACCGACCAAGTAGTAGTTGATAGCGACTTTGATGTCCCAGTTGCTGATGTGAGCATCAGTGAAGTAAGTTGTTTCCAGGCTAACGATGGCGCCATAATCATCAATACTGTTGCCGGCGGTACGCCACCATACTCATTCAGTTTGAATGGGGGTGCGCCAACCACAAACACCTTCTTTGGCAATCTGGATGGCAACATGTACACCTTGTTGATCACCGACGCTAATGGGTGTTTCACAGAACTAGCACTTGAGTTGATCGAGCCTACCGAAGTAGCAGTAAGTTTGACCACAAGTCTAGAAAACAACGCTAATGATATCGGCTTAGGAGAATCAATCACGCTACAAGCACTATACGATCCAAACATCCCAATTGATACGATTGTCTGGCAACCAGATACGATTGGTATTGGATCTCAAGATGCCGTGACGGTTAGTCCTACTCAGACGACTACCTACAGCGTGACGATTACTGATGTAAATGGCTGTACGGTCAGCGACAACATCACAGTCATCGTACGTAAGCAGCGTCCGGTATTTATGCCTTCTGCCTTCTCGCCAGATGGTGATAGTGTGAATGACTTGCTATTCCCTCAAGGTGGTAACGAGATTGTGGAGATTAAGAGCTTCCTCATCTTTAACCGCTGGGGTGAAACGATATTCGAGAATTACGAATTCTTACCGAACAACCCTGCAGAGGGTTGGGACGGACGATTCCGTGGACAGATGCTGAATTCAGCAGTATTCGTGTACTTCATGGAAGTAGAATTCATCGACGGTGAAACAGAACTATTCAAAGGTGATGTGATGCTGATGCGTTAATATCACGCTTAGTTCTTCATTGAATTTTGGACGGGATTCGAGAGTCATACTTTCGAATCCCGTTCTTCTTTTATAGGAATCGTTACCTTTCGTTTCCTTCTGAAATAGATCTCTAAACATGCGTTACTTCGCCCTATTGATTTTCTGCTTGGCTTTTAGTCATACTCTTGTGGCCCAGGTATTTCGTTCACCAGCCGCTATTCCTCCACCACCGCCTCCACCCGGCCTGGAAAATACAGACAAGCTGGAAGTACCTACTTACCTAATTGCCGTTGACACCACTTTCACTCGCTGGTCACCAAAGGCTCCGAAAGTCCTGAGCGCAACGGATGGTAGCTTGTCCAGTAAATCCTTCAAGAATCAAAGCTTTGGCCGGATCGCTAGGACGACCAAACAACTCTGTTTGGCCACTACCAGATCTATCTACGAGGACGGTAAGCTGTCCAGAAGCGAGTTACTCTTACAACTCAGAGAGTCAGACGGTGAAATGGAAGATTCCATTGTGATCCACCATGAAAAAGGAATCAGAATAAGAGGACTGACCAACGATGATGATAATTTCTACGTCGCTTTTACCAAAGAAATCAGCTCCGGTGACCGGGACCTATACGTAGCAAAAATTAGCCCAAAGGCAGAACTCCTCTGGGAAACGAATATTGGAAAACGCTTCGGCACGAGTGGTCTTGAGCTCCTTAAATTGGATGGGGCCGGTGACATCGTGTTGTTTTCCAGTCATTACGACAATGTGGGGTTTGATCGCCTTAGCCCTGACGGCCAGATAGTTGATCGCAAAGCCCTCTTTTTCTACGATGATTTTTCCCCAAAATCATTTTCTTTCAAACCGGATGGAGGAATTATCGGTATTGGTACGCATCAAGAGTATGAAGGGCGTGATGTATATACGAGTAGTGTGATTTTTGAATTGAACGCCAACTATCAGCTACTGCGTTATCGACAACTAAGAAGTTCAGGACTAGACGATGCCCAAGATGTGATTATGGATGATCAAGGTTACTACTACTTCCTAACGAACACGGGCAACTCTTCAAAATCCTATCTGCATGATGCAGACTTCATGACCATTGGGAAACTAGATCAAGATTTTAATCTAATTGAATCCATCAATTTGCAGAACCTGGAGACTGGCCAATCTCTTGACTTGGTGGCTATACCGAATTATGGCATTGTTACCTATCAGCGATCTTACAATTCTGGGCAAACCTTTGTGTTATTCTCCTTTAGCCATAGTCTTGAGCTCCAGCAAATCCTTACTGCCCCGGGCAGGTATGGCTCTCCAAATCAGATGCTATACTTCGATAAGAAATTGCTTCTGCTTTGCGGTCATTCTCACACTGCGTTGGTTACTGTTCCGTGGAGCACGAAATCTGACGAAGAAGAATAGGTTATCGCATGAGCAGAATATCGCCACCGAGCGTTCGTATTTCTCCGTTCACTAATCGGAGCTGAATACTGTATACATAGACCCCGGGATCAAGATCTCTTCCGCGGAACTGACCATTCCAGCCATGACGGTCGCTATTGATTGGCCAATCATCTGCTTGGAACATCAGATTACCCCAACGATCAAAAACCAGGAGTTGAACGATTCGCTCTATCTGGGCTTCATTTCCATAGATGTGCCAGACATCGTTGTAATCATCTCCATTTGGAGAAAAGGCATTAGGCAGAAATACCTTGATCGAGTTATCAATTATTAACTCACTGAATAACTGCTGCTTACAGCCAAAAACATCTTCGATGATCAAACTTATTTCCGAAGGCTGAATAGCCGTGATCGAAGGATCCAAGCACCCCGTACAAGACAACTGATCCGCCGGCGTCCAAGCTAATTGAGCGATCAGGTTATCCGGCACATATGACTCCCATTCCAAAGGTTCGGTAGTGCCTAAAATCATCTTGATCTCTTCCGGCAACCAGGCCATTCCGTCAGGATAAGATTGCGGCATAAGCCAAGAGAAACGTTCTTCGCAACCGAAGGCATCCTGTACAATTAACTCATATTGCTCCCCGGCTTCCATGACTTCAAGCACCACATCCTCTGGGAACCAGAACCCACTATCATCCAGTTGGTACTGATAGGGGCCGGTACCACCTTCAGTCTTAATTTTCAAGTTGCCCACCAACAGCTCTTCACAGTTGGGCGGCTCTATTTGAATCTGATCCGGACCAGCTACTTCCCATTCAAAGTAAGCAACACAATCATTAGCGTCGGTAACTTCTAGTTCGTACCAGCCGGCAGCCAGTCCTTGAGCGGTACTTTCAGTACTCCCCGTCTGCAGCCAATTCAATTCATAGGGGGGGCTCCCTTGACTTACCAGCGCGCTGATTTCGCCATTGGTATCACCAAAGCATGTTAAGTCTACTACATCGGCAGTAGCTTCAATTTCCCAGACACCCAAAAAAGCGTCGCCAGCAGCCTCTCCAACACAGGCTGCATCTTCAATGCCTAGTAACTGATATTGTCCTGCTGCTGACAAAGGAATAGCGCTTACAGACTGCGGGACAATGATCGTAAGCTCCTCCCCATCAAGATCCAGGGTCAGTTCAAAGGGAGCGATTCCTTCCAACTGGATAGGGAACATTGCTGTATCTCCCGCACAAATTTGAGCGCTACCACTAAGCATAGCTTGAGGTGGATCTCGAAGGAAAACGGTAGCGGAATCTATCACAGATTGTCCACATTGATCATTAACCATCAGCGTATGGAAAATACCTTCCTCAGCAGGAACCGAAGTAGTCGAAGTAGTACTCCCAGTTGACCATTCATATTCAATCGGAGCAATTCCGCCATTCACCTGCGCACTGAGCTGCCCTTCATCATCCGGACATAAGAAAGCATCTTGCAAAGCCAATTCCAAGGGTGGAGGTGGCACGATGTAGAGATCAGCAGAGTCTGAATAACAAGCACAGGGAATATCCAGGACTAAGCGAAGAAACTCGTCGCCCTCCGCAAGGTTATCCAGAATGCTATATATCGGCAGATCAACAAAGGTTGATCCGGCAGGAATAGTCACCTCCTGAGGTAGTACTTCATAATCCAGTCCCATTGTAGCTGTAGAAGCCGTAGAAGCATGAAACTGAACAGTAAGTGGACCATCAATTGGTGCATCGGTTGTTCGTGTAAAGCGGAAGCTGGCATCCTCACAGCCCTCATACACTTGCCCAGCCCCTGCCGTCTGACCAATCGCATCAACGCTAATGGTGGGTCCGACGTTAAAACTTCCCGCTTCTAAGAAGACTGCTGAATCGAAAAAAGCATCGGACACATCTCCAACGACTAACCGAATATGATAGGTTTGACAAGGGATTAAATCTAAACGAGCAGTCAGAACCTGAGTAAAGCCATCATACTGAATCGCCTGCTGAAAAGGGTTGCTGACAATTGGTAGCCCACACTGTTCCTGATCTGGGCGAATTTCGTTGTGAATATAGTACTCCGGGTTCTCGTCGTAATTGATGGTATTAATGGACACATAATCTGACGATCCAGGAACCAATGCTACGTTCACTGCCCCGTCAGCAAAAGGGCCTGACAAACCGGGTCCGCTGACGAAGAAACCAAAAACGTCATTGTATGGGCTTCCTACAAACTCGCAGTACTCTTCAGATGCAAAAACATAGCGAAACTGGACTTGGGAATCCAACGGAGCAAAATCAAATTCAATCCCAGCTGCATCGTTGACATTCCCACTAGCAAGGCGGCTCAAATCAACATCCCCATTTGGTCCTGGAAGATTTGTACTCTTATCAGTGACATCATTGGGGCCATGTGCGTTTTGCGTCACACCCGTAGTAAGGATAATTCCACTTTCGATACCTATACTTCCCAAGCCATTCTCGAAAAACCCCACACCATCTTCATGACCAATCATGGTGATCACGTCAATATTATCGCAAACTCCGCTTGCGAAAATATCTTTGACCAGTACTTGTGTTGAAAACTCAGTATGGGTACGGATTTGCCCCTGAGCGAAGAGATTGAGACTAATGCCAAGCATTAGAACCCAAAGAAGTTGCTTTTTTTCCATGCATATCACCATCCGGGCGGCCAGTTTTAGTTTTTGCGGGATCATGAAGCGTCCCCTCAAAAGGGGAAAGCCGGACTTATCGATGGATTGCTGAGAATTTAGATAGCTAAAGATAAGTGTAAATAATTACATAAGAAGCCTGCATATGTTAAAACGAACGTATTCAAAAAATATATCTTGTGTCAAGTAACATAGCTGCCAAAAATCGAGTATAAGTAAAAGTTGAAGCAGCCCTTGCCGAACAGCATAAACACCCTACACGAGAAAGCGACCACCATTGCAAAAATCATAGCGCAAAAATTTCTCATATATGCAAACCCTTAATATCTTGCCACACATCATCACTTCCTCCCGGGAAGCAACTACAGAAACATATTTATTTATGAAAATCCTGAAAACTTTAACTTTTATTGCTTTACTCTTTTGCAGCTTCAATCTGCAGAGTCAAGTATTCACCGCCTGCGTTGAAGGAGAGATCTCCGTCGTTGGAGATGCAGATCTAGAGCTCTGCCAAGGCGATGGATTGGAAGATCGCATTCGTTTTCGTACTCGCCCCTTGGCAACGCCGGTAGGCTACATTGTGGTGGATGAAACCGGAACGATTGTCCATGCCGGCACGAGTAGCTTTATCGACTTCGAAGAATTACCGAATGGTAATCTGCGCGTGTATTCCGTTTCTTACATTGGCCAGTTTACGGCTCAAGTAGGAGACAACATTGAAGACGCGCAACTAGGTAGCTTCTGTGGCCGACTCAGCGCTAACTTCATTTCTATTTCTAATTTGACACCAGATGGCGGTGCAGTAAGCACTGCAAATGGCGAAACAGAGATCGTCCTCTGTATTGATCCCGACGTAGTCAATGTAGAAAACTTCATCACGGATAGCAGTTTCGAACCTTACACTTTTGTCGTTACTGATGACAATAACGTTATCCTGGGTATTTCCGAAGACGGACAAGTAGACTTTTCAAATGCTCCTCCCGGAATATGCCGTGTTTGGGGAGTTGCTTACGTGGGCGATTTCTTAGCAGAAGTTGGAGATGATCTCTTGGGAATCAACCTGTCTACAGCATGTTATGAGCTATCATCTAACTTTGTGGAAGTCATTCGACTTTTCCCTGAAGCTGGTTCTCTCAGCTATAGCGACGGCTCAGACTCCTTCATTTCTTGTAGCTCTGATGAGCCAACCGCTACTGTAGAATTGTCAAGCACTCATAGTACAGCTACTGATTTTGTCTTCGTTATCGTCGCAGAAGATGGTACTGTATATGATGTAACTACTTCCACTAGTATCGAATTGGGAGACATTCCTGCCGGAGCATATGAAATTCTAGGTCTTGCCTACACCGGAAACCTTACCGTAGCTGCGGGCGATGTGTTTAATGAAGATGCGTTGAGCGATGAATGTTTCGACATTTCAGACAATCGCCTCTCATTGGTTAAGCGTGTTCTCGACGCAGGTGACGTCAGCTTGGAGGATGGTACAAGAGAAACGACCATCTGTGTTGGAGATGGAAATCCAGATGAATTGACTTTCGTGTCATCTTACACTGGCGATGACAACTTCATCTTTGTCATTACGGATGACAATAACATTATTCTAGGAGTCTCTACCGATGGTGTGGTAGACTTTGAAGGTGCAGAAGCAGGTATTTGTAGAGTGTGGGGATTGGTATTCAGTGGAGACTTAACTGTCGGTCCTGGTGATGATGCTGGTAGCGGCATACCTCTTTCCAGTGAGTGTTTCGATCTAAGTGATGAATTCGTAATCATTAACCGCAATGGCCCTGAAGGTGGTTCTATTAGTCTTGCCGACGGTAGCACAAGTTTTGTGGAATGCATGGCTGGTGGCAGCGGTACCGTACTTGAACTAGTGGCTGCCGACGCAGATCCAAATCTTGCCTACAGCTTTATCGTTGTTGATGACGAAACGAATGAAATTGTCGCTATTCAGGCCAGCTCAGATCTTGATCTTGATGCTCTCGGTTTGGGCTCATTCACCGTATATGGCGTTTCATACCTAGACAATCTGCTGATTTCTGTAGGTGACACTTATACCGGTGAAGGTATCGCGGACCTTTGCTTTGACTTGAGTGACAACAGCATTGAAGTCGTGAACCGTGATGTAAGTGTGAGTGAAATTACTTTCGAAGATGGTAGCACAGTGGCTGCGATTTGTCCAGACGATGGTTCTGTAGATGTTTTGGGCTTCACCACTGACTACACGGGAGTAGACAACCTCGCTTTTCTAATTACCGACACTGACAACACGATCATTGAAATTCTGGCTGGTCCAAGCACAGATTTTGAGGATTATGGCGGCGATTTCGTTCGCGTGTGGGCTGTTGCTTTCAGTGGCAACTTCCTACTGCAGAATGGAACCACTGTTGATGAAGGCACCGTCATTTCTGACGATTGCTATGATATTACCGAGAACTTCCTACTAGTTGACCTACGTGGCCCAGATGGTGGCACTGTAAGCCTGGAAGATGGTAGCGAGCAGGTTTTTGTTTGTGTTAGTGATGGGCAAGCTGATGTACTGACCCTTACCAACACAGCACCAGCAGGAAGCAATTACCAGTACATTGTTACTGACGAGGATAACATTATTCTAAGCATCAGCGACTCTCCAGAAATTGACTTCGAGAACGCACCAGGAGGTATCTGCCGCATTTGGGGCCTAGCCTACCTGGGTGATGCTACTGCTGAACTAGGAACAAACGCTGCTACCAGTGATTTGGCTTCAGAGTGTTTCGATCTATCTGACAACTTTGTAGTAGTTATCCGCACATTCGTGGATGGCGGCACTGTAAGCTTGGAAGATGGCAGCGAGCAAGCCTTTGCTTGTAGCAATGACGGCGAGGCGGACTTCTTCATCTTCTCCAATACAAGCACTGCTACTGACGAGTCTTACGCTTATGTAGTAACAGACAACCAAAACAATATCCTGGCCGTACTAGCTGGCAACAGTGTTGATCTTGATCAAGCTGCTCCTGGCGAATGCCGAGTTTGGGGATTGTCTTACACCGGAGAGATCACAGCCGAAGTAGGCGAAAACGCTGCCGAGGTTGCTCTTACTGACGATTGCTATGAGCTTTCATCAAACTTCGTTACTGTCATCCGTGATGAAGTTATTGGTGGTACGGTAAGCCTGGAAGATGGTAGCACTTTGATTAATATTTGTCCAGATGATGGCGTCGAGGATATTCTATCATTTATCAATACAGGTAGTACAACTGCTCAGTACACCTACTTGATTACTGATGTAAACAATAACTTCTTAGGTAACATTGGCACTGATCCAACTGACTTTGACAACTTCAGCGTACCGTCTGAAATCAGAGTTTGGGGCCTTGCCTTCAGTGGCCAATTGGTTGGCATAAGTGGTGATATCCAAAATGCTGAACTAAGCAACATTTGCTACGACTTATCTGAGAATTTCGTCACTATTATCCGCGAAGCACCAGAAGGCGGAAGTGTTGCTACAACAGATGGCGAAACCACACTGTATCTATGTACCGATGATGGTGAAGCGGACCTATATACTTTTGCCGCTAGTGGCGCTAGTAATACCGACTATGTATTCGTCATTACCGATGACAACAACAACATTCTTGATATTGTACAGCCTGGCGACGCTGCCGACTTTGAAGGAGCGCCTGCCGGTACTTGCCGCGTTTGGGGTCTAGCATACACTGGCTCGTTGATTGCTAACATTGGTGATAACGCTGCTGAAGTTGAGCTTTCTGATGATTGTTATGACCTAAGTGATGATTTCGTAACGGTAATCCGTGGTGAGTTAAACGCCGGAACAGTATCAAGCACGCTTGGAACTGGCGATCGCTTTACCTGTCCAGGTGACGGAGAGGACGATGTCCTAACCTTCTTTAATGAGGGTACGGGCTCAGGTGTTTTCTCTTTTGTTTTGACCAATACTGACAATGAGATCGTCCTTATTGCTGAAAGCAACACCGTTGACTTTGAAGGGCTACCAGAAGGTGAATATCGCCTATGGGGATTAGTCTTCACGGGTGACCTATTAGCTGACATCGGCACTAATGCAGGTACAGCTGACTTGGCAACTGGTTGCTTCGACCTTTCAGACAACTTTGTAACAGTAATAAATGTAGCTCCTGCTGCTGGCTTAGTCTTTACTGAGTCTGGTGCAGAAGAAGTTTCAATTTGTATTGGCGACGGTACGCCAGATCCTTTTGATGTGGTTGTATTTGGTGCAAGCGAAGCTGCTTTCACTTACCTAATCGTTGACCTGGATAGCATCCTAGTCGGAACCCTGGAAGGACCAACCTTTGATTTCGACATGGCAGCCCCTGGTGATTGGCGTATCTATGGTTTGTCTTATACTGGTTCATTGAGCGTACTACCTGGTGCACATATCTTCGAAGACCCTCTAGCAAGCGGTTGTTTTGACATCAGTAACAACTTCCTCTTTGTTGATAAGACGCAAGTTGATGGTGGAGAGATCTTTACCGACCTAGGTGAGACAACTGTATATGCTTGCCCAGACGGTACTTCGGATTTTGTGAACTTTATCAACAGTAGTTCTTCATCTGAAGCTGATTACAGCTACGTTCTGACTACCCAGAGTAATATTGTATTACAGGTTCTATCTGGTAACACAATTGATCTGGAAGAAGCTGCTGGACTTGATGCACTACGTATGTGGGGTGTTTCTTACACCGGCGACCTACAACTATCTATCGGTAACAACATTACTGAAGTAGAGCTATCCACAGGATGTAATGACCTATCAAACACCTTTGTTGACATCTTCATTGGGACCCCAGAAGGTGGAACATTGAGTTTTGATGACGGTAGTGATTTCACTCGATTCTGCCACAGTAATTTCATGCCTGGCATTCAAGTAAACACTACAAGCACAGCCAATGTAGGTTACGCTTATATTGTTACTGATACAATGAACGCGGTACTTGACGTAAGCATTCCTGATGATGGAGTAGTGAATCTAAATAATCTAGAAGCTGGTATTTACCGCATTTGGGCGGTTTCCTTTACTGGCAGCCTTCTTGTAGAACCAGGACAGATCGTTACAGAGGGTGATCTATCAACCAGCTGTTTCGAATTGTCGGATAACTTCGTAACAGTAGAGCGTACCGAGAGCCTCAACGCTGGTAACGTGAGCACAAGCCAAGGAGAAGAAATTGTCTTTGTCTGTCCACAGGATGGTATTGCTGATATTGTTGTACTAACCAACGACACTGGCGATCCGGGATATCGTTACATCATCACTGATGATCAAAACAACATCATTTTTGGTGACGTAGAGACAGATGTAATCGACTTCGACCCTACCCTACCGGGCATTTGTCGCGTGTACGGTGTCGTATTCACTGGCGCATTTGACCCTCCTTTCATGGAGGATATCACCACTGCTACCCTTTCTGATGATTGTTGGGCACTTTCCAACAACTACATCACCCTGGTGCGTCAGCAGCCAGAAGGCGGAACAGTTAGCACGGAGGATGGCAGCATCGATGTTGAATTTGTTACTGACGACGGAGAAGAAGACATCGTAACAATGGTGAACACTGGTATTGAGCAGACACCATACCTCTACGTAATTACTGATGAGGAAAATGTAATCCTAGGCACTTCTGCTGATGGCGTAATCAACTTTGAAGGCGTACCGGAAGGCGTTTGCCGCATTTGGGGTCTTTCATATACCGGTAACATTACCGCAATGCTAGGCGACGATGCTGATGAAGTAGTATTGTCTGATGACTGTTATGATCTTTCAGACAACTTCGTAACGGTGACGCGTCTAAGCGAAGGCAATATCGAACCTGAAGACGATGAGCAATTGACTATTCCAACCGATGAGCGTGTGGTGCTAAGCATTTACCCGAACCCGGCAGAGGACGTATTGAACCTTCAGCTTCACGTTCCAGATAACATGTTGACTAACCGTCAAATGGTAAGCTGTTATAACCTAAGTGGTACGCTATTGTTCCAGCAGCAGTTAGCTCCACAAACAGGTATCGCACGTCAAAGCATGGATATCAGCCAATTGGAAAGTGGTATGTACTTGCTCCAATGGCATGATGGAGAGCGCGTAGTTGTAACTCGCTTCATCAAGAAGTAAGGAAATATTGCCGGTGGGTCGCCCCATCAGACCGCAATAAGGAAGGCGGATGTCGTAACTCGGCATCTGCCTTTTTCTTTGTACGTGATCTATATCTACGTAAGTCCACATCACACAATCAACTGTAAAACAGAAGAATACGCCCAAAACCCCCCTTAATGAGATCGTAATTATGGGTAAATGAAGGGATTGCTCTGGGCCGCAGAGCAATGAATAATGCCCATTTTTGACCTGTCTATGCAAAAACTAGAAAAATCCGCATATCATGGCAAAACTCAATTTTGGTGGTGTAGAAGAAAATGTAGCCACGCGAGAAGAATTCCCCCTGGCAAAAGCCCAGGCTGTATTGAAAGATGAGACCATCGCCATTATTGGTTATGGTGTACAAGGCCCAGGACAGGCGCTTAACTTAAGAGACAACGGTTTCAATGTAATCGTTGGTCAGCGCCAACCTTCCAAGTCTTGGGATAAGGCCGTTGCCGATGGTTTCGTACCTGGTGAAACACTGTTCTCTATTGAAGAGGCTGCGAAGCGCGGCACAATTATCCAGTACCTACTATCTGATGCGGCACAGATCGCTCTGTGGGAGACCGTTAAAGCGCAGTTGACTCCTGGTAAAGCACTTTACTTCTCTCACGGATTTGGTATCACCTACCGTGATCGCACTGGTATCGTTCCACCTGCTGACGTAGATGTGATCTTGGTAGCGCCTAAGGGATCAGGTACCAGCCTCCGCCGAATGTTCGTAGAAGGCCGTGGTCTAAACTCTTCTTACGCCATTCACCAGGATGCTACTGGTCGTGCTGAAGAACGTGTAGTTGCACTTGGTATTGGTATCGGTTCTGGATACTTGTTCGAAACCACCTTCCAGAAAGAGGTCTACAGTGACCTTACTGGTGAGCGCGGAACGCTAATGGGTGCGATCCAAGGTATTTTTGAAGCACAGTACAATGTACTTCGTGAACGCGGTCACTCTCCAAGTGAGGCCTTCAATGAGACGGTTGAAGAACTTACTCAGAGCCTGATGCCGTTGGTTGCTGAAAACGGAATGGATTGGATGTATGCCAACTGTTCTACTACCGCTCAACGTGGTGCCCTGGATTGGAAAGACAAATTCCGCGACGCTGTTCAGCCAGTATTCAACGACCTCTACGACAGCGTAGCTTCTGGCAATGAAGCACAACGCTCAATCGATTCCAATAGCCAACCTGACTACCGTGAAAAGCTGCAGTGTGAATTGGACGAACTGCACAATAGTGAAATGTGGAGAGCTGGACGAGTGGTACGGAGCCTTCGCCCAGAAAATCAGCCTGCTGCTAAGGCACAGGAAGTATAAACAAACAATTTCCACACTTGCTGTACAGTAAAACTACAGCAGTAGATTATTGGTAAATACGCTCCGTTCTCCCTACGGAGCGTATTTTTTTTAATTCGACTCTGGGTCTATCAAAATCTCCCCTCAGGCAATGGCTAAGCCAATCATGACATCCTCTTCATTAATCAGTGTAGAACAGATTTATCAGGCGAAAGTCCGACTAAAAGGGATCGCTGATATTACACCTATGCTGTACAACTACCGCTTTTCCGAGCAGTATGATTGCTCTATTTGGCTAAAGCGCGAGGATATGCAAGTAGTACGCTCCTACAAGATTCGAGGGGCCTACAATAATATGGCTACTATGACCGCAGAGCAGTTGAAAAACGGTGTGGTATGTGCTAGTGCTGGTAATCATGCCCAGGGTGTTGCCTTTGCGTGTCAGAAGATGCAAGTACACGGCAAGATCTTCATGCCCATTGTAACCCCCAAGCAAAAGGTAAACAAGGTCAAGCTCTTCGGAAAGGAGTTTGTCGAAGTAGTCTTGACTGGAGACACCTTCGATGATGCCAACGCTGAAGCACAATTGTGTGCAGAGGAAGAAGGCCGCGGGTACGTCCACCCATTCAATGATCGAGGAACGATAGCCGGACAAGGCACCGTTGGTGTAGAGATTCTGGATAGCGCCACTGGCCCAATCGATTATATTTTCGTACCTGTCGGAGGAGGTGGCCTTGCCGCGGGGATCGGCAGTTATGTAAAACAGATTAGCCCCAAAACAAAAATCATCGGCGTTGAACCAGCCGGTGCCCCTGCAATGTACGAGAGCCTCATACAGGGAAGCCTCGTTAATCTAGAGCATATTGATGCCTTCGTCGATGGGGCCGCAGTAAGGCAGGTCGGACAGAACACCTTTAATATTGTGCAGGAGGTAGTTGATGATTTACAGCTCGTTCCTGAGGGAAAGATCTGTAGCACTATTCTACAACTCTATAACGAAGAAGGTCTGGTGGTGGAGCCCGCGGGTGCACTCACGCTGGCGGTATTGGACCAATACGCCGACGAAATCAAAGGGAAAAACGTGGTCGTTGTGGTCAGTGGCGGAAACAATGATATCACTCGAACCGAAGAAATCAAAGAACGAGCGCTACTCTACGAGGGTCTTAAGCACTATTTCATAATCCGCTTCCCACAACGTGCCGGTGCGTTGAGAGACTTCCTCAACAATGTACTCGGTCCTAATGATGATATCACGCACTTCGAATACACGAAGAAGCACAACCGCGGATCAGGCCCTGCAATGGTTGGCATCCAGGTAAAGCAATCAGGTGATTATCAAAAATTAATTGCGCGAATGGATGAAAATCAAATTGATTATCAGACCATTAACGATCGCGAGATGCTCTTTGAACTACTTATTTAGACAGGGTGGTGCAACCTTGCTTTTCTGGGCTGGTCTTTATTGTTGTATTTCATTTCTAACCACACACTACAACTCCTCAGCAATGAAAACCTGGTTGAATCTAGCAGTTTTATTTTTCTTCGCTACAACCCCCTTTATCCAAGCCCAAAAATGGTGGGGCCGCGGTGTCGACGGCGAAGGACCACGTGTAGAAAAAGATATGAACATCGATGATTTCGAGGGAATCCGCCTGACAATCAATGCCGATGTTTACCTAACTCCTGGCCGCTCACAATCGGTACGCATCTCTGCTCAGCAAAACATCATCGACCTGATCGAAACCGATGTTGACGGTGGCATTTGGAAGATCAGCACCGAAGAGAACCTAGATGATCACTCCAAGATCAAAATCTACATCACCGCAGAGCAAATGAACTACGTAAAGCTTAGTGGCTCTGGTGACATCTATACAGAAGGCACTTTCGAGAACACTGGTAATACCGTTGAAGTCGGTGTTTCAGGTTCCGGCGACTTACAGTTCCGCACCAATGCACGTAGTATTGAAGCTGGGATCAGCGGTTCTGGCGATATTGAATTGGACGGAAGTGCCGATAGCATTGACGTAGGCATATCTGGCTCTGGCGATATTGACGCTATCGATCTAACCGCACGCAACTGCCAAGTTCGCATCTCTGGTTCAGGTACCGCCAAAGTGCATGCAACCCAAGACCTCAATGTACGCGTTTCAGGCTCTGGCGATGTTTACTACCGCGGCAAGCCTAACGTACAATCCCGCATAAGTGGCTCTGGTGACTTAGAGTCTGTTAGCGGCCGATAAGAAATAGTCGACCCGACAAAAGATGAAATGGCATTTTTGAGGAAGACGGTAGCTGGCTTTAATCGAGCAGACTACCGTCTTCTTTTTTGGCGTTCTGTAACCCGTAAACTATTCCTCTTCAACGCCTATACTAATCTGTCTTTGTAGCCCCTGGTATTCGTCATCAGACTCACCATCAGCATCCCAATCAAGGAAAGTACGAAAGGCGGCTCTCCCCTCTCCTACCTTGACCAAGTATTGATAAGTAGCCTCTGGCTCAATAAGGACTAGCGTATCCCCAAAGGTATTCCACATACCGCGGCTTTGATCCACAATTCCACCATTTAGATTGCGGTGGACACGACGGAATTTCTGATCAGGCTGAAAGTACCATACTGGAGGCTCCATATTGAAAACATCCTTCCAGAGCGCTTCCGTCAGAGATTCCGTCCGAAAAGTATCAAGACCATCAGCAGAATTAACTGCTACATTGATTTGAAAGGTCTGCCAAGTACCTTGCAAAGCAGCTTTGAGGTCTACTTCCTCTTCTTCTGTTGCTTGACTCGATTGATCTTGTTGGCACGAGAATAGTGTTCCTAACATTAAGATTGCGAACAAGAATGGTGAAATATATTTCATAGTCAGACCCTTTATTTTTAAGCGTCTAAAGGTACATAAGCGACTGGAATAATCACCAAACCTCAATTGTCTTTTACGTACTTACTAATGCTAATAGCTCGTTTAGGATAAATACCGCTCTTTCAAACAATTACGTTCTGAGCTCTAAATCTGTCGAGGCCAAACTTGGCACACCGTCATATTTTTCCGTATCTTAGCTACGATTTTTTTCCTATCCTATTTATAGTTAAGGCTGATGACGTAATAGCAAAGTACAGGTTTGTATTGCTATTACCTGAGGAGAGTTTGCCAGTGTGTACACTAGTAAGCTGAGAAATGCGGTAAGCCCTAGCGCTCTATCTACCCTACATCATCAAGCTTTTGACAGAACCAACTGTTACGGATATCTCACCGATAGCCCGTGCTATAGAGGTGTAGCTATCACATAAGACATATTTGCTTTTTTAACCAAAAATTGATTCAGATGAAGCAATTGTACTTTCTTGTAATTTTTGCAGTTTTTGCGGCTCCTTTGATGGGCCAAGTTGAAGTAACTTTCAGTGTAGACATGAGCGTAACTGCTCCAGATGCTGCTGGTGTATTTGCTACCGGTAACTGGATGGATGATGCTGGACTTGGGGGTGAATGGCAGGAGCCAGGTTCCAACATGGACGCAGCTTTGACGGACGGCGACGGTGACGGTGTTTTCACCCTTACGGTAATGCTTCCTGATGGTGACTACCAATTTAAGTACGCTAACGGTAGCGGATGGCCTAATGGCGAAGCTGGCGGTGGCGGAGACAACTACCAGGCTGACCTTTCTGGCTGTGGTGGTGTTGACAATGGTTTTGGTGGTTTCAACCGTACCTTCACTGTTGCAGGTAGCGCTATGACGTTGACTACTTACGAGTTCAACTCTTGTAATGAGAGTACTATCGCTAGTACAGAGAACGTGTCTACTTTGGGCGGTCTAATGGTTGCTCCAAACCCTGCTACTGACGTAGTAAACATCTCTTTCAGCAACGACAACAACGCAGAGCACACCGTAAGCCTCTATGCCTTGACTGGCCAGTTGCTAGAGCAGGTTCAGTTGGGTACTGATCGTAACGTATCTATTGACGTTACTGCTTATCCTACTGGCATGTACTTGCTACAGTTCACTAACGAACTAGGCGAGCGTGGAACGCAAAAGCTAATGATCAAGTAATCTACTGATCATTGAAAAAACATTAGGGCTGGTGCACTGAAGTGTGCCAGCCCTTTCTTTTTTGAGACTTACTATTTCTGTTGAACAACTACCTCTTTTTGCTCCCCACTCGTCGTCATAACCCGCAATTGCACTGATTCTTGATCCAGAAATGGGTAATCAGATAAGTAGAGTTCACATTCACTTCCGAAGGATTCTACATCAGCTCCTTCTACCTCCAACACCCGATCACCATACTTCAAGCCTTTTTGCTCTGCATCGGAGTTTTTGGCTACCCACTTTATGAGGTATTGTCCATCTATTTTGGCAATGGAAAAGCTCGGTCTTTCTTTAGGGATCGAAACTGGATTATTAGAATAGGCCTGATAATAATAGGCCTTGTTCAGGTAATCAATAGTGAGCATACCGTATTCCAGTAGCCCGCTACCAAACCTTGGAGCAGATTTTTTTGAGAGATCTGTATAGGAGTTTGAATATGTCACATTTCCGATAGCTACTTCATCAACGGGTGTGCTATACCTGGATTCTGCATTTAGATTTTTACCGGAAACGCCGAAAGAGAATACCCCCTCATAGGTTAAAACCTCAGTCTCTTCGTCTTGCAATTGTTGTTGCGACTCACTGGATTGAAAACTGAACCAATCCCGAGACCCCGAATCAAGCTCGATATAACGACTCTTGCCATTGATATCAACATTCAAGCTCGGTAAACCTCGTTTGCTAATTTTCATTTTCCGCCTGGCATCTTCTTGTAGCACTAGATTAGATGCTTGGTTGGTGATGCGTAAGGTCATTTTAGAATAATCGAATTGCAATAACACATCTTTTAATAGATTTCTACCTATCATTCCGTCAAGGCCAAAACAGCGGTTGGGATAGGATGCGTAACTGTCGGACACAATAGCTTCGCTGTTGGTAATTGTCCAATTACCGATTGTTAGAGCAGGTACATTAACAATGTCAAACGTTTTAGTTATTTGACTGATGTCAGAGACTTTAATGGTTGAGGCTACAGCCAGTCCTTCTCTTTTTTTGACACCATCAGAAACGGTAAGAAAACCTCCGGTATCCAGCACGAAATCATACGTTACTCCAGCAATCACTACAGGTACCACAATGGCACCTTTCACAAGCTTAAATGGTACCGATCCCGTATCAATCGGTACACTTGGGACAGTTTGTTTCACCGAGGAACAGCCTGCCAAAATCAGCAGGCACATTAGCGCGCATAAAATTCTCTTCATTTCATTAACTATTGAGATCAAACCCCTTCCCTGAAAGATGAGTTTCCTCTCTATCGTAGCAGGGTGACATTTCCACGAGCACGGTATTCTTCACCGCCGAAGCATCGTACCTCTAAATAATAACCATATACATCGGGTGCCAGTGCACGCCCGCGATAAGTACCATCCCATCCTTCGGATTGACTACGGGACTCAAACACCTGTTCACCCCAGCGATCATAGATGGTGAAGTAGAATTCGTCGATCACGTTCCCCTCAACAAAGAGGACATCATTCAAGTCATCATCATTGGGGCTAAAGGCATTCGGGACGAAAATGTAAGGGTCAATACATGGAGAATCAAACATAAACAAAAGCACATTAGCCTGATTCGAGCATCCGTTCCCATCAACAATCGTGAGGGTGTAGAGTGTCGTCTCTTCAGGACTAGCAATAGGGTCGGGAATGTCCGTTGCACTTAGCCCTACCGCTGGGCTCCAATTATAAGTATAGGTAGGATCCACCGTTCCCAGTAGTTGTACTGATTCTCCGGGGCGCAAAGTATCCTGCTCGGGAATAATAGATAATGGAGGCTGGAATTGGAAAACACTGATGATTACAAATGTGTCTAACGTACAGCCAAAATCATTCTCAATCGCAACAGTTATAGCTCCCGTTTCCATTGGATTTACTAGAACCGTATTAGTTCCTTGTCCCTCTACAATGGCTTCAATCGGTTGCCACTGGAAACTTGTGAGTGGCGTTTCGCTTAGATTGATCACCTCAAGTTCTAGCGTATCACTTACGCAAATTGAAGAATTGCCGGAAAGTTCTACCTCAATGGCTCGACTATCAATATTGACCGAATCTCGTATTGTACATCCGTTTTCATCTGTAAGCTGCACATAGAAGGTGGAATTCCCATCGAGTGCAACCATTTGAGTTTCTCCTGTTCCTAGAGGTTCGGTAAAATCACTATTACCTGACCAAACGTAGGTAAGGTCTTGACTGCTATCCACAAAAAGGAGCCAGTCATCTTCACAGGTAACGGTATCTTGCGTTAGGGAATAAGAGATCGGAGGTGCAATTGTGACCATAACTGTTCCTGTACGCTCACAAACACCTGCAGCATCAGACACCGTAACGGAGTAAGTTGTGTTTTCAGTAGGTGTTGCGATCGGACTCACCGCCGTGCTATCGTTCAAACTAATTCCGGGTGACCATATATACTCATAGATTGGACTACCACTTGGGTTCAGCGCAACATTTTCCCCAGGACAAAGGACCAAGTCTTCTGGAAGATCCAATTCAATCAAGTTGATATTGATGACATTTTGAATACTATCTACGCAACCATTTTCAGCGAATGTAACCAGGGTTACCGGGATAATTTGGGAGCTATCACCCATCCACATCTGTTCTGGACCAGAGAAAGCTTCTCCACCAATTGTCCATTCCCAAGCCACAATCGCTGTATTATTGGCAGTTGTATTGTCACTGAGCACTACCGTGGCCGTTTCTCCACACTCCTCATACATCCAGGTAAAATCAGGTTGAATTTGCCCACCGTCCACCACCTCGACATCTATAGTGAACGTCTCTGAGCAGTCTAGGTAATCCGGTAAGGATACCGTCACCTGATAGGAGCCCGGCGCGCTATATTTGTAGTCTACCATTGCGCCAGATGCGGAGGCATCCGGATTAGCTGGATCACCAAAATTCCATTGATAGAGATTAGCGGAGCCCTCATTGGCGGTAAATAGGACGGTATTCCCACTGCACTGACTTACCTCGAAATCTACTCCAAAATCACTAATATCAACTGCTGTAACTAGTACGGTATCTAATGAGGTACAACCAAACTGGTTTTCTGTCAGAACAGTATATACTTGGGTACCAGCTTCCGCCGGCTGCACTTCTGGATTTGGGGTACCTTGTCCTGTAACAATCTGAGGTGCAGGTTCCCATTGATAGGAAAGGACATCCACAGGGTCTAGATTGGCAATCGCCAAAAACAGGCTTTCGCCTAAACAGAGCCCTGTGTCCTGAGTGACTAACTGCAAATTCACTGCCTGGCTATTGACAACCACGGAGTCTGCTAGCTCACATCCTGCAGGGTCAACAACCAATAGATAATATGTCTGTTCACCAATGAGTGATACATCGATTACTGCACCTTCACCTAAGCTCGGGTTGAAATCTGGTTCTTCTGACCAGATGTAGCGAATACCAGTATTACTTGAAGCTTCGAGCCTGACGGTTTCTTCACAAGTAGTAAAATCAGAGGTAAGATCAACTTGGAGCGGTTCACTAACAACCACTGTGATCTGACGATCTGCAGTACAACCTGATGTGGGATCAGTCAATAACAAATCATAAGTCGTTGTTTCGTCAGGGCTCGCTTCTGGATTGGGGCTATTCGGATCATCCAGACTTTCCGGCGGTGACCATTGATAATCCAAACTGGCGATAAATATTGGATTGAGATTGATGTTTTCTCCGGGGCATATCAAAACGGTATCCGCGGACAAAGTCTCTCGAATAAACTCCACCTCTGTCAAGGCTGTAGCGGTGCCGTTTTGACACCCATTTTCAGCGGTCAACAGGAGTTCAATGGTATATTCGCCCTGCGCCGTAATAATCAGTTCAGGGGAAGGATCGTTACTAAATACCATTCCATTAATTGTCCACTCCCAACTAGTAATAGTCGAGAGTTCATCAACAGACAGATCGTTAATTTGTAGAACTAAGCTATCCCCGCAGCTCAAGGTATCAAGGCTAAATGCAGGGTTAAGAGTTAACGGAAGTAATTGGATTTGCTGGTTGAAGGTATCTGCGCAGTTGCCTCCTGGCTCGGCGATTAAAGTAATATCATAGAGTCCGGTATCCGGGAAAGTGAAGGTGGGATTAATTTCTGTGGTAGTTCCCAGTGGATTATCTGGGTCACCAAAGATCCATAAGAAATTTTCTGTCCCTAAGCTTTCATTAAACATGCTGACCTCCAGTCCATCGCATTGTAGTTCTGGAGCCAGAAAGGCTGCAGTGGTGCTCCCGCAGATACCCACATTGTATTGAAAATCGCGACGAGAGGTGGAGATCAGTTCTCCATCGCGATATTCCTCAGCACAGATGCCTACCACAAATTGCCCAACCGTATTGGGCACCCCTGTTAATAGCCCTGTTTGACTATTAATAGCCAAGGGAACTCCTCCGGGAAGCCCATTGAGCATGTTTGCGGTATTATAAGGGGGATCATTCCAGGTAACCTCTTGGTATGGAGGTGGATTAGGTGGCTGTGGTCTAGGTATGTTCGGGGTAGCTCCTTCCAAGGGGGTACACAAGCGGTAAACGATACTATCTCCATCAGCGTCAATCGCCGATTGATCAAAGATGATGGGTTCATTTGCACATATGTACAACGGAGGCCATTGTAAGAACTCTGCGCTACTGTTGCATTCTTGCAATGCTCGTTCTGTAATGGTCACCCCATAGGTAGCTCCTGTTGCTAACGGTTCCACAATATTGGCGATCGTAAAGTTCCGGCAACAACGTTGATAAGCCAGTTGATAACCTCCAGGTCGCGGCAAAAGCTCCACTACTGTGCGATAGGTAGTTGTATGAACACAGACATCAGGTGGAACGACTAAGCATTCATCCGTCAAGGTAGGAGCAAGGGTATCATCACCCATTAAATCCACTCGTATATCCTGTAGTAAGACATTATTCACATCAAATACCCCAATGGACGCCGGATCATCAAAATAGGCATCAGGGTTACCATTCTCACAGTCCCTATAAATAGTCAGTCGAATTTCATACTGGTTATTACCCAAACAGGTATACCCCATTTCCCCTCCTACAATATGAGTGGCCTTCAGCGGAGTGGCAGCAAAAAGCAGAAGGAAGGAAACAAAGCAATAGAGAAATCGACGAAGTGTGAGTGGCGAACGCAAAGGCTTAGTATTTGCATCCTAAGTTAGAAAAGAATTTTCTGATAAGAAACCCTACTAGAAATGGTTTAGTCAGGAGCAGCGCATTTGTACCAAGCGATGACACTTATGCCAAGGGCCATTAATGGCTAAAGTATCTTCCAAAACATAAAAAGGGAGCAGCTCTGTCGTTAGAACTGCTCCCCTTCCCTATCGGTCAATAGTCACCGTTAGTCTTATTGAGCGATCACTAGTTTGAACTCTACCCGGCGGTTTCGAGCCCGTCCCTGTGCCGTCTCATTCGAATCAATTGGATTAGTTTCTCCATAACCCGCATAGCTCATTTTCTCACGAGCTACTCCCTTCACTAGAAGGTACTGATAACAAGCCAAAGCACGTTTCTCTGATAGAGCCTGGTTTGCAGCATCATTACCACGGTTATCGCTATACCCGCTCATCTTCAGGTTGTAGTTTGGATAACGTTCCAATATTTCAGCAACCTCATCGAGGATACTATGAGAAATACTCAAAATCCGATCGCTACCTGTACGGAAACGCACGTTGCGCATTGCAAGCTCTAATGTCTCGAGATCCTCTTGTGCGATGATTGGACAACCATCATTCTCAAGTGGACCTGCGTTGGATGGACAAGCATCATCACCATCTCCGATACCGTCCGCATCAGTATCAGGACAACCACTAAACTTCGGATCGCCAGGAATTTCTGGACACTTATCATTAGGGTCGATAGTACCGTCTAGGTCGGCATCTGGGCAGCCATTTGCCTCCGCAATACCTGGCAACTGCGGACAAGCATCGTCGGCATCGGTTACACCATCGCCATCAGCATCAGGGCAACCATCTAGTGCTTCTACACCGGCAATCGTAGGACAAATATCAACAGGATCGGCTACGCCATCACCATCTGTATCAGGGCACCCACGGTAACGACGAATACCTGCAGTATTAGGGCAATTATCCTGGTTGTCGGCTACGCCATCGCCATCCGAATCTGGGCAACCGTTAAACTTACTATCACCAGCTACATCTGGGCACGCATCACGGTTATCAGCAATGCCGTCTAGGTCGGCATCTGGGCAACCACCTGTAGCCGTAATACCTGGCGTGTTTGGACATTTGTCGCTGTCATCAGCAATACCATCACCGTCGGTATCCTTAGCACCGAAGCGGGTGGTTAGGGTGAGTCCTCCGAAGATATACCAGTCGTCCTTATCTGGATTTCCAGCAATCTCAACACCGTCAATCAGATCATTTAAAGCAGGTCGTAGACCTAGCTCTAGGCCAAGGTTCCACTTGCGTGTAATGTCATACCGCAGACCACCACCAACAGCAACAGAAATAGTTGTTTGATTGGCCGCATCTTGGTCTTGCTGAATTCGTTCATTATCACTGACACCAAAATCAGTCTCAGGATTACTGAATATCAAATTTGGACCAGCAAAAATATATGGTGAAAGAATTTTCCGGAAGCCACCACGATAACGGTTATTAGCAAAAGGTTCAAACTGAGCATGTAAACCTAGCTCAGTCAATCGGTTTTCGAAGGAATATCCCCTCCTAACCAAATCAGGCTCATCAGCATTCAAATCCGACCCTGTAAGCTTTCCTGTCGTCAGGCCCAACCTAACTCCAAAGGTATTACTAATATTCCGACGGAGCATAAACCCAAAAGCAACATTGGTCTCTCCTAAATCAAAAAAATCTGGCTCTAATAAATCCCCAGCGTAGTTAGCGCCACCAAGGAAAAAGCCTCCGTCCCATTTTTCTTCTTGAGCTGAAAGTGTAGCTACGCTAAGGAGCAGCGCGCCTAGCAAGCAGTAAAAAATTCTCATAATGTACATTTGGTTTGTTGACAAAAATTCAATCCCCTAAATGATTTCAGGGTCTCTCCTCCTGCTCGGTTCTTCAACACCAAACAGATAGATAATTGCAAGTATGGTACAACTGGGAATTGATTACACGGACCAAACAAATGTAAAACAAGTTTTTAAGAATACCCTTTTTCTACTCCGGTAGAATTCGGATATAAGTTTCTGTAATATGTTATCGATTGACTTGTTTCTCACGTATGCCCACCAGTGCAACTCCGATGGGATGTCAGCAATTCAAACAAAATATCCTATCTTTCCACGGATAAAGGTTCATCCAACTTCTGTTACCTACCTGTACCCACTATGACTATTCTAACCGTTGTAATCGGTATCGTATTTGTTCTTCTCCTATTAAGTTTATTGGCCACGACTATTATGGAGTTGTTGGCTTCCTTCTTTCACCTTCGTGGTCGCAACTTGACAAAAGCACTGCGCAATATGCTTGCCAGCAGCGATGAATCAGAAGGTCTTCTTGCCGAATTCAAGGGAAACTCGCTATACAAGCACCTCTCTCAGCAATACAGTAGGACCACCCAAGGACCTCCTTCCTATATGGATTCTGAAACCTTCCAAAGCATTCTCTTCGACATCATACTGAAAGATGAAGGGGTGGAAAAACTCAAAGAAAAAATCGACACATTACCAGATGAAGACCTGCGTAACGTGCTCAATCAGCTTCTGCGCGATGCGGATAATGAGTTGGATCAATTCAAAGGCAATATCGAAAAATGGTATAACGATGTGATGGATCGTGCTTCTGGCTGGTATAAGCGTTACACACAGAAGATTCTTATCTGGGTTGGTATCTTAATTGCACTAGTCTTCAATGCTGATACCTTTTCAATCTATGAGCGTCTTGCTAGTGATCCAGAGACACTACAGCAAGTCGTTGCATTAGCCGACAGTTACGTACAAACTCAGGAAGAAACGCTTGTTCGTCCGGTCGATCCCTCTTTCGAGCAATCCCTAGATGCGCTCCAAAGTTTAGTAGACAACGAGATCAATAGTGTACGCGCACCGCTTGGGCTTGGTTGGGCTAATATGGATTTCAGCAACTATGGCACCTATGATTGGATAGCCAAGATACTAGGCTATCTGGTAACGGCATTAGCTATCTCACTCGGCGCCCCGTTCTGGTTCGATTTGCTTCGCAAGTTGGTGAACATCCGATCCTCTGGTAATAAACCTTCGTAATTCGCTTTCGACCAGTAATAGGCGGTATCAACTCAAACCGTAGTATAACTTCATTACGCGTTCAAATAGTTGCGCCCCAAATATTCGCTTTGCCAGAGGCGCAAGCTTCTGAATGAAATCGCCAACTATGTAGCGGACAGGTGGCTGCTTATGATTAACAGCCTGCCAAATAATCGCAGCTACCCGCTCAGGTGACAGCCCTTTGTCTACACTCTCGCGCATAGCTCTTTCTGCTCGCTCATAGTTCTCCTGATAAATCGGTTGTAAATCTTCGACACCAGCGCGATGCTGGTTACCAATTATTGGTGTAGCCGTATCACCTGGGCAGACGCTAACTACCTTCACTCCTGTTCCGGATAGCTCCATGCGAGCAGACTCGACTAGTGCTTCTACTGCAAATTTACTGGCACTATATACACCGTGAAATGGTACTCCCATAAGTCCAGCTATTGAACTTACGGCCACAAAAGCTGCTCGTGAGCGCTGCCGCAAATGTGGCAAACAGGTTTGTAGAAGGTGTACTGATCCATACCAATTGGTGTCCATAATCTTTCGCACTTCTTCCAATGGAAAGTCTTCCAAGCTCCCGGATCCGCCAATCCCTGCTGCATGTACAACTGCATCCAATCGCTGAGTCCGATTCATTATTTCCTGCACTGCAGCCTGGATTTCTTCGGGCTTGGCTACGTCTGCAAGAAGGGCCTGAACCCCTTCTGGAACTCGCCCCGAGCGTGATAGCCCGAACACCGTCCAACCTCGCTCATGAAAATACTTTGCAGTCGTTTCCCCAATACCAGATGATGCTCCAGTTATCAAGACTACTTTCACTCCAACGTCCGCTAATTGATCATTTTTCATGGGCACAAAATTACAGCCTCACACTTCAAGTCCAGGTGGTATTCTAACAATAGAACGCTCTCTAAAACCTTTTGAGAGTTAATTTTGTATTATTTTAGACAATATTAAGCAAGAAGGCACAACAATAATGGAAAGCAAACTGAAGCCCACTTTTGAAAAAATTGATCCGGTTTTCGGCAATTCCTTCTTTTTGGATCAATTCACTGACCAATCCTGCCACGATAAGCCACAATGGCACTTCCATCCAGAGTATGAAATCGTCTACATACCCGAGGGTAATGGTAAAAGACATATTGGGGATCATATCGGGCGATACGAGGATGGAGAACTGATTTTTCTTGGACCTAACTTACCGCATCTAAGTTATGCACCCAAGAGTCGAGAAGTGGTACTTCAGCTCCGAGAAGACTTCCTAGGTAATCAATTCATGGACATCCCCGAAATGAAGGCCATCAAGCAACTATTTGATCGCGGGAGAACAGGTATTGCATTCACCGAATCTACTAAACATGAGATTGGTCAAACCCTTATTGGCTTGATCGATATGTCACCATTCGATCGGTTATTAGGTGTACTTAGTGTTTTGCAGCAAATGGCAACCACCTCTGACTATCAGTCATTGAATGCTACTGGCTTTGCGGTAGAGGTAAATCCTCAGGATCAAGACCGCATGGAACGACTCTATCATCATGTAGAGGAGAATTTTCAACGCCCTATACCGCTGGAAGAGGTAGCGAAATTGATTAACATGACGGTCCCTGCTTTCTGTAGGTATTTCAAAAAACTGACCAACCGTACCTTTACTCAAATGGTCAATGAGTTTCGGATTACTTACGCTTCCAGGTTACTACGGGACGAGCACATGAGTATTGCTGCCATCTCTTTTGAAAGTGGCTTCAATAACCTTTCTCACTTCAACAAGCAATTCCGCTTAATTACCGGAGTAAGTCCGAGAGAATACCGTAAAGGACTTCGAAAATTGGTGAATTAACCAATTTCTTCCATGGCCGGCAAAGATTCCAGGTAGCGGTTGAGACGCTCCATTGGTTTAACGATAGCTACCCGTCCAGAACGAACGAAGCCGTATATATCACCAATGGCCCGAAATTCTTCCAGCAGTGCCTCGGTTTCCTCAGGATGCCCGGTTTTTTCTACTACAACGTATTCCGGCTCTATTACCAAGATCCTGGCATTGTGTGAGCGTACCAGGCGCTCTACCTTATTGCCATCACAGAACATACTGAATGGAACCTTGTACAAGGCAATTTCCTGGTATACTGTTTCATCCGGAGTATAGTAGAAAGCTTTGATAATATCAATCTGCTTATCTAGCTGTGCTACTAACTTTTTCACCATCTCTTCCGTCACTTTAACAACGATAGTGAAGCGGTGAATTCCTTCCAGAGAAGACTGGCTTGTCGTCAGACTCTCGATGCTTATATGCCGGCGAGTGAACACAGAAACTACACGCGACAGTATACCAGTGATGTGCTCAGAGAAGACGGTGATCGTATAATCTTGGGTCATGACCTTACTTTTTTAGTTCTTCAGGAGTTAGAACAATTTCATTTACAGCGGCACCAGATGGTACCATTGGGAAGACGTTTTCTTCCTTCGCTACTCGAACGTGGAGCAAGTAAGGACCATCGTGAGCAAGCATTTCGGCAATAGCCTCATCTAATTCTTCTGGCTTGTCAACGGTCTTACCCGGCACGCCAAAACCATCCGCAATCTTGATAAAATCAGGGTTTTGCAGATGAACTGAGGAATAGCGCCGATCAAAGAAAAGCTGCTGCCATTGACGTACCATCCCAAGAAAATTATTGTCTAGCAATACGATCTTTACCCCAACCTTCCACTGGGCGCAAAGCCCTAATTCTTGTATGGTCATCTGGAAGCCTCCATCACCAATAAAGGCGACAACTTCTCGTTCTGGCTGAGCAAATTTTGCCCCAAAAGCTGCAGGAAGCCCGTAGCCCATAGTGCCAGCTCCACCAGAAGAAACCCATTGATTGGTTGATTCATAGACATAGTAGCGAGCGGCAATCATCTGATGTTGTCCTACATCAGTTGCCACCACGGCTTGCCCCTTAGTTTGCTTGCTGACCTTATCTACTACCATCCCCATCCGAATCTGCCCATCTTCAGTGGCTTGTAGAGCATTGTCAATTACCTTCTCCTGCTCGATACGGGCACATTCAGCAAAAGACTCCAGCCATTCTGGATAGGACTTGGTTTTCACCAAAGGCATCAACGCCTCTAACGCCTGCTTTGCATCTCCTAAAATGGGATAGTCTGCAGGGACATTCTTATTGATTTCCGAAGGATCAATTTCAATATGAATAACCTTCGCTTGCTTGGCGTACGCACTTAGTCTTCCAGTAACTCGGTCATCGAAGCGCATGCCTATAGCAATGAGCAGATCACACTCATTCTGCTTCATATTGGGCCCATAATTACCATGCATGCCTAACATACCAGTGTGCAAAGGATGTCGAGAGGAAATACTGGATAGCCCATGAATTGTACAAGCTAGTGGTATTCCCGTTTTTTCAACAAATGCCTTGAATACATCCTGAGCACCTGCAATCTGAATCCCGTGCCCAGCCAGTATCATCGGCTTTTGAGCGGCGTTAATAGCCGCTGCCGCCGCCATTACTTGTGCTGAATCAATCTTTGGTAATGGATGATAGGAACGAACGTAATGTTGACGCTGATACGAGAAATCTAGATCGGCCAACTGGGCATCTTTCGTGATATCAATAACTACCGGTCCTGGGCGGCCTGAGTTAGCAACAAAGAATGCTTTTGCAAATACTGCTGGAATCTCCTCCGCCTTGGTTATCTGGTAATTCCATTTTGTCAACGGAATCGTACTATTGACCACATCTGTTTCCTGAAAGGCATCACTACCAAGTAAGTGACTAGCTACCTGGCCTGTGATACAAACCAAGGGCGTACTATCCAGCAATGCATCACCAAGCCCTGTAAACAGGTTGGTTGCTCCCGGACCTGAGGTCGCCATACAGACGCCCGTTCGACGAGTTACACGTGCGTATCCTTCTGCTGCATGGATCGCCCCTTGTTCGTGACGAGGGAGTACATGAGTCAGTCGATCTTCATAATGGTAAAGCTCATCATATACCGGCATAATCGCTCCACCAGGATAACCAAAAATGGTATCCACACCCTCTGCTAGTAGGCACCGAAGAACGGCTTCGGCACCGCTGATACGTTCGCGGGTAGGTGTAGCGCTTTGCTTTTGCTGAATGGTATCAGCGGTAGTCTGCTGACTCATGACATTGACTTTAAGGTGGTTGAAACGGGCTCAAATTCATCAGTGACACAGCCCTCACTAGCACTGCTCACTAGTTGTGCATATTTGCGTAGTGCACCGGTAGAAGCGGCCAATGGCCTTGGCTCCCAACCTGCGCGGCGCGCATTTAATTCTTCTTCTGATAGATCAACGGTCAAGGTATTTTGTACAGCATCAATGGTAATGACATCACCGTCTTGCAGTAAACCGATAGCGCCACCTACCTGAGCTTCCGGTGTGATGTGGCCTACCACAAAACCGTGGGTTCCCCCTGAAAACCGTCCGTCAGTAATCAGGGCAACCTTTTTACCTAGGCCTTCGCCCATAATAGCACTAGTTGGCTTCAACATCTCTGGCATTCCAGGCCCTCCCTTAGGGCCACAATACCGAATAACGATGACCTCACCAGGCTGTATTTCTTTATTCGTAATGGCTGCGTTTGCTGCCGCCTCGCCGTCAAACACACGTGCAGGACCTTGAAAACGCTCTCCTTCTTTACCCGTAATCTTAGCTACGGCCCCTCCTTCTGCCAAATTCCCGTAGAGGATACGGATGTGTCCGCTCGGTTTTAGGGGCTGATCAAAGGGATAAATGATATCCTGACCTTCTTTAAGTCCCGGTAGTTCTGCTAAGTTTTCTGCCACTGTCTTGCCTGTAACCGTCATACAGTCACCGTGCAGGTAGCCTTCCTCCAGGAGCATTTTCATAACTGCGGGCACACCACCTACGTGGTAAAGATCTTCCATCACATATTTGCCACTAGGCTTCAAATCTGCGAGGTAAGGCGTCTTATCCGCGATGCGTTGAAAATCGTCAATAGTGATATCCACATTGGCTGCTTTTGCCATTGCAATTAGGTGGAGCACTGCATTAGTAGATCCTCCTAGTACCGTAATCAGCGTAATCGCATTCTCAAAGGACTTACGGGTAAGAATGTCCAGTGGCTTAATATCTTGCTCCAATAAATGGCGAAGAGCTGGCCCTACGCGAAGACAGTCTTGTTCTTTCTCTGCACTGCCAGCAGGGTAACTTGAATTGTAAGGCAAACTCATACCTAAGGCCTCAATCGCTGAGGCCATAGTATTGGCAGTATACATACCACCACAGGCACCCGGTCCTGGGCAAGAGTTTTGAATCACGCCCTGATAGGTCTCATCGTCCATATTACCGGCGATCCGATGCCCAAAGGCTTCGAAAGCAGATACGATGTCTAATTTCTTTCCTGCATAGCAACCAGGGCTAATTGTACCGCCATAGACTAGAATGGAAGGCCGATTAAGACGCGCCAGTGCAATCATCGCCCCTGGCATGTTCTTGTCACAACCAACAACAGTCGCTAAACCATCGTACCATTGCGCCCCAGCGACCGTCTCGATACTGTCAGCAATAATATCACGGCTTGGAAGACTGTATCGCATTCCCGCCGTACCCATGCTGATACCATCCGAAACACCGATGGTATGGAAGATCAGTCCAATCAGGTCCGTTCCTTGAACGCCCTGCTTGACTACTTCTGCTAAGCCATTAAGGTGCATATTACACGGATTGCCTTCCCAGCCGGTGCTGGCAATTCCGATTTGCGCCTTGTCTAAATCCTCCTTACTTAACCCTATTCCGTAGAGCATCGCCTGAGCAGCAGGTTGGGATTCATTCTGCGTTAATTCGCGGCTATAGCGATTCAGTTCTTTCATTCTTGCTTGTCTAGTTCCTTGATCTTATCAAAATTAGAATCTCCTCGGGGTCCGGCACAATGAATAAAGGCTACTGCTACGATTCATTATTGCCATTAAAAAGAATATAAACAACTGAAAAACAGCAGTTAACACACTGTTTACTTACGGCTCAAAAGAAAAAGAATTTCATACCGAAAAGCCCTACCCTCTTGGTTTTTGCTAATTTTAAGGTCATAGCATCTCAGATGATGTGACTTCCATCGGAAGCATTGGTCAAAAGGAAGCTATTAAACAGGCAAGCCACGACTGATTGTGGCACTCATTTAAAGGACATAAAACAAGTACAAGCATGCGTTGGCAAGGCAGAAGAAAAAGCTCAAATGTAGAAGATCGTCGTGGTGGACGCGGCTCCACTGCCCGTAAAGTGGGTGGAGGATTTGGTATAGGCACCATCCTGATTGTCATCTTCGCACTCATCATGGGACAGAATCCAGCGGACTTACTACAAGTATTCAATGGTGGTGGTGTAGCCACAGCACCAACCGAGAATACGAATGGTCCTGTTACTACTGGGAATTCGGCCGAAGATCAGTTAGCAGAGTTTGTCTCCGTGGTGTTAGCTGACACGGAGGATGTTTGGACGGAACTCTTTCCTAAACACTTTGGAGTTCAGTACCGTAAACCCACACTAGTACTTTTTAGCGGAGAGACTGTATCTGCTTGCGGGCGTGCTAGTGCTGGCACTGGCCCTTTCTACTGCCCGGGTGACCAGAAGATGTACATTGATCTCAGCTTCTATCAAACCCTGAAGAACCGATTCAAAGCACCTGGTGATTTTGCGATGGCCTATGTCTTGGCGCATGAGGTAGGGCACCATGTGCAATATCTATTAGGCATCACCAAAAAGGTCGATCGTATGCGTGGACGTGTACCAAAAGCAGAGTACAACGACGCATCGGTTCGCCTCGAACTAATGGCTGACTTCTTTGCTGGTGTTTGGGCACATCACGGACAAAAGAAGCGCAAGTTCTTGGAGGAAGGGGATATTGAAGAAGCTATCCGTGCTGCCGGCGCAGTAGGTGATGATAATATCCAAATGCAATCACAGGGTTATGTGGTTCCTGAGTCTTTCACTCACGGCACCACGGAGCAACGCCAACGTTGGTTTGTCAAGGGGCTAAAGACCGGTGATCTTGGTCAAGGCGACACCTTTGCTGCGAATCCTTTGTAAGCGAATTGCGATAAAGTAAGAAAGGCGCTCACTAAATTAGTGAGCGCCTTTCTTATTTGCTAGCATGCAATTACTCGAGCATGTAGCCGCCATTTCGCAAGCGATCCAACTTATCTTGTAATTCCGCATCAATCTCGGCGGTCCGATGCTTGATATCGGCCTTCGTTTGATGTAGCCCGACTTCGGTCTTCTCCTTAATCCGGTTCAAGACCTCACTACGACGGACATCCATAATCTCCTTCGCCGCCAACTCATATTGCTGCTCGTGCTCAGCAATCAGGTGATCGTATGGACTGCGAGGAGAAATGAGTTTCACCAGAATTGGAGCCGTCTCAACAGCTACAAAAAGTAGCATGATAAACAGACTCGCCCAGTAGATAGCCTCACTTTGTGTCCCCAGGCGAGCCAGGGCCTCCGTACGGGCGGCTAGTCCTCCAAAGGCTCCACGCTCTAGGGCGGTAATCTCTTCTTGAACCTTCGTCTTAAGCTCCGTAATGGCTAGCGACTTCTCCTGTATCTGTGGTTGGTTAACAGCTAAGGTATGGTCCAACTCAACTTGCGCCTTGTCGGCTTCGATTTTCTTAGCACGGTAAATGGGTCCCATATTTCGAATCTGGGAACCGCCACTTCCATCTGCTTCCTGTAGTGCTGCAAGGGCCTTTTCATCTCGAGCCTGGGTCTTGGTATCTATCTCTGTTTGCAGGCGCTCAATTTCGGCCTCATAAGCCATAATCTGAGGCGTGTAACGCTCCTGAATTCGATCTTCCTGCTGCTTGTACTTCTCTTGCTCCATCACCAATAATTCCGCGTTGATCTCCTTTTCAAAGATCTTTAGCTCCAACGGCTTGGAGATCACCAAAGCAAGAAGAATCGCTAGCGCTAAACGTGGTAAGGCCATTCCCAGATTCCCGAAAAAGCCCCGTTTGCTCTTCATACTAGAAACGATGTATCTGTCAAGATTGAAGATCATCAACCCCCAAACCACCCCAAACAAGACTGCGGCGATCCAGCTATCGAATACGGTAAATAAGGCGTAGGCCGAAGAAAAGAAAGCCAATACACCAGTGAAGAATACGGTGGCACCAATACCCATGTACTTGTTCTCATCGGTAGGGCACTCTTTCAGAATGTTCTGGTCGATACCAGAGCAGAATAGAAAAAACTGCTTCAGTTCACTCATAAGCCGGGCGTTTTTGGTAGTGTGCTCACCCCACAACTGGGATCACACTGCTTTTTTAATTAAGATGTTCTGTTCTTGTAAAGCTTGCTACCAATAAGCTGGATTATTCGTTGAGAAGCGAGAAAATTAGATTAAGCTGGATGGAATACAGACGGATAGCCCTCTAGTTATCAAGGCGAAAGCCTAGGCGTAGTCCAACATGGTATTGAATGAGGTTACTCTCCGCCTCCACCTCCGATGGAAAAATGATACCACTTTCCCCATTGAGCGTCTCCCATGTAACTGAAGGATAATAGCGAAGCCCCGCCATTGGCGTAAACGTAAAAAAGTCCGACAAGCCTAAATCAAACCCAAGACCTGCTCCAATACTGAAGGCTCCATCGTTTGCTTCATAGGTTTGTCCAGATTCATTGTCCGTCAATTCAAAATCAAATAGACTATAGCCAGGAGAAAGTTGTAGGAATAGCCCTTTCTGTAAGGTTGGCCCTTCCTTGGAAAAAGTAGGACAATCACAATCTCCAGACAGGTCCATGAAATAGATATTGGTGTTAAAGAAAAAGTGAACACCCTGAATCTGGCTTTCTAGTGTAAAAGGAGATTGACCTGTAGTCTGGCTCTGTTGGCTTACTGCAAGCGTCGGAAGAAATTCAATACGTGTGTTTTTCAACCGAAACCAATAATCGATTCCACCTTGCCAACCGCTTCCGACAAGCTCAATACGGTCTTGCGATGAGATCGGAGGAGTCCATTCCCAGTTGTCAGCCTGCCCGCTTAGTAAATGAGCAGAAGCCCCAAATTGCCCGAAGGCAGTAGGAAGAATAAAAACTAATATTCCAATAGAAAGGAAAACTCGAGTGGCTTTCATGTATTTAAATTTTTTCTGCGACTGCGCCAATATGCAGAAAAACTTCTGCACACATGTAAACGCTACGCTCTCACATGATCTTCTTTAATCATTCCCAAGTATGAGGTTATGACTAAACAAAATCATGGTCGTTTCATAAGACGTTAAACGTTGATAGTGAAAGATTATTGAGTATAATAAGGTGAATACACCAATGTATAACCGATCGTTCAATTTTGAATAGGAACTTTGGTGCGTTAATTTGCGTTTACCGCAAAAAACAATCCCATTATGGCGCTCGACTTTAGTAAAATCATAGTAATAGACCTGGAAGCCACCTGTTGGCAGGGGAAAAAACCCAAAGGTGTTCATCACGATATCATTGAATTTGGCGTAGCAGTATTAGAAGTAGCAACCGGAAAAGTACTGGCTAATGACGGAATTCTCGTCAAACCAACCAGCTCGGAGGTGAGTCCCTTCTGTACGGAACTCACTACCATTACCCCCGAGATGGTTGCGGATGCCCCGGATTTCAAGACGGCCTGTCAAATTCTCATTGATCGTTTCCAAACTAAGAAACACCCTTGGGCCAGTTTTGGAGCTTACGACTACAACCAGATGCAACGGCAGTGCCAGCGCGAGCAAGTGCAGTTACCGGTTAGCGCACAACATCTAAACGTGAAAGCTCTTTTTGCGCTTCGAAACCAACTAAAGCACCCGATTGGGATGGCTGGTGTATTAAAAGCACTAGAGTTACCCTTGGAAGGTACACACCACCGTGGTATTGACGACGCGCGTAATATTGCTCACATATTGCACCGACTGCTATAATTCAGCTTATCTTTGCGGTCTTAAACAAAGCTGTAGAATGAAAGCTAGGACGCTGCGTCAGGATAAGGTGAATGTGATTACGCTAGGATGCTCCAAAAATCTTGTGGACTCTGAAGACATGATCACCCAATTGCGGGCCAATGACTACGAAGTCGTGCACGACAGCAATGAAGAAGACGCGAATGTGATCATCGTCAATACTTGCGGCTTTATTGACTTGGCTAAAGAGGAATCGGTGAATACCATTCTTCAGTACGCCGATGTTAAGAAACAAGGAGGCATTGATAAGCTGTACGTAACAGGCTGCCTTTCTCAACGATACAAGGATGACTTAGAGCAAGAGATACCGGAAGTGGATGCCTATTTCGGCACACTTGAGCTACCGGGTCTTTTGGCTAAGCTCAACGCCGACTATAAGCATGAGCTAATCGGTGAGCGCGTCCTGACTACTCCACAGCACTTTGCTTACTTAAAGATCAGCGAAGGTTGCAATCGTACTTGCTCATTCTGCGCCATTCCATTGATGCGTGGCAAGCACATCAGTAAGCCGATCGAAGCATTGGTTAAGGAGGCGGAGAACCTCGCACGGATGGGGGTAAAAGAGCTTATGCTCATCGCCCAGGAGTTGACATACTATGGCCTGGACATCTATAAAGAGCGCCAGTTGCCACAATTGCTCAGGGCCTTAGCAGCAGTGGAAGGAATCGAATGGATTCGCTTGCACTATGCCTATCCTAGTAAGTTTCCGCTAGAGATCTTCGCGGCCATGGCTGAACTTCCAGAAGTCTGTGACTATCTGGATATCCCGCTACAGCACGCCAGTGATACGGTGTTGGAACGAATGCGTCGTCAGATTACGCAGGCAGAAACCAGAGCACTGATCGAAGAAGCCCGGAAGCAAGTACCAAATATTGCCATTCGCACAACGATGCTTGTTGGTTACCCAGGAGAAACCGAAGAGGAGTTTCAGGAGCTTTGCGATTTCGTGCGTGACATGAAGTTTGACCGTCTTGGTGTCTTCCAATACAGCCATGAGGAAGATACTAGAGCATACGAGGTCGAAGATGACGTACCTGCAGAAGTAAAAGCAGATCGTGCCAATCGTTTGATGGAGATCCAACAGAGTATTTCTCTGGAACACAACGAATCCAAAGTAGGCCAGACCTACAAAGTACTCTTTGACCGAAAGGAAGGTGAATTCTTTGTTGGACGTACTGAATATGATTCTCCAGAAGTTGACAATGAAGTACTGGTACCTGCCGCAAAGCAGTACGTGCGCATTGGTGACTATGCTCAAGTCAGAATCACGGAAGCTTCAGACTATGATTTGTACGGTGAGGTAGTATCTTAAGTTCTACTCAAAGCCTTTACTCAGATCACAGCCAACAATTTGCAATCTTAGCACATTAGGCGGGCCTTCATAGCCTCGCTTTTCTAGCCCTTCAAGAACAGCAACTCGCTCTTCAAAAGGGCTCACGAAGCCTCCCAGTGGCTTGGTCTTAAGGACTAAGTCATACTTGCCCATATACTGCTGAGCAATGCGCTTTTCACCCCCCTTTTCGTTGGCAGCTACCAACCAGTGTTGGTCGACCTCTTTAATGGCAAAAAGCTCATTCTTGCGCATCTTATCACGACTAGAAAAGGTAAAAGGAATGCTTTCAGCTAAGTCTCCTAGTAAAAGCAATGTAGTGCCCTGCCCAAGTTTCACATTATGCCGCTCTAACATTTCACGGTAACTTGCTTCCTGTTGTTTCCAAACTGTGAGCACCGTATAATTGTCCGTTTCCTCGGAATATCCAGCCTGTTCACTGGCTTTAAACGTTTGCTGCTCCACTATTTCATCTGTCGCCAAATCCTGGATTACAAAGTGGATAGTCGTATTCTGAACCGCTTCATTTGCCTCTTCGAGAAAGTAGGCAAATTTCCCATCGGGCGACCATCCCAGTGGTGTAATTTGCTGTTCTACGCAACCATACTTGTGACCACAAAGACCGTTTAGACCTTCATCGGTAAACTGTATCATTTGATCCTCGGGAAAGTTCTCTGCTAAGGTTTGACTTGGCTCTGCCTGCACTGCTTGGACGTCTTCTGCCTTGGTGTCAGTTTCAGCCTCGTTCGTGGTAATTGTGTCAGTAACACTTGCTTGTGTTTCGGCAGTATCGCCAGTATTCTGCTGGCAACTATTCAACAGTAATAAGAAAGAACACAGCAAGCATAGGGGCTTCGTCAAAGAAGCAAGTTTGGGCAAAAGCATGGGTGCCATTTTTTTAGAAAGGTAAGATATTTCCGCAATAATAAAGTTGCTACCTTCGCAGGCAACTAACCGGGACAATTATGTTAGCTCAAGCACTAGAAGGAACGGATTTCACCCTACCTGGACAAACTGCAGTATACAAAGGAAAGGTAAGAGATGTCTATACTATTGATGACCAATTGGTGATGGTTGCATCCGATCGGATCTCTGCATTTGATCATATTCTACCCCGCGCCATTCCTTTCAAAGGGCAAGTCCTTAACCAAGTAGCGATTCACTTTCTAGAGGCTACACGAGATATTTGTCCCAATTGGCTCCATCACTCTCCTGATCCGAATGTTGCCGTTGGTCATGCCTGCGAACCCTACAAGGTGGAAATGGTTATCCGCGGCTACCTCGTAGGTCATGCTTGGCGCGAATATCGTGCCGGTAAGCGTATGCTCTGTGGCGTTCCTATGCCTGATGGGATGGTAGAAAACCAAGCCTTCCCCTCCCCTATCATTACGCCTGCCACTAAAGCAGAAGAGGGGCACGACGAGGATATCAGCAGGGAAGAAATCATTGCGCAAGGAATCGTCTCTGAAGAGGATTATGTGCAGTTGGAGCAATACACTAGAGCTCTATTCCAACGTGGAACGGAGATGGCTGCTGCCCAAGGTCTTATTCTGGTCGACACCAAATATGAGTTTGGAAAAAAGGATGGAACAATCTATCTCATTGACGAAATCCATACCCCCGATAGCTCTCGCTACTTCTACGCTGACGGCTATCAAGAACGATTAGCACAAGGCGAGAAGCAGAAGCACTTGTCAAAAGAATTTGTTCGCGAATGGCTTATTGCAAATGGCTTCCAAGGTTTAGACGGTCAGACCATGCCAGAAATGCCAGACTCTTTTGTTGAGAAAGTCTCTAACCGGTATATAGAACTGTACGAACAAGTTACCGGCAAAGCATTTGTGAAAGCGGAGACAACGAATCTACTCGAACGAGTAGAACAGAATATCATCTCCGCACTCAGCTAAAGTTATCCGTTGACAAAATCCATTAAGTAGCCAAACTGCGGACCTAATCTGCCATGACGAGCGATCGAGGCCCTTTCAATCATAGCACTATTTGGAGCTAACATATGAGGTAGCACCTGCTCAATGTACATCTTACCAAAGGCTGTTGATGCATCTCGTGGTAGTTCACTAGGCAGGTTATCGATAGTCATCATATCGATCACGCCTTCCTCGTAAGGGGCTACTTCGGTACCAGTTTTCGAGTCATAACCAAATACCGGCTCTGCAATAGTTGATGCTCTTAGCGTAGAAGGGATAGAAGATACAGGAGCAATGTCACAGGTGATGTCAGCGATCACTTTGATATTGAAACGCTCCTCTCCCATTTGTTCTTGGCTAAAGAACGCTGGCGCACGATTATCCCAATAGATACCATTGAGCATCAAATCGGCAACCTCGGCAAAAGGATCAAAAGCAGAAACGTACTGCTCAGGATGTTGATAGAAATGGAGCTTATCAAATGGTAAACCGTCCTTGTGACGTAAGTAGTCGCGACTCACCAGCTGTACGTAGACCGGCTCATCGTAGCTTTGATTAATGAAATCAACCGGAGATACCTGTCGGATTCCCATATCCTCCAATACCTGCGCAGCACCAGTGGAAACGCGACCTGTTCCAGTTAGCGCGATCTTGATGGGTGGCAATTCCAATTTTGCATAGACCTCCTTTGCTTCGGCATAGTTGTAAAGGTCTCTCATGCGAGGTAAGGAAAACTCGCCAGTACGCTGGCCATAAGTCCAGAATCCATTATGAGCACCTACCACACCAGCGAAATAACCAAAGGCAATAACCCGGCGTCCAAACTTATCCGTTAGTACCTCGTAGTCGATCAGATGAATATGCCGGTCCAACATCGCCTTTAGCAGTGGACGGTTGTATACTTGTTCTTTATGCGTGTGGGAAAAGAAACTGTAGGTCTTACCAGGAATAAGATCATCAATCGGTACCTCCTTCACTCCGAGCAATAGGTCGCAGTCGCCAATGTATTCGACTATCGGCACCCCTACAGCGGCGTATTCTTCGTCCTTAAAAATGCGAATGGGAGAAGATTGAACAACAACATCTAGTCCATATTCGGAGCGCAATAGCGCACACTGTTGAGGATCAAGTGGCACTCTTGTATCCGGAGGTACTTTTCCCTCCCGAATGATTCCTATTTTCATGTTTCAAGTTGGTTAGGCCGTTCGTAATTATCCGGCATCTTTCCTAAAACCAACTGACTAACGAGCACAAAATAGCTGGAGGAGGATGGTTTTAGAAAGCTGCGAATGTGCACCTCATTTCTGACAAGTGCTTTGCCGACTATGCTGGCAAAGATAGAAGCTTATTCCATTTCCACCCTATATTGTCTTCAACTCCTCCAGGCTTCGAATTGGTGATGATTATTGATAACTTCAACGCATGAAGAAAATCGGACTTTTTCTAGGGATGGCCACCTTTGCAATGATGCTAATTGTGGGGCCCTCCTTAGGTTTTGAACTAGATGCTTGGAGAGTCTTATCGATAGCTGCACTAATGTTGATCTGGTGGGTAAGTGAGGCTGTGCCAATCGCTGTTACTGCAATTCTGCCAATGATACTCCTGCCCACCTTACAGGTGTACAGTATGCAGACGGCAGCGGCCCCTTATGCCAGTCCAATCATTTTCCTGTTCATGGGTGGTTTCATGTTAGCTCTTGCCATGGAGAAATGGATGTTGCATCGACGTATAGCACTAACAATTGTCCGCTTTACTGGCACCAATGCTAATGGAATAATCCTCGGCTTCATGTTGGCCACAGGTTTCTTGAGCATGTGGATTAGTAATACTGCAACTACCGTAATGATGTTGCCAATTGGTGTTTCTGTAATTGATCTCTTGCGTTCAGGGCAAGATGAACAAAGTCAGAATAGAGGTACGGCCGCATTCGCCATTAGTTTAATGATCGGCATTGCCTACGCGGCAAACATTGGGGGTACCGCTACCATTATTGGCACCCCACCTAATGTAGTGTTTAGTGGCTTTATTGAACGAACCTATGATACCGAGATATCCTTTGCCAAGTGGATCGCTTTCGCTTTGCCATTCGCGCTGCTATTGCTTCTGCTCACCTATATCGTATTGACACGACTCATCTTCCGCAATGGTTTAGGGCGCTTTGAAGGAGCACAACAGCTCATTCACTCTCAACTTCAGGAGTTGGGAAAGATCAGTTTACCCGAGCGCCGTACGTTGATAGTATTTACCGTGACGGCCATAGCCTGGATTTTCCGGAAACAAATCAATATTCAATTGGGTTTGGATAAAGCAGCTGGTGACCTGGAAATCACGGACGCTATGATTGCCATGTTTGCCACCGTCTCACTCATCATCTTCCCAGTTGACTGGAAAAAGAGTCGATTTCTTCTCGATTGGGCGGATACTCAACGCTTACCCTGGGGAATTCTACTTCTTTTTGGTGGTGGATTAAGCTTAGCCGACGCACTCAAAAGTGTAGGATTAATAGATTTAATTGGTGCCCAATTCACTGATGCAGCAGCGACAGGTTTCTGGATCTTGTTAGGATTGACAGCAGTTAGTTTATTCCTCACCGAGATTATGTCCAACGTAGCATTGGTTACGGTCTTTCTGCCAGTGGTCGGAGCTATTGCCGTGGGAATGGAGCTTGATCCAATACTATTTTGCATCCCCGTTACACTCGCTGCTAGCTGTGCCTTTATGCTACCAATGAGCACACCGCCCAATGCCATTGTCTTTGCTAGTGGGCATCTGAAAATAGCTGACATGGCTAAGGCTGGCTTCTGGCTCAATTTGATTGCGATCCTCCTAATAGCTAGTCTGACGCAATGGATACTCCCACTTATATTATAGTATAGCTTAGTCTCAAAAATTGAGACCAACAGCAGTAGACTTTACGCTTATTTTGTTTTATCATTGCACAAGTAAAAACAAAACACAGCATGGATTTATCCCAGGCCCAGGCAGCCCTTCAGCAGTACTTTGGCTATGATTCTTTCCGCCCTATGCAGGCAGAGATCATTGAAGCCGTGTACCAGAAAAAGGATGCGTTGGTGCTAATGCCTACTGGAGGGGGTAAGTCTGTATGTTTTCAAATTCCGGCCATAACCATGCTCGGAACTGCACTCGTAGTATCTCCATTGATATCTCTCATGCAGGACCAAGTAGTAGGGCTACGGGCAAATGGCGTGAAGGCGGCCTTTCTAAATAGTAGCTTGGACGCTACCGAACAGCAAGTGGTCGAAGATGATTTCTTTCAAGGAAACTTAGACCTTCTCTATGTTTCGCCGGAAAAAGTCTGTTCAGAAAGCTTTTTGCCCCTATTGCAACGGGCCAACTTAGCACTAGTCGCTATTGATGAAGCGCATTGTGTATCTGCCTGGGGCCATGACTTTCGTCCGGAGTACACGCAGCTACAATTCATTAAGCAACAGTTTAAAGATGTTCCTGTAATCGCACTAACTGCCACCGCGGATCGCATTACCAGAGATGACATCATTACACAATTGAAGCTGGACACTCCCGAGGTATTCCTTGCCTCCTTCGACCGACCAAATCTTAGCTTGGAAGTTCGTCCGGGGCAACGTCGAAAGGAGCAGATTTTTCAGTTCCTAAAGCAACATCCTGGTGATGGTGGTATTGTTTACTGCTTAAGTCGTAAAAGTACCGAGAAACTAGCTGCAGATCTGGTGAAAGCAGGATTTAAGGCAGCCTCCTACCACGCTGGTATGAGCAGCCAGGATCGTGCAAAAGTACAAGATCAGTTCCTCCGGGATGAGATCCCTATCGTGTGTGCCACGATCGCGTTCGGTATGGGAATCGATAAAAGCAATGTGCGTTGGGTGATCCATTACAACCTCCCCAAAAATCTCGAAAACTACTACCAAGAAATTGGTCGAGCGGGAAGGGACGGTGCGCCAGCAAAAACCATGTTGTTCTACAGCTATCAAGATGTCATGATGCTCACCGATATCATTCAAAAAAATGAGAGTGAGAATCAAGAGGTGCAGTTAGCCAAGCTGGATCGGATGAAGCAGTATGCGGAGAGTCTTGCGTGTCGACGCCGAATCCTTCTGAATTACTTCAACGAGGACCATCAAGAAAACTGTGGCAACTGTGATATCTGCCGTAACCCGCCTCAAGCATTTGATGGTACTGTTTTAGCTCAAAAAGCACTTTCTGCGGTATATCGCCTACGCGAAAAAGTAGGCTTAAACTTGTTAGTTGATATTCTTCGAGGATCTGGCAGAAAAGAGATTCGCGACTTAGGATATGATCAAATTAAGACCTTCGGAGCTGGTCGGGACATACCCGCCTCCGCTTGGTTGAGCTATCTCTCACAATTGATAAACCTTGGCTTCTTGGAAGTAGCCTATGATCATTATGGTGTTCTTAGGCTTACACCTGCAAGTCAGCGAGTACTGTTTGAAGCAGAAAAAGTTGAGCTTGTACGAATCGCGACCTTGAAGGAGCGTCGTGAAAAAGAGAAGGTGCAGCTCAAGACGAAAACCAAAGCTGATCGACTACGCGATGAGTTGTTCGAGGTGCTACGCGCCCTTAGACGCAAATTAGCTCAGCAAAAAGGCGTTCCACCCTATATTATATTTTCCGATGCCACCTTAGAAGAAATGGCTGCAGCCAAGCCTGTAAGTGATGCAGAGATGCGTGCTATATCAGGCGTTGGTGATCGCAAGCTACAGCTATATGGAGATTCCTTCATGAAGGCAATCCTTGATTACCAGGCCGAACATGGTAATGCGAAACCAGGGAGTACCCAGAAAATTTCCTACGAATTATTCCAGCAAGGAAAATCCGTTGAAGAAATAGCGACCCAAAGAGGTATTCAAGCCAATACCATCTATTCTCATTTAGCTAGCTGCTATCTGAACGGCGAAGACTTAGACGTTCAGCTTCTTGTTTCTGAAGAGACCATTGATGCCATGACTAAGGCTATTCCATATCTGGAAAAACCGATACGTCTCAAAGCGCTTTATGAAATGTTTGACGGGAATATTGATTATGGCCCATTGCGCATAGCGCTCGCTCATCTACAGAAGACAGGCATTTATAAGGAGGCCTGACCCACTGCTCCCCTTCGATCAATTTCATTACTGGTAGAGATGACCAACGGTTTAGGTTGGTTATCCCTTCCTTCCTTCCTTTGATTGCTCTCAATTAACTTGAGTGCGATCAGAATAAGTAGTTCACCAATATATCGTGCTACAACGAGTTACATGAAATAAGAAACCCGGATGGAACTGGTCCACCCGGGCTTCTAGCTTTTATGAATGTAGTTAGTAGGAATCCAGCAAGCTGGACTCCTATAACTTGTTATTCATTACTTCACAGCGATCATAGTCTTAGTAGCCGTGAACTCATCAGTGCTTACAGTGTAGCTTAGTACACCTGTTGCACCTTGAATCTGGCTCTTGTTCAAGTTGATTGTGTTGTATCCAGCAGCGTAGTCACCACGTAGTACAGTTAGTACACGACCGGCAGCATCATTTACTGTCAGTGTTACTTCACCGTCTTGTGGCAAGTTGAAGCTGATCAGTGTCTCACTCTGGAATGGGTTTGGAGTGTTCTGATACAGTTCGAAACCTGCATCTACTACATCACCATTAGAGAATACTACACCAACACTCATTGTGTTACCGTTACCGTAAGCTTCAGCTTCAGTGTAGCGGCTGTTTACGCTTACTGCAGAGCTTAGCTCAACATCTTCAGTAGCACGGATCACTAGGCTGAACAATACGTCCTCAGAAGTAGCTTTGCCATTCCAAGAAGCAGTGATCATACCCTGATCAGCGTAACGAAGACCGAAGTTCTCAGCTGTAGCTACACCGTACTCGATGTCTACTAGCTCAGCACCCTGTAGCTTCAACGTACCCTGGAAGCCTTCTACAGACTCCATGTCCGCACCGCGGAATGCTACAGTGTAGATGTTACCTGCAACCATTTCTTCGCTTTCTACAGCAAAGTTGAACTGGCCATTCAGGTTACGATCATCACCGGCTAGTGCGTTCGCTTGCACTGATCCGTTGACATCACCAATCTTAACTCCTACGAAGTCGGCATTCAAGACGGTACCCGACAGGTTGTTCTCGTTGATCAACTCTGGGAACTGCTCGAACCATGGGTTCGTGTTCACTGGGAAGTCATATGTTGCCTCCACAAAGCGCCAGCTTGTGTTGTTCTGGAACTCTGTTTCGATGTTCAAGATCAGCTTACGTAGCTGGATCATATCCAAGGTAGTAATCGTCTGAGAGTTGTTAACGTCTGCTGCGATGTACTTGTATGGGCTGTTCAATGGCTGTACACCCAAGATGTGCTTGCTCATCAACACTAGGTCGAAAGTAGACACACCGTTCAGTGGGTTAGCGTTCAAGAATGGAGCTACTGAGTAGTCACCACCTGCAGTCAAGTTGAAGCTGTAAGTACCGTCAGCGTTGGTAGTCATGCTAGCCATACCGCCGTTAACGCTTACCTCAACACCTTCTACAGTCTCATTCTCTTCTGTTGCAATTACACCATTGATGGTACCAGTACCGCCACCACAGTCAACGTGCTGCTGTACAAGTACGTAAGTCTCACAGTAATCGTAGTTGCCTTCTTCGTCGAATGCGTATACG
>CAJXOS010000021.1 GCA_913057725.1 uncultured Lewinella sp.
CCAACTAACCAACTAACCAACTAACCTATCCCCCCACCGGCCCCATCAAGAGGTTCTCAATCATCAGCTGGAAATAGAAGGGTTGAAACAGGATAGCGGCCAAAATGGTAAAGACAACGCCATATACTGCTCCGGTCAGGTGAGCATTGTGCCCGATGTTATCTATACCGCGCTTATCCATATAGCTGGAGTACCAGATGTAGATAATTCCCAGGATTAATGCAGGGATACTGAAGAAGGGTAAGAACAGCAGTGTAAGACCCGCCCAGGGGTTCGTGATGATAAAGGCGAAGACAATGGCTGAAGTTGCTCCTGAGGCCCCTAATGCACTGTAGGCAAAGTTATCTTGGTGGCGAACGAAAGTGGGAATGCTGGAGATGACTACTGCCGACATGTAGAAGGCAATATAGCCCAGACGGCCCCAGGTTTCCCCAAAGATGATCTGCGTGAAGATTTGCTCCACGACCTCTCCAAAGACGAACAGTACATACATGTTCACCAGGAGGTGCATGAAGTCGGCATGGATAAGCCCACTACTTAAAAATCTGTACCATTCTCCCCGTTTGGCATCCACCGGGCGAAATAACAGTTTGGCTTTCATCTCCGGGTTGTTAAACGCCTGATAGGAGATGATGCAGGTCATGATGATGATAATGAGCGTGATCGATAGGTTCATCGCAGTAGATTAGCTATTGTGGTAGGGTTCATTACGCAAGATAGTCATCGCTCGGTAAAGCTGTTCGAGCCAGAACAAGCGAACCATCTGATGAGAGAAAGTCATTTTGGACAAAGAAAGTTTCCCGTTGGCTCTTTGATAGATAGAATCATCAAATCCAAAAGCCCCTCCGATCAAGAAAATGATGCGTCGATAAGGCGCTTGCAATTGCTGATCAATCCAGCTAGCCATCTCCTCTGAACTTCGTTGCTTTCCACGTTCATCCAATATAAAGAGCCCGTCTTGAGGTTTCAGACGACCAAGTACGAGTTCCGCTTCTTTGCCTTTGAGTTGAGTCGGTTTGAGCTTTCCAGCCTGACGGATATCCGGCAATACTACCCATTCAAAAGGTAGGTAGTGGGGGAGCTTACGCGCATACTTCTGGATACCTTCGTCCAGGTAGCGATCAGCTGTTTTTCCTATGCACCAACATTCGATCTTCACGCCTCTGCTACATTTAGAATGGCGTCGGATTGAATAACCTGTACGCCGGCAGTACTCATATCTGCTACCGCTTTCGCTACATCGCCTTCTTCGAGGTTTACGCCACGGGAGGCATCTTCGATTAGGTACGTTTCGAAACCAAGTTCTAAGGCATCAAGAGCAGTAAACTTCACGCAGTAATCAGTGGCTAACCCCATGACATAGACACGTTTGATGCCGCGATCTTTCAACCAATCACCTAAGCCTGTTGCTTTTCGATGGCCATTATCGAAGAATCCGCTATAACTATCAATGCCAGGGTCCGTTCCTTTGACAAATACCTTATGAATTCCCGCTTGATCTAATCCTGGATCAAACTCAGCGCCAAAGCTTCCCTGTACACAGTGGATCGGCCAAAGTACTTGGTCCAAACCATTGAGGGCAATCACCTGACCGGGCTTTCGCCAAGGGTGGTTAGCAGCAAAACTACCATGATCGGCTGGGTGCCAATCTTGAGTAGCCACAACCGTGGAAAAGTAGGGCATTAATGCGTTTGCAATTGGAATAACCTTATCACCTTCCGCAACAGGTAAGGCGCCTAGTGGGCAAAAATCGTTCTGTAGGTCTACCAGAATGAGGGCGGAATCTTGAGCTTGTGACATATAATCTTAATAAGAATGAACAACGAATGTATCTAATTGAAGGTTATAGGTGTCAATATAGTTGCGTAAATACCGCTCAAGTGCTGCATCTTGTCTACGCCGAGTGTTTCTTCCTGGCCCATTTGCCCAGTGTGCAATAAACATTGGTACCTCTTGAGCTGGCGCGTTAAAGTCGAAAATTCGAGTCGTCCCAAACGCCAACGTGTCCAATTGCTTAAACTGATCGGCTTGATGAATCATTTGACTCATCCGAGCAAACTGTAGTGAATCCAGGGGAGGAGATTGGTCCAGCGCCGCTGAAGCAATGCTGTCTCTGCGAGCATTTTCGCGCTGCAGGTTTCGTATTTCCTCCAACTGACTCTTTACTTGATTCAGCTGATTCGACCCCACCGCATTCCTTTCTAAGTCGCCCAGCTTTATTCGATAGTCCGGGATGACCTGGAAATAGGTGTTGGCGAGATTGTATTCTTCTGCCAGCATTCGATTGAAGCTATAGGTCATACTATCCGGAACATCACGGTTGATCAGCTGCACAACCAATATGCTGGAGTCTGGCGTGATTTCGAATAGATTATAGTCAATACAGTCGGTTGCAAACTGGTCCTTTACAAAAGCCTTGATGTTTTGTTTCTTCTGCAGATCCTGAATAACATCCCGCAGGATTGTTGTTCCTGGAATGATCAGTAACAGACTGAAGAGAATAATGGCAATCCTCGCCCGTCGCGCATCACGAGGGTTAGGGTGCTCCTTATGTGGAAACTTCAACAGTCTGATTATCAGATAAGAAGTAAGCGCAATGAAAAAGGAGTTTAGAAAGAACAGGTAAAAGGAGTTTACTGCGATCTCCAAATTCTGATTGGCAATTCCATAACCAGTGACGCACAGAGGAGGCATCAAGGCAGTAGCGATAGCTACACCCGGAATAGCATTTGATTTATCCTTTCGAGTAATGGAGATGATTCCCGCTAAGCCGCCAAAGATCGCCACCAGGCCGTCGAGGAAGGTGGGAGCAGTACGTGCCTCAATCATATCGGTGAAAGTACCTAGTGGCGTAAGCCAGAAGTAGATAGTACTAGTGATTAGGGCTATGACAATAGAGATAAAGAAGTGTTTCAGCGCTAGTAGCAGCGTTTCGCGATCATTTAGGCTTACCCCTAAACCGACACCCAAGATGGGAGACATCAAGGGCGAGATCAACATGGCCCCGATGATTACCGCCTCGGAGTTGAGGTCTAGACCAAGCGAGGCAATCATGATAGAACAGATCAGCATCCAGGCATTAGAACCTCGCATGAGTTTGCCTGACTTAATCGCGATGATTGTCCCTTCGCGATCCATACCTTGGCGTAAATCAATGAAATCACTAAACCACTCTCGTATCCCCGTTATCAACATTCCAAAGGCTTCCGCAATGCCGGGCCGTTCCTTAGGCTCTGGGGGTAGGTTATTTGGTGTCTCCATGAAGGTAAAAGTAGTAGAATCTGAACATTGGGCTATCCCCGAGCGTTTAAATTTTGTAAATTTATGTCCCTTTTTGACCGCTATTGGTCGTGAATCAAAAAAAATTGAATGTTAATACTTGATCGTAAAGACGGAGAAACTATTGATCGCTTACTCAAAAGGTACAAGCGTAAACACCGCGAAATCCAGGTAAATAAGACCTTACGGAGACGTAAATTCTTCACCAAGCCATCTGTTCAGCGCCGTGAGGAAGTGCTTAAGGCAAAGTACATCCAGGATAAGTACCGGAAGGAGGATTAGTACTCCATCTTGTTAATTGCGCTCTGTAAGTAACTATCGTGCTAAAGCCGGCCGTTGCTGAGCGCCGGCTAATAGTTCAAAGCAAAACAATTTGCTTTGAACTATTTTTTTGCCTGCTCCGCTCCTGAGCGTCCCCCGACGCAAAGCCCCCCCCGACGCGAAAAAAGTAACTCCTATCCCCGCTTCTAAGCGCCCCCCAAAGCAAAGAAAAACAAGCCTTTTTATCGAAACACCACTCTCTGTGCACTAACCCCTTCCTCAAAAAGGACCTGAACAAAGTAAGTACCTGCCGCTAAGGCCCCTCGCTCCAATCTGTACTGCCACGAATTGATTTGATACCGAGCGAATAAATATCTGCCCATGGCATCATAGATTTGAATACCCTTAATAGGATACATTGGGTCGCTGTCAATCAAAACAAACTGATTTCCGGGATTTGGCGCTAAACGAAGTTTGGTTTCCTCAGCGTCTACAAGTTCTTCGCTATTCCTATTGACAATGCTGCAAGGTTCAAGCTGCAAAGCCTGACAGGCTCTAGGTAGGAATACCATCATAGTAGTGTCGATGTAGGCACGAGCGTGCTCTGCCGACATGTTAGGGGCATAGGTCAATTGGCTGTACTCGTGTAAGATGTCGGAATCAAAGTCGGTGCCATAGATTTCATTCGCTTCCATGACTACGGAATCTAATTGGGGTTTTCCCCACCATGACCAAGGAGAAGACATGGCAATATTGTCGCTCAATAAGGGATACAAATGAGGGCTGGCGTAGGTGGTCGGGCTCTGCCCAAGGGTAATTAGATCGAGCGGAACATCAGATAGTGCTTCAATGGTCATGTTAATTTCTTCAGCGCCTGGAACAGCTTGCCAAGCACTCATGTCCAAACCTTGATTAATCCCCACTGAATTAGCTTTTTCATGCACCGTCCGGGAACCATGAATGACCCAACTGAGAAAATTTGGGGGAGCCCAAGTTTGCCACTGCGGCCCTGCACCAAAGGGAAAGAAAGGATCAGAAATGGAGTGTATACTCGCCACGGGCGGTTGGAAGGGAGAATCGTGGTTGATCCAAGATGTGTCCATGAGAAAACCTCCCTGGTTGAAAATGAAATCAACCTCAGAGGTGTATTCCTGCCAGTTAGGAATATGCAAAAGAGCAGGTTGTAGTCCAAAAACATCTCCGTCTCTGTCCAGCAAAAGGTAAGGCTCGGCGGTATCACCATTGAAAAACTTGCTGTCGGAGGTCACCTCTGAGTAATCATCCAGGTAGGCGACTCCTAAGGCTATCGAACCACCAACCCGTTCTCCCCATAGCGCGATCTTATCAGGGTCGATATGATAAGGGTTACTGTCTTCGATAACGGTCTTTCTTAAGAAGCGAATACTACTGTGGGTGTCATGAATACCGCGATAAAGTGCCTGCAGAAAAGTCTGTTTATTTACTTCCAGTGAGGCGGCCAAAGGACTCCAGCCAAGGCGGTAGGAGGGGGCCACAGCTACGTAACCTCTTTTAGCCAGTCGAGTACAAACCTCTACCACTGCAGAGTCGAGCTTGCTACCGGTCACCAGGCCGTTGAAGAATGGCGGAAGCAGATATCCAGAATGCAAATAGATTACCACGGGACGCTGCTCCTCAAGATCACCTACGGGGCTGTAGATGTCCATTACCAATTCTACGGTATCCGGATCACCATTATTCACTGTCAGGACAGAGATGTTAGTGGCATAGGGTACATCGCGCTCTACTTGAACACTTGCGAATATGGAATCCACATAGCGTGTTCCTTCTTGTGCCGCAACCAACAAAGGAAGGATAAGAGACAAAATGACTACTAAGCAGTTCCGCTTTTTCATGAGCTTTCCGTTTCGTAAGATTTAAGCGCTAAGTAGCGCCTAATAAAATTAGCCATTTTCCGGCACCCCACTCGCTCCAAAGCGTCCCCCGACGCGACGGAACCAACTAACCACCAAACCAACTAACCAACTAACCAACAAAAAATCCCGGACCTCGTAAAAACGAAGCCCGGGATCCGGTAAGTAACCTAAGTAGAATACCTTTCAAAAGGTAGCTCTACCATTTATCTAAATATCACTTTCCTCGTACTTACCCCGTCCTCAACCTTAACTTTTATCAGGTATGTTCCGGGAGGGAGTGCCCCTCGTTCGAGTCGATATTGATGATTGTCGATATTGTATTGGGCCTTTATGAAGCGCCCGTTTATATCAAATAGCTGAATCGCTTCCATTGGATAAGCAGCATTTGTGCGTACCCAAACGTGGTCAGTAGCAGGGTTAGGTGCTACCGCTAGTTCGATCAATGAATCATCGATCAGGTCTTCTGTGCTTACCAAACCAAGACACTCATCTACAGTCGCTAGTTCTAGTGCTAGACATGCTCTAGGTAGGAAGTGTGCCATGATAGTGTCCATGTATACACGTGCCTTCTCTGCAGACATGTCTGGGTTAGTAATCAAACCATTGAAGTGCAAAGTATCTGAGTTGAAATCAGTACCGAAGAGGCCATTGATTTGAGGAATAAGTACATCCAGCAATGGCTTGCTCCACCAGTCCCAAGGACCAGATTCTAAACGAATCGGTGCACCAGTGTTAGCATCTGGTGGTGGGATGAATGGGTACATACCTTCAGTAGCCAATGTAGTTGGCGATTGTCCCAAAGCAGAAAGATCGATAGGAACCGGAGACAGTCCAGCTACTCTTGCGTTCACAACAGCACCTAAAGGTCTTGCATCCATTGCTGCAGGAGCTACGATATCATTCAAACCCTTTTCGTTAGCCACTTGAACGCTCAAACGAGTACCGTGTACCTGTACTACGAATTCGTTGGTAGTAGGAACGATTACCGGACCGTCACCAAATGGTGCAAATGGGTCAGTAACTACATGGTAACCAATGATTGGTGGCTCTGGACGAGTAGAAGACGCACCGTCAATCCAAGAGGTGTCACCCAAGGCACCACCCATGTTTACCGCCAACTGAACGTCAGAGGAGTAGCCAGGGGTATTAGGTAGATTCAAGAATGCAGGTTGTAGACCATCAATGTCACCATGGACAGCCTCTACTACATAAGGTTCGAATGTCTGAGGGTTGATGAATTTGTCAAGCTCTCCAATTTCTTCGTATTCATCCAAAGATGCCATACCCAAAGAGATATAACCACCGGTACCTTGTCCCCAAGCTACAATCTTATCCGGAGCGATACCGTATGGGTTACCACCTGTGTCAGCAGATTGGCGTAGGAAACGAACACAAGAACGAATGTCCTGGATACCACGATAAGATGCCTGTAGTAGCGTCGCAGTACGAATGTTCTGGTCAGGAGCAGTAGGTGCCCAACCAGCACGATAGGTAGGAGCGATAGCGGTATAACCACGCTCAGCCAGGCGAGTACATGCCTCCACTACTGTAGAGTCAAGCTTGCCACCAGTGATCTGGCCGTTGAAGTACTGTGGTAAAAAACTACCTGTGTGCAGGTACAGTACTACTGGACGTGCGTCATTATCATCACCAACTGGGGTGTAAACATCCATCACCAGTGGAATGGTATCAGGATCACCGTTATTCATTGTGAGTACGCTGATGTTGGTTGCGTAGATCACATCAGAGGTTTTCTCAACCTCGTACTGAGCATCGAAATAGCGTTGCTGTGCTTGCAAACTGGTTGCAATACAGCACACTAGTAGGATAAGTAGAATGTTAAATTGCTTCATAATCATGTTTAATGCAGATGAAATGATATGATTCGAATATTGTTATTTTTTCTTGAATTCGTACAGTACAGAGAAGTAGGCCAAACGTCCGATCCGAGGACCACCATAAGTTTGGAAAGTCTCATTATTGAGGATGTTGGAAGCACCTAGCTTGAAGGTACTGTTTAGGCGATCTACCTGCCAGTTGATCTGTGCATCTAGTAGATCATACGATGGGATAGCACCAGTAAATTGAGGTGAGCCTTCGAAGATGAATCCTTCGATCCACTTGTAATTTACGCTGAAGCCAAAGTTTGGAATTCGCATGAAGCCAAGGTTCAATGGTACATTACGGCCAGAGATACCCACATTGTATTTGTGTTCTGGCGTATTGAAGGCCGGGATAATTGGATCATCCGTAACGGTATTCAACTTATTCCAGGAGTAGTTGCCGTTGAAGACAAAGTAATTCCCAAAGTAATAGTTGGTACCAATAGAGAAACCTTGCGTCGTTACATCATCCGTAGCGTTTGCTGCTACCCGGTAGGCTTGTGCGTCTACGAGCGTTCCAAAGGTATTATCGAATAAGGTCTCTACGCCAATGTTGAATCCGATGAAGTCCGTGTAGAAGCTGTAGTAGTAGGTTGCATCCAAATACAGGCGCTCAAAGAGCGTGGTCCGGAATCCACCTTCTACCGTCCGTACTTTTTCCGGACGAATAGGCGCTACATTGAAGTACTCCAAGTTATTCAGGTCGCTGGTATTAAGTGCGAGCTCTAATGACTCTACCGTAACCAAGCTGTCAAATCCATTTAAGTTGCCCAGAAGTATGGCACGACCTACATTATAGTTAAGGTATTGGTCAGCCAAAGTTGGGTTACGAATCGCTGCCGAGAAGGATGCCCGGATCGTTGTGACGTCATTCGGGCTGTATACCAAAGAACCAGCAGGTGAGAACAGCAGATCAAAGTTCTGGTTCTTATCCATACGCAAGGAACCGCTGATCTTTAGCTTATTCTTAAGCTCCAATGTACCACCACCGTAGATGCCAAATTCAGAGACATCAATGTCCCGTCCCATCGTATCTAGAAGGATAGATCCGTCAGAGTTAGGTAGATATTGGCGGAAGCTACCCCCCACCAAAAGATCAAGGTCTGTGATGTTGCCAGCGGCTACCAAGTCATTGAACTTGTATTCTCCTTGCGCATGTGCTAGGGCAGAGCGGTCAAAGAAACGAGTACCACCAGCATTCAGGTTACGAGAAGTAATCCGGTTGAATTCTTCATCGAAACGCGCAGTACCCGGAGCATAGAAATCAACAGCACCCTCCGCCAGTGGATCAGCTTGAAGTGCGAATTCTTGTGCTTCACCATGCCATTGGAATAGTAAAGATTCCACTTCTGGATCTCCTAAGAAGGCGTCAAGTGCCGCACGGTAACCATCAGGATCACCAGGGAATTGTGAAATTCTAGGGAATCCTTCAATCGCGCTTAGTTGCGGACGAACCTGGGTGCTCCAGTAAGTTCTGTATGAGTTACGCCAGAACTGGTTTTGCTTGGCGTTTTCTTGTAGTAATAATGATGTGAAATAAGGATCATAACTATCTCCCGCATCTTCATGCGTCACATAAAAGCGCAGGAAGTAGGTATCATGCTTCTTCAGTTCCAAGCGGTGCTGATAGAACTGGATGCCACGCAAGCTGTAGCGGTTATCGCCTTGATAAACAGTAGTACCTGTGCTGTAGTTACTTGCGAGGATCAGGGTAGGGGAGCCCAGGTCCAAGTCTGGCTTTAAGCGCCAGTGTAGGGCAGCACCTAACTTCAAGTTGTCAGAGTCATAGTCAACAACATCCGCCTCCCGATAACCGCGGCGGTGGATGATACCCAAACCTGGGTTCTGAATATCACGACTAAAATCGCTTCCGCTGGTGAATTCGTCACCATAGATATTTACGGCATCGTATCCGCCAGGGTTGTCAAGACCAGTATCGGTATCGTCTACTGGATCGAAGTTGTCCGCCACCCAGTCATTCGCTTGGAAGTAGGATACGTTGAATTTGAAAGCTAGTGCATTCTTCTTTCCTAGTACGTCAGCATAGCGGAGTGCACCCTCAAATAGAGAGCGGTCACCACCTTTTGCCATTACGGACAAGCCCTTGTGGAAGAATGGATCTTTTGTTTCCATACTAACCACACCGTTAAATGCATTCGGGCCGTAGAAAGCAGAACTCGCACCAACGATCAGGTTTACCCGGTTTACATCCAGTTCGGATGAACCTAGGAAGTTACCGAGTGAGAAGTTCAAACCCGGTGACTGGTTATCTACTCCATCAATTAATTGAAGGGAGCGTACCGGACTGGTACTATTGAAACCACGAGTATTGATAATCTTAAAACCAAGACTCGCAGCGGTTAAATCAACATCCTTAAGGGCACCAAGACCGTCATAGAAGCTAGCGGCAGGCGTTTCTTTAATAGCTATATTATCCAATGTTTCGACGGTAAGGGCCGACTGACGTTGGCGTTCACCAATCCTCCGTCCTTTTACCTCTACAGTAGCGATCGTCACGCCACTCTCGCCTAACTCAATCTTTAGCGGTTCTACTAATGATTCCACTAAGACCTCTGCTTCCTCGTACCCCACGTACGAGAAAACCATGGTGAATGGCGGGCTTGCTGTAGTGCTAAAACTAAACGTTCCGTCAAAATCAGTTACTGTACCTTCAGAGGTTCCTTTAATGATGGCATTGGCACCAATAAGCGGCTCCCTTGAGGTTCCGTCAATGATCTCTCCTCGAACAATTGTTTGGCCATAAGCACTCAGGCCCATTGCCAGGGATAGAATAATATTAAAAATACGCCGGTTGGGTAAGAATTTCATACTTCGATCTAGTGCGTAAATAGTCAATAATTCTGCTTGCGGCGGCAAATTAGTGAATTTTCGCTAACAGTGGATTGTTATCGTCGAGAATTAACGGGGCCACAGAAACAGATGCCTGTTAGTCAGTCAAATATGCTTTTCGGGGTGGGCATCATTGCCAGCACGGCAAAGCGCGTTCTCAATGGGGTAGGTGCAACGTATCCAATATACAGCTTTCAGGGGCTTTTGTGCATTTACACGTATAATGAATTTATGCATTCGGACCGTTTTCCTCATAAAAGTCGGCAATCCGCCACCTTCGTCGCCGATAAACCGCATGAACCAGGGCGCCGATTGCGCAACCGAGCAGGCTGCCAGCCAAAATGTCTAGTGGATAATGGACGCCAACATATACCTGACCTAGTGCAATTGTCGCAGCCCATACCAGCAAGAGCCACCGCCAACGTTTCCACAATCGCCCCCAACCCAAAAATAGGAATAGTGCCACAGCAAAGTGGTTAGTGGCATGGGAGGAGGTAAAACTATAGCCGCCTCCACAATGAATCAGATCCCGAGTAGGCTCACCTAAGGCAATTTCTCGACAAGGTCGCGGGCGTTTCACACTTTTCTTAATGAGCTGACTACTAGTATAGTCGCCAATACCAACTACTACTGCCAGCGCTAAGACATAGTACAGCCCCTTTAGTTTGTAGTTGCGGACCAGCAAAATCAGCCCCAATAAATACATTGGAATCCAGGTGGTTTTCTCTCGCCAGTGCGGCATAATCGCATCCAGCCAAGGGTGCTGCCAGCCATGGTGTATCCATTCGAAAAGGGCATAGTCAAGATGTATGAGTTGCTCCATAGCAGCAAACATAGGGAAAAGCGGATTTAATCAAGATGCCAAAGGGGACTTCAATTCAAATACAAGTCAAGGCGAAGGCCACCCAGATGGACCTAATTCAATAACTCAACGATTCACTAACCAAACGAATTAAACGAACCCAAGCATCCATCCCTCATTTCTAGCTTGTATCTTTGGGCGCTTTTTATCCAAAAACCAAAGTGTACGTTTGTGGCATTCATAAAATCTATTTCCGGTTTCCGTGGTACAATTGGCGGTAGCGCCGGCGACAATTTCACCCCAGAAGATATTGTTTCCTGTACGGCGGCTTATGCCAGCTGGCTCATGGGGAGAGGTAATACCCCCAAAGTTGTACTTGGACGTGATGCCCGACCTAGTGGTAGTATGGTGTCGCAGCTTGTTAGCAGTACACTACAAAGTTTGGCCATTGAAGTAGTAGATCTCGGTCTTTCTACGCCGCCAACCGTTGAGATGGCAGTTCCCGCACTACAAGCAGGTGGTGGAATCATCCTGACGGCCAGCCACAATCCGAAGCAATGGAATGCGCTGAAACTTCTAAATGAAAAAGGAGAATTTATCTCTGCCGCTGATGGTAAGGCACTACTAAGTCTAGTTGATAATGCGCAGATCACCTATGCTGAAGTTGATGATTTAGGGAGTTATAGCCTAAATGATCAGATGATCGATCATCATATCCAGCAGATCCTAGCTCACCCGCTAGTAGATGCGGAAGCGGTGCGTGGTCAGCAATATAAGGTGGTAGTAGATGCCATCAATTCTACTGGAGCGATGTCTTTACCGCCATTGTTGGAAGCACTCGGTTGCTCTGTAAGTTTGCTCAATGGTGAGATGAACGGCCAGTTTGCTCATAACCCTGAGCCATTGCCACAGCACCTGACTGGGCTGAGTGAGGCGGTTAAGAACCAGAATGCAGATTTGGGTATTGCTGTTGACCCCGATGTAGATCGCCTCGCATTCATAGGGGAAGGTGGCCAATGGATAGGGGAGGAGTATACCCTTGTACTAGTCGCGGACTATGTGCTGCAGCATCATGCTGGTCCCGTTGTTTCTAACTTATCATCTAGCCGAGCCTTGAGAGATATTGCTCAACGACATGGCCAAACCTACCATGCATCCGCTGTTGGTGAGGTGAACGTGGTTGAGAAGATGAAAGAGGTAAATGCGGTATTGGGTGGAGAAGGGAATGGAGGAATTATCGATCCTCAACTTCACTACGGTCGCGACGCACTTGTTGGTACGGCTCTGGCCCTGACCTATCTGGCCAAGAGTGGGAAGTCTATCAACGAACACCGAGCGAGCTATCCGAGCTATCATATGATTAAGGACAAGATCCAGCTCAGCCCTGCATTAGATGTGGAGCAAGTTTTGGCGGATGTTAAGTCAGCCTACGAAACAAAGGATGGTGTGGAAATCAACACTATTGATGGCCTGAAGCTAGACTTCCCGCAAGGGTGGGTGCACTTACGCCGATCCAATACGGAACCAATAGTTCGGGTCTATGGAGAAGGTGATAGTGAGACTGCCATAAATGATTTGGTCAAGGAAATAAAAGGCTACTTCTAGTCTACCTTGTTAAGTCAGTTTGAGTTCTGCCTATAGTCTGTCCGGCTATAGGCAGAACTCTTTTTAGGATATCTTTGTTAATTTAATGTTAACTTACAGTAAATAGAAAGTTTACTTTTTGTTAGATTTGTGTAAATTCCCTGTATTGAGAAGTACATACAATCCGCTATTGTTGGACTTTGAAGAAGAAGATTATGAGGAAGTATCGTTTAATAATGCTGTTGGTGATGGCGGGCTTCACCATGCTCTCTGCGCAACGCCATGTGGCTTTGCTGGATGCGCCTTCGCGCAAAATTAATTCTGTCCGATCCGAGGCGAACGGACAACAGCTCTACCAATTCACATTGGATCGTGGGATGATCTACCTTGAAGCCGATCTTGAAGGTGCAAGGGGAGAATACGTTTTAGATACAGGAGCTCCTGGCTTAGTTCTTAATGAGCAGCCGGAGCGTGTACATGAGGCTTACGTGGCCCAATCTTGTGCGGAAGAGGTGAAAGTAGGGATGCGCCAAGTGGAGCACTTTTCCCTAGGAGAATTAGAACTACGCCAATTTGAAGCCATAACCCTTGATTTGGATCACCTGAGTCGGGCACACAATAAGGAAGTGGCCGGTCTGATAGGTTATGAAATTCTACAGGAGCATACGTTGCTACTTGATTATCAAGAGCAGCAAATGCATCTCTTAGACTATAGTGTTAATGATGCCGTTCATCAACCAACCGTTCGGATTCCTTTTATTCTAGATGGGCATCTTCCGGTGCTCGAAATAAAGGTGGGGCAACACACTTTACATTTGGGGATCGATACCGGTTCCGCTTCTAATATCCTTGATGAATCCTGGCAAAATGTGCTTGCACTTTGGGGCCCGTCCATGCCAACCGAAGAAATACAAGGACTAGATCAAAGGGTGCAGCAAGTGGATGCTACTATGGTAGAGGATTTTCCAGTAGGGCACTTAGGACTAGACACTAAGTTCTTACTTCTGGATCTCTCCCATTTGCGAGCCGGAGCCGAAGTTCCTCTTGACGGTCTATTGGGCTATAGTTTCCTGGCCAACTTCAAGGTAGCTATCGACTATCCAAATCAAGAAGTGCTCTTGTGGCCTGTGGACCTAGAGCAATAATTCATAGAAGGAGTCACAACCGGAATGCCCCGTGGCTCCCTTCGCTCCTTCCAAAAGAGAAAAGCCCTTCTTTCTATACAAGTGGTTAGCTGCTGTCATGCGCTCCACTGTTTCGAGGTACATTTTCTTGAAGCCTTTGTCTCGCGCTTCTTTGAGACACAAATCAACGAGTGCAGCACCCATACCAAGCCCTCTTAAACCTTCGAGGAAGTACATTTTCTTCAATTCGCAGGTGTCGGTATCACCACCTTCCAAGGCAGCAAAGCCACCGCAGCCCATCACTTGCCCTTGGTGTTCAATAGCATAGAACGCTGCTCGTTCATCGGCATAGGCATTAAACATGTCATCTACCTCGGGGTCTTCAATGGAAAAACCGGAGCCTACACAATGAAACTCGGTCATCACCTTCCGGATGATGGAAGCTACTTTAGGGTTGTCCTCGAGTGTGATCGGACGAATGATGGGTGTATCCATATTATTAGATTTCTTCGCGATCTAAATCTACTTGTCCAAAATAGACAAGAATAAAGCCTATTATTACCATCCCGATTTTGATCATAAATGCGCTGATACCACCGAAGTTTCTTAGCCAAGCTAAGAAGGCAAAATCAACGCCGACGAAATTTAGGAAGATGGCTAAAAAACCAATTACCACCAGGAGAAACCCAATGATGGTCAAAAACGTTTTATTTTGAGACATGTTCGTCATACTTTAGGAACAGCACGAAAAAAGAGTTGTATTCTATTTTCTGCGCAATAATTTTGGCGACAAAAATAATCCAAGCCCAACCATGATCAAACTGATCGAATGCCCACGTGATGCAATGCAGGGGCTCAAGACCTTTATTCCGACAGAAGTTAAGGCCAAATATCTGAATTTACTCCTGCAAGTGGGCTTTGATACCTTAGATTTTGGCAGTTTCGTGAGCCCAAAAGCGATTCCGCAGATGCGGGATACTGCTGATGTACTGGCTCAGCTTGATCTCTCGAATACCAACACGAAGTTACTGGCAATTGTTGCCAATTATCGCGGCGCAGAGTCTGCGGCCTCTTTTCCAGAGATTCAGTATCTGGGATTTCCTTTTTCTATATCTGAGACCTTTCAGCTGCGAAACACCAACGCCACCATTGCAGATTCTATGGATCGCGTAAAACGCATTCAGGATTTGTGCCAAAAGAATGGGAAAGAGATGGTGCTCTATCTGTCTATGGGGTTTGGAAATCCTTATGGCGACCCCTGGAATGCAGAGACGGTTATGCACTGGGTGGAGGAACTATCAAAAATTGATATCCGCATATTTCAACTGAGTGATACGATCGGTGTAGCTAAGCCTCCTAGTATTGAGTATCTGTTTGGAGAATTGATTCCTGCTTACCCAGACTTAGAAATTGGCGCCCACTTTCATACAACACCCCAAAGCTGGGAAGAAAAGGTAGCTGCTGCCACGGCTCATGGCTGTATACGTTTTGACGGGGCTATTAGAGGATATGGTGGCTGCCCAATGGCCAAAGATGATCTTACCGGCAACATGCCAATGGAAAACTTAGTACATTTTTTCCGCGATCAAAAGCAAGAAACAGGGGTGAACTATGACCTGTTTCAAAAGGCCTATCTTGAGGCGGCGGGTGTTTTTCCAGCGCACTAGGTGCAAAATACTGCCAATTTTTTACCTTTGGTTTTCGTTACTTTCCACCTCGGAGACCCGGGGTGACATACCAAAAAAAATGTCATGGGATTTTGGGACCGCATTCGAGATTGGTTCGGCCGTCCAACGACTAATGAACCACCCTCTAAAGAGCCGCCATCTGGTACGACTCCTCCACGCCCGGATATCAGTCCGGTTGTGAAGCCATCCGATGATGACACCCTCCCTTTGCCCGGTGACACAGGTATTGACATTTTTCGACTACTCTTTAGCAACAAAGACAAACACACCACCACTATGCTCAATTCTATTTCCCTTAGCTCGGATATGAAGACCTTGTACTTGATTGACAACGGTCGTGCTATTCCTTTCGACTTGACCGTGCGCCAAGGGGTATTAGTAGGTTTGCTGGGAGATCAATTGGTGGTAGCAACTGCAGCTAGCAATCCACGCGGGGACGGAGAACTAGATCCCCCTTCCGATGGTGAAATCGCTACTGGCGGTCGCGATGCGGAAACACCTACACCAGAGGCGGAAGCACCGGCTAGTAAATATGCCTTTAAAGCGGGAGAGAATAGTCAGTATACACTTTCCTATAACCGCAAGAACAAAGCACTGAGCGTGATTGGATTGGATGATATCGTAATCCAGTTAGAAGCGCCAGACACTACAGAGTGTAATGACAAGGTGTTTAGCCTGGACAAAAAGCAGGTGCTCAATATTCGTTGGGAAGAGGAGCAGCTTCACTTGGTTCAAGTGAACGCCGGGCACTAACGCTTGCGCCGTCCCTCTGATCTTAGCTGTCGGATGGGCTTGTCTTGAAGAATGCGATCTATCCAAAGAATTGCAATTTCATCCAGTCCTGCTAATACCGGGCTGTTCAGCGCTTCAATCTTAGCTTTCAAGTTATTAAGTATTTCGCGTTCCTGTCGGAAGGAACTACTCTTTTGCAATTGCTGAATGGTACTGGACAGTAGTTTGTTGAAGTCGTTCAGATTGCTCTTGTCCAGACGTGCGAAATATCGATTTACGGAGCGGACGGTGTTTTCAATCTGTTCAAAATCTCCCAGGCAGTAGATGGCAAGCATGTAGATGATCTGGCTTACCTCATGAATATCCCGCCTTAAACCTTTGTTCTTCTTGAGCAGCGGCCGCAATCGCGTCAGCCAGTCAAGACACTCTTCAAAACGATCATTTAGGAACAGTAGTAGGATGGCGTTAAAGTGGATGTTCAGCCGAGAGCTGGGGGAGATATCGTAGTTCTTTAACCCCTTTGCCACGTTTTCCAATGGCACATCGATGGACTCCTTCGGAGCATTCAGTAGGTAGATGAGTTCGTAAATCGAAATGCGTTCAAACAGAAAGGTCTTACCCTGGTAATTCGGAGCTTCGTGTGCCTTCAACTCCTCTAGCAGTTGCGGGAGCGTATCGAGGAGCTCAGTTTTGCGGAAGGTAGCCGAAAGCAGATTCGAGAAATCACCAACGTACAAGGAGAAGTGCTCCGAAATGAGTCGCTCTTGATTCCGCCATGTGCCAATCGTTTCCTGTAACTGTTCGTAGACGCGATCTTCATCGCCTTTCAATCGGAAATAAAGTGCCAGGAATCGGTGCAACCTCCATTTGGCATGGAAAGAATCTATATGCTCCGGTTCTAAGGCTAAGACTGGTTCATACTCCGCTGTAATTTTATTGATCTCTTCTTCTGCCAAACGCTGAGGATAACGAAGAACATCAATGGATAACAAGTCATAGCTATCATGCAGCCCCATCTCCTGTTGAAGCAGCTGAATATGCTTTTCTTTCTCCGCGATGAGCTCCTTTACTCGATCACTGTAGTTTTTGTCTAAGTACCGTTTAATCAAGTCTCGTTGACGCAAGTTGATCTCCAGTACCGATAAGTGATCATCTAGCTCCAGTGCCAAGCTCTTTGCCTCCTCTAATCGGTTCTCTGCTTGTTCAAGGAGTTTTCGTTCAAAGAGGATTTTGGCGTCGGTCAACAACTCCTTAATGCGCGTTTTGTAGGACTTCTTACTCTGATAGTCACGCATGGCGCGCAGGATAGCCTCGTAGAGGCGAGCCTTGTCATCACCGAGTTTTTTGCCGAACTCCTTCTTGAGAGGCCCTTCACTGTATTCCTCTTGCTGGTTGATGGCCTGGAATAGCGCCAGGTAGCGACTATTCTTACGTCCGCTCTTCTGAGCATCCAGCGTGAAGTAGCGCTTCTCGGATTTGGACAGCGATTTTATCAGATAAAAAAGATGGTCTTTGCCGCGCATATGGATTAGTTACCCAAGCCTTCCACGACCCGCAGGTAGCCTACTGGTACCTCAATGACCGTACGGCCATTTACAATCTGGGCCCGGGCATTTGTAGCAGGTACAATCGGTTGGTTGCTACCACTACCGGCAGGACGAACACGAGCAGCATCTACACCGAAGGTCGCGAGATCTCGCGCAACGGCAAGAGATCGCAACAAGCTCATCTCCCAGTCATAGTCGGGGTTGCTGCTAGGGTTGGTATGGCCAACAACGTGGATCATCAGATCTGGGTTGTCGCGTAGGACCACAGCAATTTGCTGTAGCGCTTGGCGGCCCTTCCAGTGTACACCGTTGGTTTCTCCTTGCGGGAAAAGTAAAGCTTGGTTGAGGGTCAATACTACACCCTCAGCATTAGTCGCAATTCCCACTTCATCTTCCGGGAAGCCTACCAACACTCGTTGGAAGTAGTTGACGAGTGCATCTCTTTGCTGATCCAGGTTTGCCTTCTCGCTGGCCAGCTGTTGGTAGCGAGGATCAGGAGTATTGTAACCAGTAGGCGTGTTGCCATAGGCACCACGGGCTTCTAACCTTTGCAGTTCCGCATCACGGGTACGAAGCTGTGATTCCATCTGAGTTAGCGAGCGCTCCTTACGGTCAAGTTCGTCTTGGCGTAGTGAAAGCTCCTGCTCCAGAACCTGGGTTTCGTAACTAGTGGTTGCCAATACCTTTTGGTTGTCGCCAACCAGGCTGTTATATCGAGCTACTACATCTTGGTAGTTGCGGTTGAGGCTAATGTTGGTAGCTGTGAGGCGCTCTAAGTCTCGCGTCAGCGATTGATAATCTGCCTGCGTCTGATTGTTTTCGCCCTGCAGTTGTTGATTGGCTGCCCGAATACTATCGGTGGCTAGTGCCTCTCCTTTGTAGTAGTCGAGCGTTTGCTCTAATTCTGCATACTGCTGTTGACTAACACAAGAGAAAGCTAATAGAATGGATAGAGTGGCGAAAAGCGTTAATAATTTCATAGGAAGCTATACTAGGTTTACACGGTGCCTGTTTTTGGGCGGCCAGCCGCTATGCTGTAGTTATACTGCTGCGCGGCTATCCGTAGGCGGTAATTCCGTTCGCAGTATAACGAAATTAGCATTATGTAGCAAATTCCCCTTACTTTTGCCCCGCAAAAATGGCTATAGATGATGTTCCTTCGCTTGTTATTATTGGGCTTAACCGCTGGCCTGCTTTTCGATTGCAGCGGTGATCAAGATCTACGAGATAGAGCAAAGGCCGAGGCTGAGCAACTTGCTCAACAAACGGCTAGTACTCCAGCGGCTCCTGCAAATGAACCGACTGCAACTCCAGGTACAACGCCTGCCACTACTGGCGAAACTTTGACGCTGGTTCTTGGTAATGCTGAAGTTGGTGCTGGTGAGGAGGCTTGCCTGCCGATCACAGCAACCGGTTTCAATGATTTGATTGGCTTGCAGTTTTCCATCCGCTGGGACCGAGATGAATTGAAATACACAGCTATCCGCAATATGGAACTTCCCGATTTAGGGCAGCAGAATTTCGGTGATACCCACAACGAGCTCGGAGTAGTTGCGCTCAGCTGGATACATCAAACCCTGCAAGGTGTGAGTCTACCCGCTGATAGTCATCTCTTTGATATCTGTTTCGTTCCACAAACAGCTAGTGGCTCCAAGGTTGAGGTGCGTTTTGAGCCTAAACCTGTCGTTTACGAGGTGATCAATGTGCGCGAAGAGCTGCTGCAGTTCTCTGGCGTGAACGGACAGATCAACGTAAAATAGAAGAGCCCTCTCCGCTGCTCCAGCGAATCGGACTCTCCCGTCTCCTACAATGCGAGTGATATATTATTGTTTAGGCAGAGCCTAACGCTTGTTAGTTCACGTCTTTGCCCTCCTTGAGGCTGGCGATCATGCTAGTCAAGCTATCTTTATTGAGTTGGTCTGGAGCCTGAGTCAGAGCGATCTCTGCATGTTTCACTGCTGCTTCGTATTGCCCAGTGGCACTCAGGCCTCTTGCCATACCTACTTCGGTTGGCCAAGCTCCTTCAAAGCGCTTGTGGTTCGCCTTGAAAATTGCCAGGGCCATTTCCGCATCACCCTGAGCAATCATCTGTCTGCCCATACCATGAATTTGGAAGGAGTTTGCCGAAGGGTGCTCGATAGCGGTATTAATATTGGCTTGAGCTTCCTCTTTTTCACCGAGGGCGTACTGGATCTGTCCTTTAGTGCTCAGTGTGGTGAAGTTCTCCTGACCAATAAACGGCAGTGATACGGCATTCTCGGCCCAAGTCAGTGCTTCTTCTAAATTGGTGTTGTTCTGTAGGCAGAAAGTGGCTGCTTGATTCCAGCCTTGCCAATTGAAGCCCGCATTGTTCTCCAACTCTTGGCGGAGATTTGCCAGATATACCTCATTCATATCCGGCACGCTAATTTTGAAGGGGATTTTCTTGTTTTCCCACATCAATGCCAGGGTGCATTCTTCCGCTTGGCGGTCTGTGAACTCATAGGTCAACCATTCGTGAAACTCACTGTCTTCAGGGGCAGCGGTGACGCGTAACGCATCTTCATTTTCCTTGTAGAAATAGCTTCCCCAAGCCGTACTGTTGTTAGAAAAGATTAAAGTCCATGGACCGCTCTCTTCTACGATCATGTGCAAGCCGTAGGTGCCGGCGGCAAGTGGCTGTCCTTGTATTTCCACATCGTGGGAGAAAGAAATGGTGGTGTTCTCATTAGAGCCTGCTCTCCATGGAGAAGGATTGCGCAGGCCAAAGCCTAAATCAGTGAGTCCGTATGGAATTAATTGCCCCCAGATTTGGCCAGTACGATCTTGCCCGTTCGGGGCGGTGACGTCAGGGCTGGAATAATTGACCGTTACGTGTACCAAGGAGCCGATGTATTGAGTCACAATGGAACGTTGGTTACCGCCACTTGGCGGAAGGGTAACGGACTGGGCGGTAAGACTACAAGTAATGAGAAGGGTGGTTAGTACATAAAGTAAACGCATAGGTTTGGTTTTGATAAAACAAGTCGGTGTGAATAATTAGAGAGCCTTGCTGAAGGCCAAGCCTCCAGTTGCACTCCCTTAGGAATATCTTACGGGTGATAGGTATGTGCCACTGTTGTTGGTATATGGTGATTTTGTGATTTCTTTTTCCAATTTAAAGACAATGGATACAGTCTGCCGAGAAAGGCAACGAACTGACCGGATAAAGCAGTACTATCGCCGCTGACTGCTATGGGCTTCCACTCGGTGATTCCTAAGCGGCAGCCTCATTCCTATTTATAGGTGGATTGTGTATCTTCGGCGATGCCATTCTTCAGTGAAGGCGTTATGAGGACGTCTAACTAGAAGAATGAGGAGCTCATCATGAAGTATTGTAGCAATTGTGGGGCGCCAAATCCCGTCCTTGAAATACCCGAAGGTGACACGCGACCTCGTTACGTTTGTAAGCGTTGTCACACTATTCATTATTCCAATCCTAATGTTGTTGCCGGCTGCCTTCCGCTTTGGAAGGGGCAAGTCTTGTTGTGCCGACGAGCTATCCCTCCCAGAGAAGGCTATTGGAATGTTCCAAGCGGCTATTTAGAGAATGGTGAGACGGTGGAAGAAGGTGCTATGCGAGAAGTGTGGGAAGAGGCCGAAGCCCGTGTCGAGATTCTTGGCGTGCATGCGCTTTATAGTTTACCGCATATCAATCAGATTTATATTCATTTCCTGGCAGAATTGAAGGACGGTGCTTTTGGGATTGGGCCCGAAAGCTCAGAATGCCGGTTGTTTAAGGAAGAAGAAATTCCCTGGGACGAAATAGCCTTTACCTCATCCGTCTTTTCCTTACGTCGCTTTTTTGCTGATCGTAAAGCAGGAACACGGAAAACTCACCTTGGGGCCTATCTACATGATCATAAAAAAGACCCATCAAAATAGAAGGGTAGTAGGACCTTCGCTGAGGAGAGTACATATACGGGGCCGGTTTCGCCTTGAAGCAATATTTGAATATTCCCCTTTTGCTTGCCTTCTGTTTCCACAAGTACCTGACGGCATGCTCCGCAAGGTGCCGCAGGCTCTTCTACTGGTCGTTCAGGGTTGCGTACCCGGATAGCCATCTGTTTGACAATGCTGTCTGGCTTAGTTGATACTACAGCCGCAAGGGTAGTCCGTTCAGCACAAAGGCACATAGGATAAGCCGCATTTTCAAAGTTGCCTCCACTAAGGATTTCACCATTGTCTAAACGTACAGCCGCACCTACATGGAAGTTGGAATACGGTGCATATGCTTTGTCCAGGGCTAGTTCCGCTTCTCTTAACAGCTCTTGCTGATCTTCCGGTAATTCGTCTGCACTAGTGTAGACTTGCCACTTTACCGCCATAGATTTTTCCAGTCCTGCCATATGCAATTGCTTTAGTTTCTACTATTAAGCCTGCGTTAAATCCTACCTTGACTTAGCGTCAAAGGTAAACTAAGTAACTGTTTTAAGACTAAAGATATTATCTTGCCGCCGTATAGGAATGACACCAAAACCTTCTTGTTGGTTTTCAATGGTTTGTCGATTTTTGCACAAATCTTTTGAAAATAAACAACGGTTGGCCATACTAGGTCGACTCATTTACAAGTTAAAGGTGCCGCATTAGTAAGAAATCAAGCTCAACGTATGAAAAGTATTCTAATCATTGGTGCCGGACGATCTTCTGGTGCGTTGATTAACTATGTACTGGAAAAAGCCCAGGAGAAGGGGTGGTTCGTAACGGTAGCTGATGCTGATCCAGCACTAGCCGAAGCCAAGGTGAATGGCCATCCGAATGGCCGTCCAGCATGGCTGGATGTTCATAAGGTGAATGACCGAAAGGAACTGATTGGCCGCGCAGATGTCGTGGTTTCCTTACTGCCAGCCCATCTACATGTAGAGGTAGCTCAAGATTGCATCAAGTTGCATAAGCACTTGATCACTGCTTCCTACGTGTCCAAAGAGATGTATAGCCTTGGAGATGAGGTCAGAGACCGTGAACTCATTTTTATGGGTGAAATGGGCTTGGATCCGGGAATCGATCATATGTCTGCGATGCAGAAGATCGATGAGATCAAGGATAAGGGTGGTAAGCTGCTATCGTTCCGCTCTTACACCGGCGGTTTGGTGGCTCCGGAAAGCGATACCAATCCATGGCATTATAAGTTTACCTGGAATCCTCGCAATGTAGTCCTGGCGGGGCAAGGTACGGCTCAGTACCTCTATAAAAAGAAGTTCAAGTTTATCCCTTACAACCGACTCTTCCGGAAGACTTGGGATATTGAGGTGCCAGGAATGGGCCCATTTGAAGTTTATGCCAACCGAGACAGCCTCCTGTACCGAGAACAGTATGGCTTGAAAGATATTCCATCGATTTTGCGTGGAACCATTCGTTATCCTGGCTACTGTGCGGCTTGGGACGCCCTCATTAAGATCGGTTTGACGGATGCGGACTTTCCTATTCTGGACAGCGGAAAGCTTACTTATCACTCTTTGATGGAGGCTTTTGCACCAGAAGGGACAGGTTCTGTAAAAGACCGTATCGCTGCTTTGTTGCGCCAAGAGCCTGACTCTGAGGTAATGCAAAAGCTCGAGTGGTTAGGTTTGTTTAGCAAACGCAAGATTGGTCTGGAGAACGCTACGCCTGCTCTGATTCTTGAGAATCTACTCCTCCAAAAGTGGAACCTTGAACCAGAGGACAAGGATATGATTATCATGCAACATGAGTTCGACTATGTTTTGAATGGTAAAAAACATCGACTCATTTCGTCCATGGTGATGAAAGGCAATGGCGAGCATGATACGGCCATGTCTCGTCTGGTAGGTTTACCGATGGGTATTTTCGTAAACTTGATCTCCGAAGGGAAAATCAAGTCGACGGGAGTGCAAATTCCGGTGATGCGCGAAGTGTATGAGCCAGTGTTGGAAGAGCTCAAGGCCTATGGTGTGAGTTTTGAGGAACACGAAGAGATCATCAAATAGGTTGTGTGCGTTTGCCTAGCCGCATAGACGCCTGGTTGAGTAATGCACGTGCATTTCAGCTTTTTCAATTGCTACGGCAGGGTGGACTCATTGTAATTGCGATTGCGTTAGCGCATTCGGGCATAGGGCTCGAGCAGATCGGTTATTACGAGATGCTCACCTACTTAGGGTATCTCCTCACCTTCTTCTGGGTCAGTGGTTTCATGCAAGGCTTGCTAAGCCAGTATAACCGTTTGGGCATCCCTGAGCGGAAGCAACTAGTTTTCCAGGCTTTCATAGTATTTAATGGGGCAGCCTTGTTGCTGGCCCTGACCTTGGCTGTATTTGAGCCCCATTTACTTACGGCGCTTTTGCAGCAGCAGGAAGTACCTTATCTGTGGCTATTCCTTGCTTTCCTGCTCACCAATCTAGTTGCCAGTCTTCAGGAGCACTATTACCTGCTAGAGAAGCAAAAAGTAAGTCTGGTTGCTTACGGTGCAATTACTACTTTTCTGCAGGTAGCGGTAGTTGCTATTCCACCGCTGTTGGGATACTCTTTCCGCTGGAGTTTCATAGGATTAGCTATCCTAGGTGTCTCCAAGTGGGTTTGGTTGCTTAGGCATGTGTTTGTCTATGGTCGATGGCAATGGTCATCAGCTATCTTTAGAGATTGGTGGAAGATCTCCTGGCCATTGGGCTTGTATGCCTTGATAGCAGGCCTCAATCAATCTGCTGGGCCCTGGTTGGTAGGGCAGTTTTTTGCGGGTGACTCTACAGCTTTTGCTGTTTATAGATATGGCGCTCGTGAATTGCCATTGTTGTCCGCATTGGCAGGAGCGTTGAGTAGTGCCTTGATACCGGTGATCGCCAGCGATACAGAAACGGGCTTGCAGGAATTGAAAGTGGAGACAAAGCGTTTGTATCATCTCATATTTCCCATCAGCATTCTGCTCTTGCTGACGGCCCAATACTGGTTTCCTTTTGTTTTTGAAGCCAAGTTTGCAGATAGTGTGCCACTCTTCAACACATTTCTGTTACTTACCTGTGTGCATTTATTATTCGCACGGACTATTCTCGTAGCCTTGGATAACACCCGTTGGATTCCAGCCTTTGCTGTCGTAGAGTTAGTCTTACAATTATTTTTAGGCTACCTCTTGGCTCCCAAGTGGGGTTTGTTCGGAATTGCGCTAGCCGCTGTTGGGTCATTTGCCGTAGAAAAGATCGGTCTTATTCTGTTTCTACAGCGTCGTCATGGCATCCAATTGATTAGCTATACACCTTGGCGATGGTGGCTTTTTTACAGTGGTAGTTTACTAGCGATTTTTCTATGGATGCGCTAACGCTTCTTCTCTTCCGCGCATGCTAATATTTCCTGGAGGTATATACAATTGCAAGGCAATTCAGTAGTTTTGCATCCGCAAATAAAATCGAGTAAAAATCATGTCCAAAGTACTCATTATCGGAGCTGGCGGAGTAGGCCGAGTGACGACCTTCAAATGTGCTCAACACCCGGAGGTGTTTACTGGTATTATGCTGGCTAGTCGCACTAAATCTAAGTGTGATGTAATTGCAGCTGATGTTCGGGAACAATTGGGTTATCAGGCGATTGAAACCGCTGCTGTCGATGCGGAGAATGTACCTGAACTAGTAGCACTGATACGCGCTTACCAGCCCGAATTGGTTATTCATGTTGCACTTCCTTATCAGGACCTCACCATCATGGACGCTTGCCTGGAAACGGGTGTGCACTATCTGGATACGGCCAACTACGAACCTAAGGAGGAAGCGAAATTTGAGTACAGTTGGCAATGGGCCTACCAAGACCGCTTTAAAGAGAAGGGCATCTTGGCAATCCTCGGATGTGGTTTTGATCCAGGTGTGACTAGCATATTTACTGCTCGTGCTGCTAAACACTTCTTCGACGAGATTCATTACCTGGACATCGTTGATGCCAATGCTGGAGATCACGGAAAGGCATTTGCTACCAATTTTAATCCAGAAATCAATATCCGCGAAATCACCCAAAAAGGACGTTACTGGGAGAACGGACAGTGGATTGAGACTGAGCCTCACGAAATCATGAAGGTGCTCAACTACCCAGATATTGGACCCAAAAACTCTTACCTCATCTATCATGAGGAACTGGAATCTTTAGTGAAGAACTTTCCGACGATCAAGCGAGCACGCTTCTGGATGACCTTTGGCGACGAATACCTGACCCACCTTCGTGTAATTCAGAACATCGGTATGGCCGGTATCGAACCTGTAATGCATAAAGGAATGGAGATCATTCCACTAGAGTTCCTAAAGTCTGTCTTGCCAGATCCAGGAGATTTAGGCGAGAACTATACTGGGGAAACGAGTATTGGATGCCGCGTTCGCGGGATTAAGGACGGCCAGGAGAAGACCTACTATATCTGGAACAATTGTAGTCACGAGGCCGCTTTTAAGGAAACTGGAGCGCAGGGCGTTAGCTATACCACTGGTGTGCCGGCAATGACTGGTGCCATGATGCTGCTAACTGGAAAGTGGGGTGGAACTGGTGTGAAGAACGTAGAGGAGTTCGATCCAGATCCATTCCTCGATGTGTTGGGTAAGCATGGCTTAGAATGGCACGAAGCGGAGAATGTTGATCTCGAGCTTTAGACTAGTAAAGACCTGATAAAAGAGGCCGGTGTTCCTGAAGTTGAACAACCGGCCTCTTTCGTTTAAAAAGCTACTGCACGATAAACTTTCGAGCAGGCCACTTTATGCCTTGCTCGTTTTCCAGTTGTAGCCAATAAACACCAGCGGGTAGGTATAGATCTAGGGGAATATTTTGCCCTGCCTCGTATAGCTCGAGTGCTTGATTTTGCACCAGTTGCCCTAGACTGTTATAGATGCTTATCTGATGCTCCGATAAATAAGGCCAATCTGCAAACTGCAGATGTAGTTGACCTCTAGTGGGGTTCGGATAGATGCCCCACTGACTATCTAAAATAGAAGGATCATCTACGCTGGTAATGACGACCTCGATCTGTAAATTTTGAGTTACGGTGCCACACTCATTACTTACTGTAAGCTCTACAGTATAAGTTCCTTCTTCCGTGTAGGTATGCATTGGGTTTTGAGTCTCGTTGGTATTCCCATCCCCAAAGTCCCAGAAGTAGGTATCTACTGCTTCTCCGTCCGCTTCAAAGGCGGCGGCTAACCCTTCGAGTTGATAATTGATCTGAGCAAAAGGTAGGGAAAGCACTTCGACAAAACCACTAATGATTTGCTGGTCTTCTCCCGATTCATTGATGGCGATCAACTCCACCGGAAATAAGCCTGGTAGATCATAGGTGACAGTGGGGTTTACCTCCTGCGAGGTTGAAGGTGTACCACCTGTGAATGACCAGCGATACTCATCGGCATTGGTACTTTGGTTAATAAAGGAAAGCACCAAGGGTGCACAACCAGTAAGGTCTGATTCACTAGTAAATGCGGCTACCGGCAATGCACGCATGACTGCCACAGATTGAGTCAACACAATGGTGTCGCATTCATTTTCAAGACGTAGTGAGACCTCGTAAGTACCGTTGCTGTCGTAGGTATGGGATGGATTGTCTATTGTGCTATTATTCCCATCGCCAAAATCCCAGAAGTAGGTGTTTACGTGTTCAGTTGTACTCTCAAAGGTTACACTTAGTTCATCGGTAGAGGATGTGAAACTACCGGATGGTGGGGCCAGTATCTCAATATAGCTTTCAGCGACCAGCGCATTTGACCCGCTTTCATTGATGGCATTGAGCTGTACGAAATACACACCTGGTGTGTTGTAAGTTACGCTCGGGTTTGTCTCTGTGGAAGTACTAGGATCGCCGCCGGGGAAAGACCACTGGTATTCAAGGGCGTTTTCACTTTGGTTAATAAAGTCAACCTCCAATGGGGCGCATCCTCGCCGCTCATCTACCGTGCTGAATGAAACAATAGGAATCGGACGACTGACGACCACTGTGTCTGTATAGGTGAACGGGCCGCACTCGTTTTCCGCAGTAAGGCTTACCAGGTAGGTTCCGCCAATTTCGTACAAGTGCTCAGGATCAAGAAGGGCGCTTCCATTCCCGTCGCCAAAATCCCATGAGAAACTATTGGCATTTTCCAGTTGACTACTGAAACTGACCGCTAAGTTATCCGCCGTGTAGTTGAAGCTAGCACTAGGGAATTCGCCGACCGTGATGTAATCTGCAAGGTTTACTGTATCTGAACCAACCATGTTACTTACAATAAGCGTCACAGGATAAGTACCAGGATCGAGATAGGTGACCTCTGGGTTAGGCTCTGAAGATGCCTCAGGAACGCCTCCAGGGAAAGACCATTCATATTGCTCCACCCCTGAACTCTGGCTGGTAAAGGCAACAGAGAGCGGTACGCATCCAGACGGGGTATCACTTGTAAAGGCTGCTATAGGAGCCTGTACCAATTCAATGACCTGGGTACTGGTATCGTTTCCGCAACTACCCATTGTCACAAGGCTAACGGTATAATTCCCTGCTGCTCCGTAGGTGTGTAGCGGTGCATAGTTAATGGAGAAGGTTCCATCGCCAAAGTTCCACCAATAGTTCAGATCAGGGTGATCTGGTGCAAGATGCTCGAATTGATAGCTGAGATCATCCTCCGTGAATGTGAATGCTGCCGAAGGTGCTGGCAGCGTTTCTATCGTATTGGACGCTGTTTGCTCGCAGCCATAGGCGTCCGTAATGGTGATACTGTATGCTGTGCTAGTTCCAGGTTCAGGAGCAACCACGATGCTATTGGTTGTGTCACCGGTGCTCCAGAGATAGCTATTAGCTGTACTGCTCGTCAGGGTGGCTAATTCGCCAGGACAGAGTAGGGGAGTATCAACACTCATCGTGACGCCAGGGCCGACTAATGAAACACTTCCCTCCGTAGTGCATCCTTGGCTATTGGTGATCTGAACAGCAACAATTACTTCTTCACCAACCGGTAGGTCCGAAAACGTTCTTGGATTCATTGTGGTATTATCATCCAACCACAGCACAGAAGTTATGTCTGTCCCTTGTTCAATGGTAACGACTATTTCATTAGAGGGACAGTCCTCGACTAGAGCTTGGTAATTCAATACAGGAGGTGCAATCACCTCCGCAAAGAAGCTTGTGGTATCTGTACACCCATTGTCGGTATCTAGGCCAATCAGTTGGATGTTAGTAGAAGCAGAGATAGGCCCAAAATTCCAGCTGTTTGTTCCCCCATCGTAGGTTGGGGAAAGAAGAGAGGAGCCAGGAGGGAGAACCCACTGATATTCATCTACGGCTGGATTGCCGGTTGCGGTAAGAATGAGATCATTACCTAAGCAGGGAATTTCATCAAGGTAGCCAGCAGATACAGCAAGCCCTTCACCAAGCACGATATTGATGGTGTCGGATACTCGGCAGTTATTGCGGATAGTGGTGAGGATGTATTCACCCGACTCTGTTACGACAGGGTTTTGCTCGGTAGTGAAGAAGTCGTTTGGTCCTATCCATTGGTAGGTGAATCCATCCAGGGTATTCGGCCACGAGCTAGCCAAAAGCTGTACACTATCAACTAGACATTCTTCTGGTTCCGTGATGCGGGCAAAGGTCTCGAATGGCCCCTCCACTTTGATAATGGTGGAGAGTGTGCCTTCACAGAAACCTTCTTCTCCAATGCCTGGTGTCTCTAAGATTACTCCGTAATACCCGGTGTCTAGGATGTTAGGAATTGTATACGGGAGTTCTACGTCGATGAACGCTTCAATTAACTGGTCGTTAAGATTGTAAATCAGTATGTTAGAAAGTGCATCGGTGTCTACATTGTCGACGGTGAAGCTTCCGTCCATTTGGCCGAAACAGGACACATCTTCTACTTCAATAAAAGGATCTTGAGAAAAGCAGGTCTCTATCTCTGCCTCGCCGCAGCGGAATGTTCGGAGTTCAATCTCCTCATCCACTTCCTGGCCACAAGCAAAGAGGTCATAGGAGCCGGATTCACTATCTGCGAGCACTGTTATGTCAATATCCAGATTCGTCTGCATTTGCTCATCTATCTCTTCACAAGTCTTAACCGTAACCGTCCAGCAGAATTCCATTGGTGGACAAAGTATAGGACCGTCACCCCAATTGTTACCAGGGTCTCCGTCAAAAGGAGAGCCGCCACATGCTATTCCAGAGGATGACTCGTAAGCAAAGCCAGGTCCAAATACACCACCTGTATTGCAACTAACCCATTCTTCGTACCAATCCCAATAGCCGTCTCCATTGCAAGTTGGTGGTGGGATTGGTATAAGGCTATTCTGGTCCCATGCATTCCCCAATTCAATCTGTATAGCATGTATCCAGTTAATGTTGACGTTCTCCCAGATGTCTATGCTGTAGCAAAAAGTGACCGTCGTCTCTGGGCGGTAGAATTCGACTAACTGATCATTGCAATCGATGGTTCAGGAGAAACCGTAAGGTGATCCAATATCAAGCACGGATCATCAGTGAAGGGGCAGCCTACTCGGGTGAAACTTAGATTGAAGTAATCCTGGTCGTTGTAGTTGGCACCACTCACGCGTAAAAAGTAGGTTTGATTAGCTCGGAGGCTAACCACTTCGCTGACAGTGCCGCCTGTACCAGCTACGCAGGCTACTCCAGCTGTCTGTGTGCAGAACGAACCTTCACGTACGCTAAACTCTGGTTCTTGGAGGCCATTTACTTCTACTCGAACACACATAGCTCGGTCTGGTGTAAAGGTGTACCACACGTCGGCACCAAGCCCGCTGAAGATTCCACCAGGTGTACAATTACTGCTATTAGAAGCGGGAATCTCTGGGGTAGCACCAATGTTATGACCAGGATAGCTGAGCGGATCACCGAACGCTAATGGCAGGGCGATAACCTTCGCCATTGCACAACTATCATTTGATGGCTGAGCAGAGAGTTGTTGGAGATGCGGGTTGAGTATGAAAAATAGAGCAAGAAGGAAAGATGGAATGCTGCCAAGGGTATTCTTAAACATGAGTGCGCATTTAGGGTTTAGCAAATAGTAAAAGGGTGGAAAGAAAGTAGCGCTCTATTTGGCAGATGGGGTTAATAGATAGATACGGCAGGATTCCGATTCGCTGCTTGATCAGGAGAAGCTTGACACACTTTACTTACCTTTACCGCAGATTTTTTAATTCTCTCGAATGACCGATCTACTATCACAAATTGCAGCGCCGGCTTTTGTCCTGGAAGAGGCAAAATTGAAGGCTAATCTAGCGAAGATTTCTGCCGTTCAGCGGGCTGCTGAGATAGATGTTATTTTGGCTCTAAAGGCCTTTGCGAATTGGCCTATGTTCCCACTGGTGAGACAGTATTTGAGAGGAGCAACAGCTTCTTCTTTGGCCGAGGCTCGCCTTATCTTTGAGGAGATGGGATGCAAAGCGCATTCTTACTCACCTGCTTATCTGCCAGAGGAGGTAGAGGAGCTACTGCATTATAGCAGCCATATTACTTTTAATTCATTGAATCAACTACATACCTACAGTAAACAGGCGAAGGCTGCAGGTGTCTCAATCGGGCTTCGAGTCAATCCTGAATATTCGGAGGTGGAAATAGATTTATATAATCCGGCCTCTTCGACGGGTAGGCTAGGGGAGACCTTACCCAACCTGCTAGAAGGTTTGCCTGATGAGGTGGAAGGCTTACACTTCCATACCCTCTGTGAATCTTCTAGTTATACCCTTGAGCGGACTTTGGCAGCTTTTGAGCAAAAGTTCTCCCGCTTTTTTCCTCAGCTGCGCTGGGTAAATTTCGGTGGTGGTCACCTCATCACTCGCGCAGATTATGATCAAGACCACCTCATCAGCGTATTGCGTGCCTTTAAGTTGCGCTATCCGCATCTGCAGGTTATTATGGAACCTGGAAGTGCCATTGCCTGGGAAACGGGCTTTCTGCTTACGCGAGTTTTAGATATCATTGAGAACCACGGTGTGAAGACAGCTATTTTGGATGTCTCCTTTACCGCACATATGCCTGATACACTGGAAATGCCCTATAGGCCTAAGGTTAGAGGAGCTACGAACGCCAAAGCGGATCAACCTACTTATCGTTTAGGAGGGGTTAGTTGCTTAGCTGGAGATTATATGACGGAGTACAGTTTTTCGGAGGAACTGAAAATAGGTGATTATCTTATTCTAGAGGATATGATCCACTATACGATGGTCAAGACCACTATGTTCAACGGCGTCAAGCATCCTGATATCGTACTTTTACGTGAAGATGGGCACGCAGAGGTGCTACGGCAATTCACCTACGAGGATTTTCGAAGCCGTTTAGGCTAGTCAATTTTACTAAAATATACTCAGTCCAATATAACCATATGCAAGCTGCTGAAGCCTACCAAAATCTTATCCAAACCCTTACCCCCTCACATGGGGAAGGAGAGGCTCAGTCTATTGCTCGACTCTTATTTGAGGATTTGCTGGATTGGAAAAAAGGGCAAAGAGACAGGCCGTTAAACGACCGGCAATTGCAGCTTTTTGAAGCGGCAAAGCAACGTTTACTTGCAGGTGAGCCACTACAATACATCACCGAGCGCGCTGACTTCTATGGTTTAGTACTTAAAGTGAGCCCTTCTGTACTTATTCCACGCCCGGAAACGGAAGAGTTAGTAGAGTGGGTGTTGGATCAACGTCGTGATTACGGAAACGCGGTTAGTATCATAGATATAGGTACAGGTAGTGGTTGTATTCCCTTAGCCATCAAGGATAACTGGCCTCAGGCTCAAGTCCATGGCTTAGATGTAAGTAGGGAGGCTTTAGCGGTTGCCAGAGGCAATGCGGAGACGCTTCAGCTAGACGTTAATTGGATTGAGCAGAGTATCCTGGATGAGAATAGGTGGACTGATTTGCCATCCATGGATATCATTATTAGTAATCCGCCTTATATCCCTTATCAAGAGGCAGATCTAATGCCAGACTCAGTAAAGGAGCATGAGCCGAGCCTAGCCTTGTTCATCGAAGACGAGGACCCTCTGTTGTTTTATCGACGAATTATGGAGCTAGCCTTAGTCAAACTGAAGTCTAACGGCTTGCTTTTCTTCGAATGTAATGAGTTTAATGCCCAAGATGTCCATCGGCTCGGTGAGCAGCTAGGCTTCCAGGATACGGAGTTGCGCAAAGATCTTCAAGGGAAGTGGCGCATGTGGAAGGGGCGACGTGCTGCGTCATAGTGCTGATTCTGATTACAAGGAAGATCGTATGTAGGATGTTCTTGATAAACATCGATCTTAAAACTTAATAGTTTTGAAGAATAAATGCGCTCAGCATGTTACGAGGAAGAAGTAATAGAAGGTTAAACCTGAATCCCAAAAAGGACCGGAGTTCCGACAATCCTTTTATTCCGGCCTTCGTTTCCCTAACAGTACTGTTATTCATGGGGCTTGCAGCGTATCAAGTCTTTCATAAAGGTCCACTAAGTATGGAGGGGGCAAAGCGTGTGAATAAGAGCTTGTGCCTAAAATATTACCAGGAAGAATTTGCGGGAATTATTGCAAAAGTCGGGATTGTTAGACGCTCCAAAGTAAAGGTCATTCTCTTTGAGGACAGTACTATTATAGGACCTCGTGGTATGGGTTATCAGCTTCCTAAACTTAGCGTCGGAGACTCCCTTTACAAAGCTCCAAATAGTTTCTCTTATGAGATTTTCCCTTGGGAAAACCGCGATAGCAGTTTTGTTCTTGATCCCTATGAGGGATACGGCTGTGATATGAAGAAGAAGTAAGGATGAATAATGGGCTAGTTTACATCACCAGCGGATCCTTCTCTGCTTCAATTCGCTCATCTAAAGCTTCAATAAGCTCATCCAGATTCCAGGCATTTTCGATACGGTATGGACCTACTTGTGTTCGCCGGAGGGCAGTTAAGTATGCGCCGCTGTCTAATGCCTTGCCCATGTCATGGGCAAGTGAGCGTACGTACGTCCCTTTAGAGCATTGTAGTCGGAAACTCACGTCGGGAAGTTCTACCTCGGATAGCTCAAACTCATGAATGTGCACGGTTCGAGCTTTGATCTCTACCTTCTCGCCTCGACGGGCCTTTTTGTAGAGCGGTTGGCCGTTCACTTTAATGGCAGAAAACATTGGAGGTACTTGCTCGATGGTACCCAGAAATTGTTGGCGAGCCTCGTCTAGCGAATCTTCTGAGATATGCTTGTAGTCAAAGGTTTGGTCCACTTCGGTCTCTGCATCGTAAGAAGGGGTAGTACCGCCCAACTTAAACGTTCCGGTATATTCTTTGTCCCAGCCCTGAAACTCAGTAAGCTTCTTGGTGAATTTGCCGGTGCAGATAATCAGTAAGCCCGTAGCCAGTGGATCGAGGGTTCCGGAGTGTCCAACCTTAATTTTCTTAATGCCGGTTAGCCTACGCAGGCGGTGCCGGAGTTTGTTGACGACGTCAAAGGACGTCCAGCCTTGCGGCTTGTCTATAAGCAGGGTACTACCAGCTTGGAAATCAATACTTCGTATGGAAGGAGGTTCGATTTCGTTCATGCTAATCTTTTATCCTAAAAATACCAGGCTGCCAGAGCCAGAGCTGCTATTGCGAAGCAGTAATAAGCAAAATAAGACAATTGGCTGTTTTTCACAAGTTTGATCATCCAAGTACAAGCCAATAATCCAGTAAGAAAGGCAGCTGTGAAGCCAATACCCAAGGCTAGGCCGTTCGGGCTTTCGGTAAATTCCCCATCCAGGACATCTTTTGCCATCTTCCCTAGAATGAGTGGAACTACCATCAAAAATGAAAAACGAGCCGCTTTCTCACGATCAATTCCAAGTAGAACGGAACTACTAATCGTTGCTCCAGAACGAGAAATGCCTGGCAGAATAGCAATCGCTTGCGCTATTCCGATTAAAATGGCATCCTTCCAACCAACGGTTTTATCCGTAGTCTTGGCTCGGTCAGCAAGGAAGAGTAGAAGCCCCGTGATCAGGAGCATACAAGCTACCAGGGGAATCTGACGGTCAAATAGTCCTTCAATCGTATCTTCCAGCAGGATCCCGACAAGCGCGGCGGGAACCATGGAAAGAATGATCTTCAGGCTAAAACGAGTGGCTTCGTTATCCTTGAAGGCGAAAAGCCCCCTTATGATCTCAGCAATATCTTTTCGAAAGACGACAATCGTACTCAGAGCTGTTGCTGCGTGTAGAACAACAGTCATAAGCAGGCTTTCCTCCGCGGCGCTCGTGTCGCCCATGAAGAACTTAGCCAATTCCAAATGCCCACTACTACTGACAGGGAGAAATTCGGTTAAACCTTGTACAATGCCCAGGAGGGCAGCACGTAATGCTTCCACAATCGTAAGTTCGACAGGTTACTTCTTGAAAATAGCGTAGACCTCTACACCTAGACCCGCCAGAATGACGATTGGAGCTAATACGGTGCGGCGGCCGCTGTAGATAATACCTTCGTCCCAAACATCAGGACTTGGCATGGAACCACCGCTCATCAGCAGCATTCCGATGATCACCAGAACTAATCCGATGCCCATCCATAGGTAGTTGTCGCGACCGAAAGTTAGGGCACGTTGTGAAGGTGCGGCAGTGCGTGTTTTAGCCGAAGCTGTACTACGACTGCTTTCTTTCTTGCTGGTAGTAACAACTACTTTTTTCTTCGCAGGTTTCTTACTCATCGAGTTGACTGTGTATTTAAGCGTGGCAAAGATAGCGGAATTTCACTAAGCACTCTAGTATAAATCATCTTCTCGCAGACGTAGATATTTCCGGACGACAACATAGGTGCTAAGCCAGTTGACGAACATGCCGAGAATAAGCAAGCCGGCAAAAAGCGCTATAAAGGCTACCGGGTGCTGGAGCTCCTTAATCTCAGGGATTTGTTGTTGGAACCAAAACTGTAAGAGTACCAAGAGCCCGATCGCTAAAAGTGCACTCAGGAATCCGTGCCACAGCGCCTTGCGCAGGTATGGTCGTGAGATGAACTCCCAAGTAGCTCCCACCAATTCCTGTGTTTTGATTAAGAAGCGGTTGGAATATAACGCCAGTCTAATTGTATTATGTATAACCGTTAAGGCCAGTACCACAAACAAAAGTGCTACTCCAAGGAGAATCCAACCGATGCGCTTAACGTTTCTTGCCAACTGATCTACGAGGCTTTCCTGATAATAGACATCATTGACAATCTCTTCGCTACTCAGCAATTGCCGGATTTGCGCAAGACTGTCCGGAGCGATATAATTGGATTTGACATTAAAAGTGAAAACATCATAGAGCGGGTTAGGCAGGTCAAGTGCCAAAATATCTTCTCCCAGTTCGTCACTCATAAGTTCCAGGGCCTCTTCCTTGGAGGTAAACTCCACGCTACTTGGCAGAATGAAACTACTATTCTTTAATCGACGCTCCAGTGCTAGTCGATCGGCCTCTTCACTGCCGGTGGTAAGCTCGACAATGATATCTATCTGCTCCTTGAGGACAGTAGTTAATCGCTGAGACTGGAGGAGGATTAAGCCAAAGAATCCGAGTAGGAAAAGGACGGCCGCTACACTAATAATGGTGTAGAAATAATTGGGGCGTTGACGAGGTGGTGTTTTCCTTTGCGATTGCATCGTACAAATGTAGAGAATTAATCCAATTGCTTTGTGGAAGGGGAGGGTAGCGGTCCTAGGCCGCTTAATTTGCCCAACATTCTTTTCAGACGGAAGCGGCGAATATATCGCCCTTCAGCTTCGTTGACCGCATAGGCATCACCTCTCCACCAGGCTTCTACAAAACCCCACATTACCGCTAAACCAGAGAGCAAGTAGGGTTCGTTCCGGAAGGCGGTTTTGGCCGCTGATATTAAGCTGATCCAAAAACCGTAGCGCATACGGAAGAAACTGTATCCAATTCTTACTCTTACGCGTACTAGTCCGGTTTTAGTTCCTAAAGGGCGGTAGTGCTTTACTGGTAGAGATTCATCTACCAAAACCTCCCACCCATAATATTGGAGCAGGATTTCGTCCAAGGTATCCCAGCCAATGGTGTGCTTAAGCCCCCCCATGTCATCAAAAGCCGGTTTGCGCCAAGCTTTGTATGCGCCTTTTACATGATCTCGGTCAGAGATGTTTTCGTAGACCCATTTCCCATTCTTCTCCGTTAGTAGCATGCCCCCAACTAATCCCAATTTGGGCTTGGTCGCAAAGTGCTCACTGATGCGTTGGAAGTAGTCCGGTTCTAGATAGAGGTCGGCATCAATTTTTACCAGAAAATCGTAATCATCTGATTGAATAGCCTCATAGCCCCGATAGAAAGCTTGAATGATTTTCGCTCCTCCAGCGTATCCTTTGTCTTCGTAAGAGTGCACCGGTTTAATCCAAGGGAAGCGCTCGGCAAATTCATCGATCACGCTAGCCGTAGCGTCAGTAGAACCATCATTGACGATGATAAGCTCTTGCGGGAGCAGTTCTTGCTGAGTAATGGCTTCAATCGTCCGAGGAAGGAATTCGGCCTCATTGTAGGCAGGGATGATGATGATATATCGCATAGTTTCGATCTGACCCGGACTGATGGATCGTGGCTTACGTGATTCTTTACTTTTGCTAGCCACAAAAAAATAACCATTTGCACAAATGTACAAATGGTCTGTAACATGTTTTTTTGCCGGTTTCTCGGGTGTTTGGAGCGCTATAAACGCTTATTGGGTGGTGAATGCTCTGAAATGTTTGGTTTATAAACCGGGGCGCATTTCTAAAGGAGCTTTTCAGTGGAATTGAGAAAAAACCTTGATTTTTACTCGCTTCCTATAGTGGTAAATCTAAAACAAAAAAGGTCTTTCACTGGTCTCTCGCAGAGATTTTAGCAAAGTTTTAACGCTTTTGTCAGGTAGATTGCTGCTTAGATTAGAAAGACATTTTAAGAACGCAGTGTCGGGCTTCTATAGTATGGATGTATATTTTCTTAAGAAAGTTGTATGCCCACCTGTAGAAGCTTAAGTGGGAGGTGGAAAATGTCTTGGAATCCGTTATCTTCGCCCCTTCAAATAAAAAACTCAAATTGGTCTATGGAACCCTTACGATTGTAAAGGTGTTCATGATCAAAATAAGTCAGCATACGAATGGATTATCAAGCTCGCGACATTGAGCAGAAATGGCGCAAACAGTGGGAAGAAAGAGGTACCTATAAGGTGACCAACGACACCACTCGGCCGAAGTACTACGTATTAGATATGTTCCCTTATCCTTCGGGTGCGGGCCTACACGTTGGCCACCCGCTAGGATACATAGCATCGGATATTTACGCTCGCTACAAGCGCCTCCAGGGATTCAATGTGCTGCACCCTATGGGCTACGATTCTTTTGGTTTGCCTGCTGAGCAATATGCTATCCAGACGGGTATCCATCCGGCCGTAGCTACGGAAGAGAATATCAATCGTTATCGTTCTCAATTGGAGAACTTAGGTTTCTCCTTTGACTGGAGCCGTGAGGTTCGTACCAGTGATCCAGAGTACTACCGCTGGACTCAGTGGATCTTCCAACAGTTATTCAAGCATTACTTCGATCAGGATGCGGGTACTGCCAAGCCTATTGAGGAATTGATTGAGCGTTTGGCCACTTCTGGTAACATTGGCATGAACGCTGCTACCGAAGATGATACTCCGCAAATCACTGCCGACGAGTGGAATGGCATGAGCGACAAAGAACAACAGTTGTTCTTGTTGAACTATCGCTTGACTTTCCCTGAGGAGAGTTATGTGAACTGGTGTGCTGCTTTGGGAACGGTATTGTCCAATGATGAGGTGAAGGATGGTGTAAGCGAACGTGGTGGCTATCCAGTAGAACGCAAGTTGATGGCACAGTGGAGTATGCGGATTACTGCCTACGCTGATCGCTTGATTGATGGTTTGGATGAGATTGATTGGCCTTTGAGCTTGAAAGAGCAACAGCGCAACTGGATCGGTCGCTCACAAGGAGCAAGTGTACGCTTTGCCTTGCAAGAAGATGCAGATACCACTATCGAGGTGTTTACGACTCGTGTAGATACTATTTTCGGCGCCACCTTCATGGTATTGGCACCGGAGCACGAATTGGTGGATGGTATTACTACCGCTGAGCAGCGGGAAACGATCGATGAGTACCGCACTTGGGCAGCATCCCGCTCAGAGGTGGAACGCATGGCTGAAGTGAAGAAGGTGACCGGTGCCTTTACAGGGGCATACTGTATCAACCCATTCAACGGCGAGGCTATTCCAATTTACATTGCTGACTATGTGTTGGCGGGTTACGGTACTGGTGCCGTCATGGCTGTTCCTTCTGGTGATCAACGGGATTGGAATTTCGCTACCCACTTTGATTTACCGATCGTCCCGATTTTGGATGCTCAGGAAAATATTGGAGAGGCTGCTGATGCGACTAAAGAAGGAAAGTATATCAACTCAGGCTTCATCAATGGATTGACCTATGAGGAGGCTGTTCCTAAGTTGATCGCTTGGTTGGAAGAGCGTAGTATCGGTAAGGGCAAAGTGCAGTACCGCTTGCGTAACGCAGTGTTCAGCCGTCAGCGCTATTGGGGAGAGCCGGTACCTGCTTACTGGAAGGATGATGTGCCACACTTGGTACCTGAAGACCAATTGCCACTGGTATTGCCTGCGGTAGATAAGTATTTGCCTACCGAGACAGGAGAACCACCATTGGGACGAGCCGAAAACTGGAAGTTCGAGGATCAGTACGAGTACGAGTTGAGCACTATGCCTGGGTGGGCGGGTTCTTCTTGGTATTGGTACCGCTATATGGATCCGAAGAATGAGAAACGTTTTGCGGGTGAGGATGCAGTGAACTACTGGCAAGGTGTAGACTTGTACGTTGGTGGGTCTGAGCACGCGGTAGGTCACTTGTTGTACAGCCGCTTCTGGAACCACTTCATGCACGATTTAGGTTTGGTGCCTAATCGAGAATACGCCAAGAAGTTGATCAACCAGGGTATGATCCAGGGTGTGATTGAATACTTGAAGTTGCAGAAGGAAAAAGTGGACGGCAATAGTCGCTTTGTCTGTGCTGATATCGCAAGAGAAGAGGAAAAAGAAGGCGTTGAATTCGCTCAGATTCCAATTCACGTAGATTACGTTCAGGACTATGGTTCTGAAAAGTCATACGTGAATATTGATAGCGTGAAGAAGTTTTTGGACTGGCGTCCGGAATATAAGAATGCCATTTTCGAATGCGGTAGTGGTGTTTATCACAAAGGCGTATTTACTCCTCATGCCGATGCTGAAGGATCACACTTGGTGACTGTATCCGAGGTGGGCAAAATGTCGAAGCGCTACTTCAACGTGGTAAACCCAGATGATGTAGTGGCTCGCTACGGTGCTGACTGTTTCCGGATGTTCGAGATGTTCTTAGGACCGATCGAACAGGCTAAGCCGTGGAATACAACCAGTATCAGTGGTACCAGTAGATTCTTGAATAACTTCTGGCGTTTGTTCTTCCGCGATGGTAAGTGGGTAGTAACTGATGAGGAAGCTACTAAGGAGGAAATGAAGGTATTGCACACGGCGATCAAGAAGGTGAGCGAAGATGTAGAACGTTTTGCCTTTAATACCTGTGTGAGTGCCTTTATGGTGGCCACCAATGACTTGAACAAGATGAAGTGCCATAAGCGCGCAGTCTTGGAACCAATGTTGGCCTTGATGGCACCATTTGCAGTACACATGACCGAAGAGTTGTGGGAGCATATGGGGCATACTACCAGTGTACACCATGCCGAATGGCCGAAATGGGACGAGCAGTGGTTAGTGGAAGAAAACGTTACGTATCCGATTGCCATCAATGGTAAGACACGTGCAACGGTAGACTTCCCAGCCGATTCTTCTAAAGCTGATTTGGAAGCTGCGGCACCGAATATCGAGGAGATTCAGAAATACTTGGAAGGCAAGACCATCCGCAAGATTATCGTTGTTCCTGGACGAATGATCAATATTGTGGTGGGCTAAGCAAGCCTACTCCTGAAATAATAAAGCCGGAAGTGTTCTTTGGAACGCTTCCGGCTTTTGTTTTCTATCTGCAATGGCGTTTATACCGCCTGTAGGATATCGTACTGCGTGACGATTTGCAAATCACCTGCTTGTGTACGAGTAATTACCGCAGGAATACGCTTGTTCAGATAGGTCCGCAATTGACTGATAGGAGTATCTAGCTGAACCATTGGGAATGGATCTCCCATGATGTCACTGATAGGTTTGTCCCCATTGTTCAACGGACTATCTAGCAAGAATGATAGAACGGTGTTTTCCTGTAATCCGCCAACAATTTCCCCGTCCTTAATTACTGGAAGCTGGGAAATGTCTTTGTCCTTCATGATCTGGAAGGCATCACGAACAGTATGAGTGGGCTCGATAGAAATGAAATCTCCCGCTTTACGAGATTTTACTAAATCTTGCACTCGTAACTCTGTATCCAGGAAGCCACGTTCACGCATCCAGTCGTCGTTGTAGATTTTTCCTACGTAGCGGCTACCGTGGTCATGGATCACTACTACTACCACATCATCTGGAGTAAGTTCATCTTTTAGCTGGTGTAGTCCAGCCATAGCAGAGCCAGCACTGTAGCCTAGAAGGATACCTTCTTCGCGCGCTAGGCGACGAGCCATTACGGCACCGTCTTTATCAGATACCTTCTCGAAATGATCGATGATATCAAAATCTACATTCTTAGGTAGGATATCCTCGCCAATTCCTTCTGTGATGTAAGGGTAGATTTCCTTCTCATCGAAGACACCCGTCTCATGGTATTTCTTGAATACAGAACCGTAAGTGTCTACACCCCAAATCTTGATGTTAGGGTTCTTTTCTTTGAGGTAGCGACCTGTTCCAGAGATGGTTCCGCCGGTGCCTACACCAACGATCATGTGAGTGATCTTACCTTCTGTCTGATCCCAGATTTCTGGTCCAGTAGATTCGTAGTGCGCCTGGCGATTTGATAAGTTGTCGTACTGATTGAACCAGTAGCTATTCGGGATCTCCTGGCTTAAGCGTTCTGCCACAGAATAGTAGGAGCGAGGGTCGTCTGGCTCTACATTCGTTGGGCAAACGATGACTTCGGCCCCTAGGGCCTTTAGCAAATCGATTTTTTCTTTAGACTGTTTATCACTAGTTGTGAATATGGAACGATAGCCTTTCACACAACCGGCAATGGCGAGGCCCATACCTGTGTTCCCAGAAGTACATTCAATGATCGTACCTCCTGGCTTAAGCTTACCAGCAGCCTCGGCGTCTTCGAGCATCTTCAGGGCCATTCGGTCCTTGATAGAGTGTCCAGGATTGAAGGTTTCGACCTTCATGAGGACTAGTGCTGGAATGTCTTCAGTGACTTTGTTCATCTTCACCAAAGGAGTGTTTCCAATGGTTTGAAGGATGTTCTCTTTGTAATGCATTTGGTTTCTACTCTGCGTTAGGCTGCAAAGGTAGATTTTTCCTAAGGATCGCCGAAAATTAACTTGCTAGTAGTCTTTAAAGAAAGTAGCAAGTGCGTTTTCAAGTAGTACTAGTAGTGCTTTAAACGAACATAGAAGCGATCGTCACGAACCCCCAGGGCTTTTGCTGCCAGCGGGGAAACCACCACTACGGTATTGCGATCATATACCCGATCAGGTAAGCGCCCACTTACCTTCAGGTACATCGTCTGGCGTGTGAGTGGATGGTGTACTTCGACCAAACTATTGAGCGGTGCGCTCCGATGTAGGCAGTAGAATCCGGTATCATCAGAGCTGTCTTTGGGCCAGGTTGCTGCACCACGCTCTTCGACAATTCTGCGGTCTGCTGAGCGCCGGAAGTATTCCATTTTTAGTGGGTGATTTACCTTGGCGTAAGGACCGCCACGAATCTCCCGCCATTCTTGTGGTATACCTGCAGTAGAGATCCAGCCAATGCGTAGTAACTGACCGGGTTTCAGCCCGTTAGCCAAATCTGGGTTTTGTATCATGAGCCATTCCTGAGGTATGTTGAAGATGCGCTTACATATACCAAACACCGTGTCACCTCGACGTACCTGATAGTATACCAGCGCTAACTCAGACATCAAACCCGGAGGAGGTATCTGCCTTATGATTGCTCTCAGTGGGATGGGAATACTCAATTTGTCTCCTGGATCATACTTGACACTGACGTGTGGATTGTAAGCGTACAATTCCTGTAAGGTGAGTCCGTAAAACTTGGCTAGTGAAAAAAGTGTCTGCTTGGCCTGCACGGTGTGCATGAACATGACTTCACCCATTGGATGCTGATAGGTGAAAAGCGTATCGTAAGGGGTCAGATAAGGAACAGAGTCTTGCTGAGCAGTCAGCGCAGAACAACTAAGCAGGCAGGTGAATACCAGCGTGGAAAGGCGCATAGGGTTTACTTTGTTTTCTCTCGTATGTCTTCTGTGGTCAAAGATAGCAGGAATCCCTATTTTAACGCCATGAAGTTCGCTGCTATTATACCTGCTCGTTTTGCCTCCACTCGATTTCCTGGTAAACCCTTGGCGCTTATTGGCGGTCGCCCAATGATCCAGCACGTCTATGAGCAAGCCTTGGCTTGTGAACAATTGTCAAGAGTAGTAGTCGCTACGGATGATGAACGAATAAAAGCCTGTGTGCAAAAGTTTGGAGGGGAAGTATATATGACCAGTGATCAACACCCAAGTGGTACCGATCGTGTAGCTGAAGTAGCAACACAGCTCCATGACATTGATGTAGTGATCAATATTCAGGGCGATGAGCCTTTTGTACAGCCCATGCAGTTGGAGCAGCTCTGCAGTATGTTCTCAGAAGCAGCGGTGGAGATTGCTACACTGGCACATCCGATCAGCGAAGAAGATTTTATTCATGATCCCAATGTGGTGAAAGTGGTTTTTTCTGCAAACAATCGTGCCCTTTATTTTAGCCGGTCTGCTATCCCCTTCCTGCGGGGGCAAACTGAGGGAGAATGGAAAGATCGTCAGCAGCACTATCAGCACTTGGGTTTGTATGCTTATCGTCGAGAGGTCTTGTTACAACTGACCAAGCTTTCTCCAAGTTCTTTAGAGCAAGCCGAGTCATTGGAGCAACTCCGTTGGCTACAAGCAGACTTTTCCATCTATCTAGGAGTGACTCCGCATAAGTCATTAGGAATTGATACGCCAGCAGATTTGGAACGTGCAGAAAGGTGGTGGCGCGAACAAAACACTTAAAACATGAACATTGAAAAGGTATCTCACTACGCAGTTGTTTTCATTGCTGTCCTAGCGCTTTTTGTATCGATCTGGCAGGTTCGAGTAGGGCATCGACATAATCAATTGTCGGTTAAACCCTATCTCGACTTTCACATTGATCAGTCGGATTCAACCCTCCATGTCAGCTTTTCGAATGAGGGATTCGGACCCGCGATCCTTAAGGAACTCACTTTCGAGTACGAGGGAGTTACGTACCCAAGATTAGAAACGTATTTGAAAGCAACTGGAGAAATTGATAATGTTAGAATGATGTACAATTATAGCCGCAATACCGTCGTAGCTAGCGGTAGTGAGAAACTGCTAGTGAAATTGAAGGGCTCCGGCGTGAGAGGGGTAAAAGTGAGGATGAAGTATGAGGACATTTATGAAAAGTCGGACGAGTTTCAGTTCACCTTTTAATACCTAGTTATGATTACCATTGATCAGGCGTGCGAGTTAATTAAAGGTGGGGAAATTCAGAAACTGCAATTCGCAATAAACCAGGATACTGAGCTTGTTCGTACAACTACCTCGATGGGGGTATCCCTATTGCAGTTTGCTGCATACTGTGGTAGTAAAGAGGCTATCGCTATACTACGCCCGCTGTCTGAGCCAATCAGTTATTTTGAAGCGGCAAGCATTGGCGCGCGAGATTCGGTAGAAGAGTGGCTGCATTCCGAACCAGAACTACTTAATACACCAGGACCAGATGGCTTTACCGCGCTTGGTTTAGCATCGTTCTTTGGTCACCAAGGCATTGCTACTTTACTGCTCGAGCACAGCGCCGGTCCTAATGTACCTGCAGCAAATAGCATCGGTGTATATCCAATCCATTCTGCATGTGCCGTTTCCAACTACGAGATTGCCAAACTTCTTCTAGAAGCAGGAGCTAGTCCGAATGTGAAGCAACAGCGTGATATTACACCTTTACATTCAGCTGCGCACAATGGCCAGCGAAAGTTGGCAGAATTATTACTGTCTTTCGATGCAGACCGATCTGCGAAGACTACCGAAGGGCAGACACCTGCTGATATGGCCGATGAAGCCGGATTTGAAGCGCTTGCAGTTTGGCTAAGATCTTAACCTTTGCCGAGCTCTACTGCTCGTGCCAATGCTGCTTGTGCTCCTGCTACGATATCTTCATGAACTAAGCGTTCTTGGTAGGCTTTCATCGCTGCTTCGGTGGTTCCACCTCGTGAACTCACTTTGGCGATCCATTCCTCGCAAGAGAAATTACTCTTGTTGTAAAGCTCTACCGTACCTCGGAACGTCTGGCTAACCAATAATTCCGCTTCAGATTCACTAAAGCCCATACTTCGAGCTGCTTGCATCATAGCTTCCATGAAATAGAATACATACGCAGGGCCACTACCACTAATGGCGGTCGTTGCATCAATTGCATCTTCGTTCTCGACGTAAATGGTCTTACCTGTCGTGTTTAACAAGTTCTGCACCATAACGAGCTCAATTCTGGTGACATCGTCGCTAGCGGTGTACGCTGTCATGCCCATGCCGATTTGGGCAGGTAGGTTAGGCATGGCACGAATGATCTTAGCTGCTCCCAATCCTTTGCGGATCGTTTCGATCTTCACCCCTGCCATAATGGACAGATATACCTGTTGTTCTTCTACCTCTGGGCGGAGCACATCGAAAAGACGCGGAGCATCTTGTGGCTTCACAGCCAAAATGATCAGATCTGCCTGGCTGAGACAATCTTTTGGCTCACCAAAAACAGATCCAATGTTTAGTTGTGCTAGTTGTTCGGCCTTTTCCGGAGACTTCTCCAGAATCATCATGTCCTCTTGTTGGGTAATGTGAGAACGGAGAAAACTTTTGGCATAGGTAAGCCCCATGTTACCCCCACCAATAATGAGAATCTTCATGTTCTGAGACGTGCTTTTGAGTCTGCTGGTTAGGAGCGGACAAAGGTAGTGAATTCGTAAACAGTGTATCAACAAGAATTTTGTCGAATCGACAAATTGCACTATTTTGCTAATCAATAAACTATCCTGTAACTATATTGTTAGGAAAGTTTATCGTTACATTTTTTTGTTATGAAGATAGAGGAGGCCATTCAGCAGAAGAAATTCATTAGTGAACACCAAAAAGCGCATCTGAACATCCTTTTTACAGCTTCTTGGTTGAATCAGCGCACAACTGCTGTACTAAAGCCGTATGGACTCACCTGGCAGCAGTTTAATATTCTTCGCATCCTTCGTGGACGTCATCCAGAACCGGCTACTGTCAAGCTTTTGACAGAGCGCATGATTGACAAGATGTCGAATGCTAGTCGTCTGGTAGATAAGCTTTTGAGCAAGGGCTTAGTAGAGCGTTGTACCTCTCAGGAAGATCGCCGCAGAGTAGACGTTAGTATTACGGAAGAAGGGTTGAATTTATTGGCTAGTGCTAGCGATGATTTAGAGCGTGGGCTCAGTTTTGAAGATGGCAAGCTCAATGACGAGGAAGCAGAGACACTCAATGGCTTACTCGACAAAATGCGATCCTTGATTGAAGATGTTTAAGGCTTAACCTTAACCGGCCTCATCCAACTTCTCTTGCGCTTCGGCCCAGATTTCCATTGCCACATCTAGTTCCTCTTTCAGTTCCTGATGTTTCTTAAACGTTTCGGTTGAGTCGGGTTGAGTGTAGAAGTTGGGATCACTCATCACTTGTTCGATCTTGGCTATTTCTTCCTCAATTCTACCGATCTTTTTTTCTGCATTTGAAACGGCCCGTGTCAGTTTCTTTCTCTCCTCATAAGACAGCTCAATTTTTGGCTGTTCTTCTGTCTCCGTTGCTGCACTTCCAGTATTATTGGACTTGCTTAGCTCAACCTGACGCATATTATCCATCTTCCGTTTTTCGAGGAAGAAGTTAACATCTCCAAGGTGGTTATATAGCTGACGGTCACGGAACTCAATTGTTCGATCCGTTAATCCAGCTAAGAATTCCCGATCGTGACTAACAACAATCAAGGTGCCGTCGTAGTCCATCAGTGCTTGCTTGAGCACGTCCTTAGAGATAATGTCAAGGTGGTTGGTAGGTTCGTCAAGCACCAATAAGTTAAATGGGCGCAACAACAAGGCGGCCATAGCCAAACGAGCTCGTTCGCCCCCAGATAGCACAGAAACTTTTTTATCTACATCCTCCCCACTAAAGAGGAAAGCACCTAGCACATTGCGCAGGCGAGTTCTCATCTCCGGAGGAGAGGCATTTTCCAAGGTCTGAAGCAGAGTTAGGTCTCCTTGTAGAGCTTCCGACTGGTTCTGGGCATAATAACCTACTGAGACATTGTGGCCTAGTTTTACGTCACCACCGGTAGCAGGGATTTCATTGATGAGAATCTTTGCTAGGGTTGTCTTCCCTTGACCGTTCTGGCCAACGAAAGCAACCCGATCACCGCGGTCTAGCTTCAAGTTAATCTTGTCGAGCACATTCAGCTGGCCATATGACTTGCTGATCTTCTGACCTTCTACGACAATCGCACCAGACCGTGGGGCAGGGGGGAAGCGAAGGACCATAGCTTTAGTGTCCGCCTCATCCAGTTCGATGCGTTCCATTTTATCAAGCTGCTTCTGCATCGATTGCGCCAACTTGGTTTTCGTAGCCTTGGCCATGAACCGATTAATGGTGCGTTCCCGCTGCGCAATTACCTTTTGTTGATTATTGAAAGCTGCTCCCAACTTCTCGCGGCGTTCTTCTCGAAGCTCTACGTATTTGGAGTACGGTGCTTTGTAGTCGAACAACTTGCTTTGCTCAACTTCTACGGTTCGTTTTGTTACATTGTCGAGAAACTCCTTGTCGTGGGAAATAACCACTACAGAACCAGGGTAAGTCTGCAAAAACTGTTCTAACCAGATGATAGACTCAATATCCAAGTGGTTGGTAGGCTCATCAAGAAGGAGGTAGTCTGGTTGTGCCAATAGCATCTTGGCTAATTCAATACGCATTTGCCAACCACCACTGAACTCATCAGTAAGACGTTGGAAATCTCCTTGGGCAAAACCGAGGCCCTTGAGTACCATTTCTGCTTGAGCTTCCATACGGTCACCGCCAAGGAAGAGAAAGCGATCATTGAGCGTAGAAAACTCCTCGACTATCTTAGAGTACGCTTCACTCTCATAATCGGTGCGTTCCTCCATCTCCCGATTTAACTCAGCGATTCGCCGCTCTATTTTTCGAGCCTCTTCAAATGCAGTGAGCGTTTCCTGCATCACAGATTTACCCTTGGGGATATTCATTTCCTGGTGCAGAAAGCCAATGGTCCGATCGGAAGGGATAGCGATATTTCCCTCATCTGGCCGCTGATAGCGTGCGATAATTTTGAGGAGAGTCGATTTTCCGGCACCATTTCGTCCTACCAGACCTACCTTATCCTTGTCACCAATAACTACAGTGACACGGTCGAGGAGGATCCGGTTACCATACTGCACATAAATATCGCTAAGGGTAATCATGAGTTGAGCTTGCGTTTAGCGGGGGCAAAAGTACGGAATCAGATGGAGAAAAAGAGGGTAGGAGAGAGGAGTGTTGTAGAGCGGAGGATCTGTTGGGGTAGACCGCCTGTGGCGGGCCCACCCTAACCAAGGCCAGTCACAACCCTCGTCATCCTAGATGACTAAAGGCATGGGATTCACACCCTATTTGATAGTAAAACATCAAATAGGCCAACACAATCCTGAAACAGTAGAAAAACTGGGAATGTAACCTCTGACTATTTTCTCCTTTGATTGAGCGCTCTGTAGGAGAATGGAATGTTTGCTATGAATAATAGCTTCTCTACTAACTGGTACTAAGGTAACCAAATATTGCACGATGTGCAATATTTGGTTTTATTGTTTGCAAATAAACTATTTTTTATTGGCTTTTATTTCGTCGAAGAAGATATCGTCATTTGGTACGTCGAAGGAGATGCTGGTGACATCTCGATTATTGTTAATCTCAAAGGCCACCGTTCCAAAATCAAACCAGGCGTGGGGTTCATCCCATTGGATTTTCCAAGTGTCATAGTGCCAGTGCTCAAGGGAGGCGTTGAGTAGGGGAGCTGTAGCAAACTCCAGTCGAAGCTGATCACCATCTACCTTAATGTGGATGGCTCCAAACATTGGGTCATGGTATTCGCCGGCATAGGTGCTTATTTCCACGCTGGGTTTAGTGTTTTGTACGCGTGCATCGATGCGTTCCTGACGACGTTCATCCCAGGAGGCCTTGCCGCGCTTTTGTCGTGCCACAGCAGAGTCTAACCAATCCTCTGAACCCTGACCCAGATATGCATTAACGATATAGTTACCCAATGCCGACGAGAGACCTGTCATACTATTGGTAAGAACAACTACGCCTAGGTTTTGATCCGGCACCAGGGCTACCCGTGAATACATTCCGTCATAACCACCACCATGAGAGACGATAGTGTGCCCATCCGTAGAACGAAGGAACCAACCTAAGCCAGCGCTGCTAAATGATTTGTAGTTGCCAATAGCGTTGTGCGGCCTCCAGGTAATATTCGTCAGATTTTTAGGGAATATCTCCCCGTCTTCAGTCTGTCCACTGGCAAGTTGTGCACCCATCCATTTAGTCATATCACTTGCACTGGAAACGATACCGCCCGCTGCACCCATATTATCCCAATTGGCGTAAGCAATCGGCTCATTGTCATTACGTGTGATGTGTGGTGTAGCGACGTTGGGAAGATTGCGTAGTGGGGTGACAGATGTTTGCGTGCGATCCATTCCAAGCGGCGTCAGGAAGTGCTCGCGTACATACTCATCCCAACTTTGACCTGTCACTGCTTTGATCACTTCTCCTGCGGTGATAAACATGAGGTTCGAATAACCATAACCCGCTCTCCATTCATATGCCTGCGGGACGTGACGAATTTGTTGAACCACTTGATCGGCACGTAAAGCGCTTTTGTACCAAATTACATCTCCACTAAAGGTGCCAAGACCAGCCCGGTGGCAAAGGAGGTCACGCACAATCATATGCGCGGATACATATTCATCATATACGGCAAAGGTAGGGAGGTAGGTTCTCACTGGGGCGTCTAAGTCTAACTTCCCTTCCATATGTAGCTTTACAATGGCGGATGAAATAAACGCTTTGGTATTCGACGCAATGGCAAAGAGTGTATTCCCGTCTACCGCTTCGTCTGCTCCTGTCGTCCGAGTTCCAAAACCTTCAACCATTACTACCTCGCCGTCCTTGATGATTCCCACTGAGAATCCTGGTACATCAAAAGCCGAGAGTGCTTTTTCAGCTGCTTGGCGAAATTCAGCTACCGACTGACCTTGGATACTGGTAAAACCTAAAAAACAAAAGGCTATGATGAAACTGATGCGAAACCTTGCGCTATTGCTCATGTCGTTTTCTTTTGATTGCAAAATAGGAAACGCTCGCGTAGCAGCACAAAAAAAGCGAAGCCTCGATGTTCGAAGCTCCGCTTTGAAATACTCAAATCGTTAATTCTTATATGATCGTCGACATGCGATCGGTAATCTTTTCAATCCGTAGACTGTGCATCTCGGTGTCTTCTACCAAGTCAGCAATGATATCACCTAACTCAGAGGTAGAGCATTTAATCCGAGGATTTAAGTCTTCGGTTCCAAGGCCTTTGTCCATCACTTGGCCAACCGCTTCCCGCACTTTTGCCGCCTCTTCGTGTAGAGAAAGGCTATCCAGCAGCATAGCTGCGGAAAGAATAGTTGCTAGTGGATTTGCTCGATCTTCACCAGCAGCTTCTGGGTAAGAACCATGAATCGGTTCGAAGAGCGAGGTATGTGCACCAACGGAAGAAGAAGGTAGCATCCCCAAAGAACCTGATAGTACACTGGAGGCATCCGATAGAATATCACCAAACATGTTGCTGGTAATGATCACATCAAATTGTGCTGGCCAAAGGATCAGCTGCATTGCGGCATTGTCTACAAACATGTAGTTAACCTCCACGTCTGGGTACTCAGGTGCCATCTTCTGGACAACTTCCCGCCACAAGCGGCTCGATTCCAGTACGTTGGCTTTGTCCACAAGAGTCAGCTTCTTTCTTCGGTTCTGAGCCTCCTGAAAACCAATTCGAGCAATGCGTTCTATCTCCTCGTAGCTGTAGCTACAAGTGTCGTAGGCCGCACGGCCGTCTTCACTTCTACCACGTTCACCAAAGTAGATACCACCGGTGAGCTCGCGAACGATTAGCATATCTACTCCTTCTACGCGCTCGGGGCGTAGCGGACATAGATCACGTAAGCTTGGATAAATGGTTACCGGACGTAGGTTCGCAAATAAACCTAACGTTTTACGTAGCTTCAATAGTCCTTGCTCTGGGCGTACTTTAGCGGAAGGATCATTATCATATTTCGGATGACCAATCGAGCCAAACAGTACTGCATCTGATTCCAGACAAGCAGAAATAGTCTCATCTGGAAGTGGATTCCCGGTTTGATCAATGGCTATGGCACCAACTAGTGCATGACAGTACTCAAAGACATAACCATAGCGATGTGCTACGGCGTCCAGTATCTTCATGGCCTGCGCTACTACTTCTGGGCCAATCCCGTCACCGTCCAGTACGGCAATCTTAAACTTTTTCATAAGCTTCTATTTCAGCCCGCTGGCTTAGCAGGTAGTCAATGTCATCGTAGCCTTTCAGTAGGCAATTTTTCTTATAAGGATCTATTTCGAACGCTGCCCGCTCGCCTGTAGCGTCAATCTGGAAGTATTGGTCTTCTAGTGAGACGGTAAAGGTGGTGCTGGGATCTGCTTCAATGGCTTGGAATATCTTATCCAAATATGCTGGTGAAACGACGACGGGTAGAATACCATTGTTCAGTGCATTTCCGCGAAAGATATCTGCAAAGAAACTGGAAACAACTACTCGAAAACCGTAATCGCCAATGGCCCACGCAGCATGCTCTCTACTTGATCCACAACCGAAGTTTTTGCCAGCTACTAATACTTCACCGCCGTAGGTAGGATTGTTGAGTACAAAATCCTGTTTCGGCTGATCCTCGCGATCAAAGCGCCAATCCCGGAAAAGGTTGTCACCAAACCCATCTCTGGTAGTAGCCTTCAAAAAACGGGCCGGTATAATCTGGTCCGTGTCCACATCCTCGATTGGAAGCGGTACAGCAGGACTATTTATTTTCGTAAATGCTTTCATTAGTCAGTGGGTTATGCAAGTACTTCAATTTGTGAACGGACATCGACAATCTCACCAGCAATAGCCGCTGCTGCTGCTGTGAGTGGGCTTGCCAAAATGGTCCGAGCGCCTTGCCCTTGTCGACCTTCGAAGTTTCGATTACTGGTGGAAACACAGTATTTACCTGCTGGCACCTTGTCTTCGTTCATCCCTAAACAAGCCGAACAACCGGCCTGACGGAATTCGAAGCCGGCTGCTTCAAATAGTTTGTCTAAACCTTCTGCCTTGGCCTGAACTGCTATCTGTTGTGAACCAGGAACAATCATGGCTCTGACGTGAGACGCTACTTGCTTTCCCTCCACTAGACCAGCGGCCTGGCGAAGATCTTCCATGCGGGAGTTGGTACAAGAACCGATAAACACATAATCGATCTTTTGCCCCAATAGTCCTTCACCCGCTTGTACATCCATATAGCGCAGTGATTTTTGGAAGGTGGCTTCACTTTCCCCAACTTTGGCTTGGGCAGGTACATTCTCCGTGACACCCATACCCATCCCTGGATTGGTACCATAGGTGATCATAGGTTCAACGTCGGCCGCATCAAAGTGGTACTCTTCGTCGAAGACGGCGTCTTCATCCGTGAATAAGGTTTTCCAATCTGCTAACTTTTCTTCCCATTCTGCACCTTTAGGGGCAAACTCACGGCCCTGTACATAATCGAAAGTGGTTTGGTCTGGAGCAATCAAGCCACCGCGGGCACCCATCTCAATACTCATATTGCAAACGGTCATACGACCTTCCATGCTCAATCCACGGATAGCAGAGCCAGCGTACTCGACAAAGTGACCTGTGCCACCGCCAACGCCGAGCTTAGAGATGATGTAAAGAATAATGTCCTTAGCAACAACGCCAGGAGCCAGGTCACCATCCACAGATATGCGCATCCGCTTGGGCTTACGCTGCAGTAGACACTGTGTGGCTAGTACTTGCTCAACTTGGCTGGTACCAATTCCGAAAGCAATGGCACCGAATGCACCATGCGTGCTGGTATGGCTATCACCACATACCATAGTGAATCCAGGCCGGGTGATACCCAATTCTGGTCCGATCACGTGCACTATTCCCTGGTACTTGTGCCCCAGGCCATACAGCTCAACGCCAAATTCGGCGCAGTTTTGCGTTAGTGCGTCCACTTGCTTACGCGATAGCGGCTCTTCAATCGGCAAGTGTTGATTAATAGTAGGTACGTTGTGATCAGCGGTAGCAATTGTTTGCTTTGGCCGAAAAACAGGCAAACCCCGGCGGCGGAGACCGTCGAAGGCTTGCGGACTCGTCACCTCATGAATTAGATGACGATCAATATAAAGTACCTGTTGACCGCCCTCAATCGATTGGACGACATGGCGATCCCAGATTTTATCAAACAAGGTCTTTCCCATGAAAGGTGGTTAGGTTTTGACCTGACTTGCCTTAAGCCAGAATATTTTCAACTTTTAAGATTTCTTCCAAGTCGGCATCATTAACCTCTTTCTTGCGGTCAGCAACTTGCAGGAACTTAGCATAAGCCGAGTCCAGCTCAATTTTGCTGAGGTTATGGCCGATGTTTTTGAAGCGGTACGCCAAAGCTGCTCGTCCAGACCGTGCAGTCAAGACAATCTTACTGGTATCCACGCCTACTTCTTGTGGATCAATGATCTCATACGTGTCACGACGCTTGATCACACCATCTTGGTGAATACCGCTAGAGTGAGCAAAAGCATTGGCGCCAACGATGGCCTTGTTAGGCTGTACGATCATGCCCATGCGATCACTCACAAGGTGGCTCGTCTCATTGAGGAGCCGCGAATTAATGTGTGAATCCAAGTTTAGATAGGGGTGTTGGCGCATGATCATGACCACCTCTTCCAGAGAAGTGTTCCCGGCACGCTCGCCAATACCGTTAATAGTACATTCAATTTGCCGTGCTCCATTCTGGATACCGGCTATAGAGTTGGCTGTTGCCAGACCCAAATCATTATGACAGTGTGTCGATAAAACCACATTGTCGATGCCTTTTACATTTTCCTTGAGGAACCGAATCTTAGCACCGTATTCTTCCGGTAGGCAGTAACCAGTGGTGTCAGGAATGTTTAAGACAGTAGCTCCTGCTTGAATAGCTGCTTCGCAGACGCGAGCGAGGTACTCATTTTCAGTGCGACCGGCGTCTTCCGCGTAGAATTCAACATCCTCCACAAAGGTTTTGGCATAACGCACCGCTTTGACTGCTCGCTCCAGAATCTCGTCCTGTGTAGACTTCAGCTTGTACTTGATATGCGATTCAGAGGTGCCAATACCAGTATGGATACGAGGATGCTTAGCATATACCAATGCTTCAGCTGCTCGCTTGATGTCGGCTTCTACTGCACGAGAAAGGGCGCAAACCCGTGCCTTTTTGATGATTTTGGCAATCTCTACTACTGAGTTGAAGTCACCAGGACTAGAGATTGGAAAACCCGCTTCAATGATATCAACCCCTAGCTCTTCCAGCTGCAGGGCAATTTCGATTTTCTGCGGAGTGGCCAATTTACAACCCGGAACCTGCTCTCCGTCGCGCAGGGTGGTGTCGAAGATATGTATGTGCTCTGCTGACATAGGAATAGAAATAATACTAGAGTTTGTATGTTTGTGTAAGACACAGGCGAAAAGTACTTCGTCCGAAGTCCACTGTTCAAAGATATTTGGAAGTGATCAGCCAGGGTAGCTAAAATAGTCTTGTAGTACCACGGGCTAATTAGCTGTGTGCTTACATAAATAGTTGTTTATTAATGGTTTAGTAAACTTGAAACTACAATGCCAAAACAGAAGACCGACGATTTATTGCAATTGATAGTATCGTTGACAAGAGCGGAGAAACGACATTTCCGACTGTTTGTACGTCGGAACCAGTCTTCCAATGATATTCTGTTTCTACAACTATTTGATCACCTGGATAAACACCAGGAGTACGATGAGCCTTTACTGCTAAAAAGAATACCAGAAATTAAGAAGAGTCAGCTCTCTAATCTTAAAGCTCATTTGTACAAGCAGCTCCTTACCAGCCTACGACTCCTTAGTAAGAATTATAATCAGGATATCGAGATCCGGGAGACCATCGACTATGCCCGGGTACTCTATAATAAAGGTCTGTACCGCCAGTCGCTGGATGTCTTGGATAAAGCCAAGCAGAAAGCGGATCAAGGGCAGTTTGATGCCTTGCGTCTAGAAATCTTGGAATTTGAGAAACGCATTGAAGGGCAATACATTACCCGAAGCATTGAGGGTAGGGCAGAGCAGTTGAGCAAAGAATCATTAGAAGCCACAAACCTATTGTATCGGGCCAATCAGTTCTCTAATCTGAGTTTACAGATGTATGCCCTTTATTTGAAGGTAGGTTATGTTCGTAATGAAAAGGATTATCACTACGTCAAAGATATCTTTCAATCACGATTGCCGGATGTCAGTTATGATAGCCTGGACTTTTGGGGCAAAATTTATCATTGCAAGGCCTACTATTGGTTTTATCATATGACCCAGGATTTTCCTCGGGGTTATCGCTATAGTGAGCGTTGGCTGAGCCTCTTCCAACAACATCCTGATGCTATTCAAGTACACCCGGCGGAGTACTTGAAAGGGATGCATAAGTTGCTCAATGCATTGTTCAACATCTTGCACCACAACCGATTCCGGGAAATAATGCAAGTATTAGAGCAGTTTCCCGAGCAATATGATATGGGTAAGAATCGGAATGTTGAAGGCCTGTATTATCTGTTCTGGTATATCCATCAAATCAAGCTGCATTTCTTGGAAGGCACTTTCTCCGAGGGCATTGAACTGGTGAAGCCGCTCATGAAGATCATCGAGAACAATACCTATAATTGGGATAGCCGAAGGGTATTGGTCTTCTACTATCGTATCGCCTGCCTATACTTTGCGAGTGGTGATAATAGCTCTGCAATTGATTACCTCAACCTTATACTGAATCAGAAGAACCCAGATTATCGGGAAGATATTCAGAGCTTTGCGCGCATTCTGAACCTAATTGCGCATTTCGAATTGGGTAACCGCCAACTCGTAGAATATCAGGTGAAATCAGTGTATCGGTTCCTCTCAAAGCTGGAGGAACTGAACGAGGTGCAGCGTGAGATCTTCTACTTTATCCGCAAGACGCCACGCATCCGTACAGATGAGTTGCCCGAAGAATTTCTTCGACTTAAAGAGAAGCTTGTGGCCCTTGAGGATAGCCCATTTGTGCGCCGACCATTCCTTTATCTCGACATCATTTCCTGGCTGGAGAGTAAGATAGAAGAGGTGCCAGTACAGGATGTTATCCGTAGAAAATTCCTAGACCGAGAGACCGCTCGAACAACTAGTACCTAATCGTTAGGTATTAATTAGTGAGACTACCTCAAATCTTCCACTAAGGCTTGTCTGCGCCGGTGGTGGACTTTACATTTGCAACGCTATTTAGATTTAGTTTAAATAAATTTAAAGAACGTGAATCTACGCTTCCTGTATCTTCTAGCCTTAGCAGGCACCGTGCTAATTTCTTCCTGTGATGATGACGATCAAGGACCAAATATTGATGAACCAGACACCTATGCGTTTTCACGTGACGGTGCATCCACTGTATCCTTCAGTGGCCAGACGACTAGAATCCTAATGGGGGAGGAGTTGGTTAGTGCGATGCTAAACTTCTCCGTGACCGCAGAGGAGCTACAAAATATGTTTGTCAATCCGGATGGCGTGGATCCATTTGCAAACGCAGACCTGAACGCATCTACAAAGAGTATCCGTTCGAAGACTGCAGCATCCGCTGACTATTTTTCTGCGAATACGGCTACTGCTGCCGAAATCAAAGCTGACTTTGATGCCTGGATCGCCGCTCAAGTAGCTGAAGTTTATCCTAATCAAAACACCCTCGCCAGTGCTGGTGTAGCGGGGCAAATTGAAGATGGATCCTCCACCCGCTATGTAAATACGCAAGGATTAGAATACAATCAGATGGTTGGTAAGAGCTTGATTGGAGCATTAATGACAGATCAGGCATTGAACAACTATCTCAGCCCTGCAGTACTCGATGCGGGTGCCAATGTTGATGAGAATGATAATGGTACGGTAGTAGAAGGTGAGGATTACACCAATATGGAGCACAAGTGGGATGAGGCCTACGGTTACCTATACGGAACTGCAGCGAATCCTGCTGATCCTAACGCCACTATTGGCGATGATGATAGTTTCTTGAATAAGTATATCGGTCGCGTTGAAGATGACCCAGACTTCATGGGAATTGCAGATGACATCTATGCGGCCTTAAAGCTTGGTCGTGCAGCAATTGTGGCTGGTGAGTACAAGGTGCGTGATGAACAAGCGGCAATTGTACAAGAAAAGGTGTCTACGGTTATTGGCGTGCGTGCGGTATACTATCTGCAACAAGCCAAGAATGGTTTGGAGTCTTCACCGGTAAATATGGGGGGCGTATTGCACGACCTATCTGAAGCTTATGGCTTCATCTACAGCTTGCAGTTTACACGCAAGCCTAATACCGATAGCCCGTACTTCACAAAAGACCAGGTAGCTGGATTTATCACAACTATGCTGGGCGATGGCCCTAATGGTTTGTGGGATGTAACTCCTGCCACACTTCAAACATTGTCTGACCAAATCACAGCTGCGTTTGACTTCACTGTTGAACAAGCTGGAAGCTAATAAAATCGTGCTTGCGGAGTCAGTAGTCTTTTTGACCTTCCTCCTTAAACCTCAAAAGCTCAATTAATAACTGCTTGTGTAGTAGTTATTGTGAACAAAGCCAAACGGGTGGCCCATAATTGGGTCACCCCTTGGTGTTTCTTAAAACTAAGGTGCATTATGAAAAGAGTATTGTTGTTATTCGTCTTATTTGGTTTGTTTGCGGCCTGTGGAAGCGATGATAATAGCCCGCAACCAACCGATGATTTTGACCGCAAAGCAATGTTGTCGCATTGGGCAGATAACGTAATTGTTCCTGGCCTTGAAGCTAATGTGGCGGATATTACGACTTTGGTAACGGCGGCAGAGGCTTTCCGGGATAATCCGGCTGACAATGAGTTTCAGACGCTGAAAACAGCCTGGCTTGAAGCCTACAAAGAATGGCAACGCATTGGCATATTCGAAATCGGGAAAGCCGAAGAGTTACAGCTCATTAGCCGAATGAATTTATATCCAACAGATGCAAGTGGCATTGAGGAGAATATTGCAGTGGGCGACTACAACCTGGATCTTCCTTCAGAGAAAACCCGCCAAGGTTTTCCTGCTTTGGACTACCTCCTGTACGGTATTGCGGCAGATGAGGCCGCAGTGCTGGCTAAGTTTCAAGATGCAGCTGTTGGCTCAGCTTATCGTGATTATGTAGTAGGCGTAGCTCAAAAAATGCAATCCATGCTCCAGACGGTTCTGGAGGATTGGAACAACGGCTATCGGGAGACTTTCGTCGACAATGATGGG
>CAJXOS010000022.1 GCA_913057725.1 uncultured Lewinella sp.
CACTTGGTGGATACGACGCTACCTTTCCCACCACCAGCAGAGGATTACGCTGACGGTACATGGTGTGATTGGCTAGACACACCAGAAATGGATGCTTCTCCTTATCTCAAGAGTGTAGTTGAGTTCTTTAAGGAAAATACGCGGGTAACGCTGGTTAGACTATTGCGGCTTGCGCCAGAGTCGGTGGTTAAGGAACACACTGATCCAACCTTAGCGTTGGAGGAGGAGAAATCGGTTATTCGACTCACCGTACCTATCATGAGCAATGATCAAGTTGAGTTTTACCTCAATGACGAACTCGTTCCGATGAAATTGGGTGAATGCTGGTACATGCGCCTCTCCGATCCACACCGCGTCATTAATAATGGCTCCACTGAACGAATCAACCTCACCATTGATATGGAACCAAATGAGTGGATTAGAGGTGTAATTGCTCAGGCGGAACAGCAGTAGAAAGGCGAGTTCGGAAGTTGGAGCAATTTAATGCCCACCTTCCGAACTCAAATCAATTAGTCCTGATCTATCCGATAGCGAATTCCTAAGTACAACTCGCGACCGCGAGTAGGTCCCCATACATTAGACGTATCAAAGTACGGACTGAAAGGATCTTGCCAGGATCGAATTGGTCGTAGCTGGCGAAAGTCGAATACATTCTCGCAACCGGCATACACTTCCACCTGCGACCAGGCCTTCGTAAACTGGACGTTCACCACTGAAAAAGGATCGGAGAATTCCGGATCCTGAAACTCAGCTGGGTTACCACTAGTGTCGGTCAATCGCTGCTGGCCGTACCAGTGTACGTTCATATCTACATGATAGCTTTTATTTACCGGTTCGAAAGATAAGGTTCCGTGAAAGCGATGCTGCGCATTAAACGGCAACTGTTCCTTCTGACCTTCCACTTCACGATATACATCGAGGTAGTTGTAAGCTAACTTAATTCCGATACGCTCGAAAATAGCCATGCCTACTTCTGCCTGCAAACCATTACTAATGCTGGTTCCCGTAAAGTTCCGCACGAAAGCCTTAGTCGATTCTGAATCATAATCGGGGAAGATCTGATTCTGAAAGACAGTCCGATAAAAATCGAAAGACCATTGGGTCTCAAACTGATCTCCAGGCTGAACTAGGGTAAAATTCAGACCATAGTTCACAGCCTCTTCCGGAAGTAGATCATCAGCAATGATGACATCGCGAGAACTTGCCAACAAATTCACGTTCTCACTAAACAAATTAATCGTCCGCCAGCCTCTACCTGCCGATGCGCGCGCTGTAAAGCGAGGCGAAATGTTCGCTCGTAATAAAGCTCGCGGAGTAAAGTAGCTGCCATGGATTTGATGATGATCCAGGCGAGCACCGGTGATCAACGTCAATTGATTGTCTAACCAATTAAAGGTGTTTTCAGCAAACACTCCTGGAATGCGTTCTTCCTTGACGTATCGACCGGCATAAGTGCGGTTAAGGTTATCTGGATAGAAGGCAATATCCTCTCGTAAATCCTGAAAACGGAAGCTAAGTCCGGTCTTCAACTGATGCGTATTGGCCCAATTGCGTTCGTATTGCAGGTTAGCGTAGGCATTGGTATGTTGCACATCGTAGTCCAATGTCCCATATCGGCTATCCTGATCGTGATAGAAGCCAGATACGATCAATAAAATGTGATGGTAGTCATCAAATCGATAGCCTACTTTCCCATACAGATCAGGTTGAGAAAACCGTACATGTTGGCCGTAGATTACATTCGGTGCCAGGTCATTTCCTGGATCGAAGTTCTCTTGGCCGCCAATACGTTGCTCATTCACAAAGCGAGCTCCTATAGTCGCATGCCAACCCCATTCTGAAGCGTTGCGATACTGCCACTTGTTCCACAAGCTGTAGCGCGTAAGCAATGGCAAATCCAAGAAGTTATCACCGTCGCGATCCACTCGACTAGCAGCTTGGGTAGAGTGCGCAGCTACCAGCGTACTCCACTTATTTCCGCGGCGGCTCCAGTTAGCATTGTACTGGGATTCCCCGAAGCTATTCACGTAAGTATTCAGTAACAGCTTCTCAGAATCTTCAGGTCCCTTAAGAATCACATTGATCTGGCCACTGATGCTTTCAAAGCCCTGCAACACAGAGTTGGATCCTTTGGCAACGTAGATATTGTCGATTAAGGTGCCTGGGATAGTACTAATACCGTAGGTGTAACTACTTCCTTGAATCAGCGGAAAGCCATCGACCAATACTTGGTTGTACACACCAGAGAGTCCAAGGATACGTAGTTCCTTAGCATTGGTGACCACATTGGTCGTATTAGGCTTAACACTCGCTTGTGTATTGAAACAGCCCGCCAAATCACAACAGGCCGATCGCCCCAATTCCTTCTGGGTAAGAACTTCTGTTTTGATTGGGTTAATCTGTGAAACGAAAGTCCCCTGTTGTCGTTCAGTGACAACTACGGCATCTAATGTTGCAGACTCCGCCAAGGTGATAACCACTTCGTCCTCTGAGTCGATTTGTACAGTATCAGCTTGGTATCCCACGTAAGTGACTACCAGGCGTAAATCATTTGTTGCGGGGAAGGCCAACTCAAAGTTGCCTTCCGTATCGGTAACTGTGCCATCGGTGGTGCTGGCCCAGTATACATTGGCGCCAATTAGGGGTTCCTTATCCGCCCCTTCTACCCTACCCTGAAGGGTTTGGGCAGACGCCATATACCCCGTGCAGACCAATAGCAAAGCTACCAGCCCACGGGCATAGCAATTTTTCAAATTCATGTGTTCAATCTTGATTTTCTGCCGAAGGGCAAAAGATTTCAGTACTACGAGCTTGTTGGGAAATTTCATTGAGTAGAAAACTAATTACCCAAATCATATCCTCTAAAAGGCTGGTGCTTTCTGCTTTCCAAGGATTTTCGAACCTGGCTTCAGAACTAAAAACTCATTTAGCCCGCTAAATTCATTTCTAATCCTTCCCCCAGAGCCGTAAATCGTTGAAAATCAGTTCGCAAAATCCCCAAACAAGCTCTAAGGATCAGCTTAAATCTTCACCCGATAAGGACGATCGTTTGGATTCTTACACCCAGGCGTATTCTCAACCGCCTGGAAGATGTCGTCTTCACAAACAACTTGTGGATCGTACTGAACAACAAAGCGAGTAACAGCACCACGCTTAGCAGCTGAACAAGAAGATACTCCATCCAATTGCTCAACAGCAGCACCGATGGTTTTCACATCCGTGTTACAGCCAACGCCCGTTACTTTAACGGTTAGAGATTGAATAGAAGAAGTAGCACTAGTGGCAGCAGTTTGCGCCATTACGGTAGTAGAAGTAAAACAGCTTACAGCAACAAATAGACAGAAAGACAAAATGTATTTCATCGTAAAAAAGTTATCTAGGTTAATGAATTAGGAATGCCCAGGACGGGCAAAACAAGGAAAGACCTAGATAAACTGGGGAGGGTGCCATATGGCGTGATCAGCTAGCCGAGGAACAATCTGGCGATGGGATAATGGTTGGGTCATGTATTCATTTACCGAACCAGTGATAATCGGTACTGCAGGAACTGTGAACCCTGCACATCCGGCACAACCAGCAAACGGATTACATACTTTACCATCGTCGCAGCAGCCATCGGGGCTAGCGTCTGTATTATCCATAGCTGCAACGTCTTCATGTTCAATGATGCAGCAGCTAGTAGCGCAATGCTCTTCAGCTTCCGTGCATAAAGCCTTAGCCAAGATCGGACCAACCGATAGGCACAGTACATAGCAAGCTAATATGAAGGAAAGCATTTTCACTGGTGCAAAGATAAAGAGTAAACGGGAAGTGGGAAAGGGGCAATTTGAAATCCAGCAGTCGAAAGAGAAATGAATGCAGTGGTATCCATAAATTTGGGCTTATGAATATACTCTTTGTGTGCAGCCGAAACAAATGGCGAAGTCGTACGGCCGAAGAAATCTTCAAGAATCATGGCCAGCATCAGATTCGATCGGCGGGAACAGCTTCCTCAGCCCGCATACCGTTGAGTCAAAAACTAATCAACTGGGCAGATTTGATCTTTGTCATGGAGAAAAGACATAAGGTGATTATGTTGGAACGATTTACGGTAGGGAATGATGCAGACCGGATCATCATTATGGATATTCCAGATGAATACACCTTTATGGATGAGGAACTTATAGTTATTCTAAAGGCAGGAGTGGAAGGGTATCTTGATTAACTTTTCACAACACATTTTATCGAAAAGAAATCGGACTTTGACCAGCAGTCATGCACGATCAAAGCCCGATTATCTTAGTCTGATGGCTTATTCTTAGCCTTTACCTAGCCCCTTAGCGGTGCGATCTTCAGCTGGTGGAGCTGGCGTCCGCATTGGAGGATTGGTTTCAAGGAGCTTCATGACTTCCTCTACAACTCTTTCCACCTGAGGGTCGCGGCCTTGCATCAAGATATTCGGATCATCCCAAACCTTGATGTCTGGGCTAACACCTTCTCCTTCCCAGAACCAGTGACCGTCGTTGTCATAAAGACGAGCTCCTGGAACGGTGATACCACCACCGTCAATTAAGCGGTGCCCAGTAGCTGGACCAACAAGAATACCCAGGGTACGCTCACCAACGATTGGGCCTGCTTCCAACTCCTGGAAAGCCCACGGCAGACCATCGCCACCAGAACCAGCCCATCCGTTGATCAGCATTCCCACTGGTCCCGTATTGGTCTTGATTGGATGCGTATGATCCTTGCCGTGACGCCAGTGTAGATTATATACCACAGGACGCTGTAACAATTCAAGAAAACGATCCGCCAATTGGCCACCACCGTTGAAACGTTCGTCAATGATGAAACCTTCTTTATCTAACTGGCCGTAGTACATACGTACGAGTTCAAGCTGACCTTGCCCCGCCGTATTTGACATATACACATAACCAAGCTTACCGCCAGACAAGCGATCAATCATTTGGCGCATTTGCTCAATCCACTCTAGGTGGCGAAGGCGTGTCTCCTGGCCCGTGCTTAGGCAGGTAATAACATGATCAGATGTCTCACCATTGCGTCGTACTTGAAGATTCACTGTTTCGCGAGCCAAGCCTTCAAAGGCCGCATAAGGGGCCTTATCTGCGGTCAGTTGACGACCGTTCACGGCAAGAATTTCATCACCAACCTGCACATCGATTCCGGTGCGATCCAGTGGTGAACGAACCTCTGTATCCCAGGCTGCAGGGCGGACAATACGTTGCACCCGATAGGTACCGTCTTTCAATGCCCAATCAATGCCCAGATAACCTGTATTGCTAGGGCGAGCATTCTCTGTGTCACCACCGAAGGTGTAGGTGTGCCCCGCACTCAATTCTGCTGCAAGATTGGATTGAATCGCAGATACATCCCAGCGTGTACGGGCATCGTCAAGCAAAGCACCGTAGCGCTCACGCATTTCGTCCCAATCCAGGCCATGCATCTTTGGATCATAGAAGAAATCACGGTGCCGTCGCCAAGTATCATTGAAGATTTGACGCCACTCTTCCTTTGGTACCAAGTTCATAACTAAGCCATCTGTAGGAACAGGTTTCTCAATTTTCTGTCCCGGTGCAGGCTTAATGATACCGTAGCGGCCTCTGCTACCTACCAGAATCGCTTTGCCATCGGCAGTAACACGGGCACCATTGATGTTCTCAATAACAGTTTTCTCTTCTCTCTCTTCCAGGTCATACACGACCAAACTAACAGAACGCTCTCCAGAACCGGTGTTCGGTATACGCACGTATACCAGCTTACCTTTGAATGGCATGATACCACCGATATTTCCAGCATCCGGTGGAAGTAGAACCAGGCGTGACTCGATATCTTCAAAGTCGATCGCCATGCTATCATCTTCCTCTTCTGCCTCGGCATCATCTCCACTTTCTTCTTTCTCGGCTGTATCTTCTTTCTTTTCCTCCTTGTCTTCCTTGATTTCTACCTCATCATTACGCGCCTGTAGTAGTGACGGCGTATCCTTGGAAAGACTCACAGCCGCAATTTGAGTAGCATTAGGATACACCCAAGTACCATCTCCCATATCCGAGTACGAAGGGCGGAAATTGCGATCCGTTAGATAGAACAGATACTTTCCGTCTTCGCTAAAAGCAGGATCAGAGTCATTATAGTATCCGCTAGTTACCTGGCGGAGTTGCTTGCTCCGGGTGTTGTAACAGAAGATTGCTCCATTAGCATTGTTTTGCCCCAAACTGAAAGTCAGCCATTCGGAATTTGGTGACCAATGCAGGGTAAAACCGTTACGCCCCCCATGCCCAATATTCCATTCATAGCGAGCCACGCGCTGCACATCACCACTGCTTGCATCTATGGTAAAGATCGTATTGGTTTCGTCAACAAACGCAATGTGCTTGCTGTCAGGAGACCAATGTAAGGTGTACCCCAAGCCTTTACCGCGGCTGGTGAGTTTTCGTGGTTCCTCACTGCCATCCGCCATTTGCAGGTATATCTCATATTCACCGGAGCGATCACTCCAGTAGGCGATATGTTTGCCATCTGGTGACCAAGCGGGATTCTGATCGAATGCTCCACTTGACTGAGTCAGGTTGATCGTGAAACCATCCTTTGCTGGTACATTAAATAATTCACCACGCGCTTCGAATACCACACGCTTGCCGCCTGGAGCAGCAGTCATTCCACTAATGCGATCGCTCACATCTACAGCCCGTGCCATTTCTACCGAGAGATCGCTCACTACATTCACAGCAACGGGCGCTGACTTTTCAGTAGCTAAATCCATCAAGTATAGCGTTCCACCAACTTCAAAGATCAGATCATTTGGGCCGACATTTAGTCTAGAAATATCAAAATCCTTAAAGCGGGTGATCTGTTGATTCTCTCCAGTAGCCGGATCATGCGACCAAATATTAAGACGCATATCAGCGGCCTGATCTGAAAGAAAATAGAGCTTATTATTAGCCCAAGCGGGTTGGCCGTCGTTAGCCGTGTTATTAGTGACGTTTGTAACCTGCTGGCTCTGGGTATCATAGATGAGAATATCAGACGTGAGTCCTCCACGATAGCGCTTAAAAGGATAGTTCTCCGTGATCTTAGTGATATAGGCAAGCTTGCTGCCATCAGGAGAATAACTAGCCAATTCGCCGTAAGGCAATGGTAGGCGTTCTGGGAAGCCACCATCCTTATCTACAAGAAATAGCTGGCGTGAGGAGCGCTGCCCTAATTCCCTGCGGGAGGCAAATAGTAGATGTTCACCATCTGGATGCCATGCCACCATGCGGTCAGCATGTGCCTGATAGGTCACTCGAGTTGGCACTCCACCGGTTACCGGAATAGTGTAGACATCAAGATTGCCGTTGTAAGCAGCGGTATAGGCAATGGTCTGTCCATCCGGTGAAAAATGTGGATAGGATTCTTCACCAGGTGAATGAGTAACCTGGATGGCCGTTCCGCCATCTTTAGCTACTACCCACAAGTCGCCACCATAGACAAAGGTGATCTGGGTTTCGGATACATCAAAGTAACGCATCAACTTGGCACTGATCTGCGCGGACAATAGAGCTGTTGTGCAGATCATGCTGATGAGAAGCAAAGATTTTTTCATCGTTATAAATATGGTTTGATTGGTATGTAAAGCTGAGACGAGGATTGGCTCCGGGAGGTTACCCATTGAGATTCGTCTCTGCGTTTGAGCGTTTTGTGTAGCAGGAAGATAGCTAATTCTGCCAGTAAGACCGTACAAAATCAGTGGATGGGCTAGCTGATGCTATGGGGTGAATCTGAGGCCAGTAAATGAGCACGGCCTGCGACTCACAAAAAGTTTATTCACGCCTAAAATGAAACTTTTCATTGACAAATAGAAATAAAACCAGTATATTGGCCTCACGCAAAGATGAAAAGTGCTTTCTCAGAGTCATTTTGATCTCGCCTAAAATCTTAGAAGAGCTCTTAAGGCGAACTCCAATCAGCGGTAATTATTTCCAGCTTTTCGTTTTGCACGAAGGATGTTGTTGGCCCTTCACGTGAATTTCCACCTGAAGGGGTGTGATCCGCTATTCCTGTCTGTGTTCAGCAGAGAGGGGTGGTTTTGGACTTGGTGCTCAGGGGGTGGGCCCGCCGAAGGCGGTATGGGCCAAACACAAAATCACTCATCTTTTTACTAATATTTATCCCACACTTCACTCACCCCTACCCTCACCTTAATTTTCCCCTTACCTTTATATTATGGATAACAAAGAAACACCTGACCTAAAACTTGCCGTACTCATTGACGCTGATAATGTTCCTTACAAAATGGTCAAAGAGATGATGGAGGAACTCGCTAAGTTCGGCACACTGACCACAAAACGAATCTATGGCGACTGGACCAAACCACAAGTCAGTGGATGGAAACCAGTACTCCTGGAGCATGCCATTACTCCCATCCAGCAGTATAGCTATACCACCGGTAAGAATGCCACCGACTCCGCAATGATCATTGACGCGATGGACATTCTGTATGCCGGGAAAGTGGATGGCTTCTGCATTGTCTCTAGTGATAGTGACTTTACACGCCTGGCTACCCGCTTACGCGAATCGGGGATGCGAGTCATTGGAATGGGAGAAAAGAAAACTCCGGAGCCATTTATCGTTGCCTGTGATCGCTTTATCTTCATTGAAATTCTCAAGCCGAAGACGGAAAAGAAAAATGACTCTTCCAGTGCTGAGAACAAAGAGAAGAAGAACGCAGTACCGGCAAAAATTAAGAAACTTATTGCGGCTTCCATCGATGACTTGAGTGATGATGATGGCTGGGCATTTCTAGGAGAAGTTGGTAGTTTGCTCTTGAAAAAGCAACCACAGTTTGACCCTCGAAATTATGGGTTCAATAAGCTGACTCCAATGCTAAAGTCGCTCCGATCAATGATCGAAATTGACGAACGAGAATCACCTGGAAAAGGTCATTCCAAACACATCTACGCCAGACTTAAACAGAAATCAAAGTAGTCTAGGGCACGAACAAATCAAAGTTGACTCTGCGGTTCTTACGACGGCCTTCAGTTGTTGCATTGCTTGCAATGGGTTTGGTCTCTCCGTAGCCCTCATGCTGAAGTCGACCAACATCGACACCCTTAGATTCCAAGTAATTATAACAAGCCTCTGCTCGTGCCTTCGATAATCGAAGATTGGCAGCATCATTTCCACGGCTATCAGTATGACCACTAATCTCCAAATGATAGTATGGATGTTGTTCTAGAATTGCCACTAGTTCATCCAGCTTTTCTGTTGAAGTGTTCTTTAATCGATCACTGCCACTTTCAAACTGAACGGCTTCTGTAACAAAGGCTAGTGCTTCTTTGATTTCCTCACTAACCGCGGGGCAACCACCGTTCTCCCTCTCTCCTACTAGTTCAGGGCACTTATCTTCACCATCTACTAAACCGTCCCCATCAGTGTCGGGGCAGCCGCCCAATAGTTTTGATCCAGCCACCTCTGGGCAATTGTCATCCTCATCGGCAACACCATCGCGATCCATATCGGTATAAGGGCATCCTTCACCTTCAGAGGTCCCTGGAAGATTAGGGCAACGGTCACGGGAATCTTCAATGCCATCTTTATCCGTATCCGGGCAACCGGAAATGCCATTGAAGGCTGGACAATTTGGACACATATCGGCATCGTCCTTTAGGCCGTCACCATCAGCATCTGGACACCCTTTTGCTCCAAGGCTACCAGGATAGTCAGGGCATTCGTCGATAAAGTCTGGAACAAGATCAAAATCAGAATCCGGGCACCCGCGAGCTTCTAACTTACCTGCCTGATAAGGGCATGTATCTTCATCATCGGGTAGACCATCTCCATCACTATCCGGACAACCCGCCGCATAATCTACGCCGGCTCGCTGTGGGCAAGCATCAAAGGCATCTAGGAAACCATCTCGATCATAATCAGGTGTTGACCAACGGTAACTTACTGTTACACCTCCGACTACATACCAGTCATCCGTATCCGACTTACCGGCATTACTAACGCCATCCAATTGATCGGTAAGGGTTTTTCGACCACCTAATTCTAATCCTAGACTGAGAGATTTGCTTAGGTCAACTCTAAATCCACCACCGATTGGGAAGACCACCACTGGCGATTCATCCGTATTAATGTCCTCCTGAATGGGGTCGGGAAAACCATCGACGCCTGGGATTCCATAACGGGTCGTACGTTTATAGGAGGATAGACCGACTCCCGCAAATAGGTAGGGTGAAATGATTGATTTGTATCCGCCCGTTTCCGGGTAACGACGTTTGGCGAATGGTTCCCACACTAGCTGAGCACTACCTTCAACAAGAGAACCATTGAAGGAAAAATCGCGCATCTGCCGTATGACATCATCGCTAAACTGGTCTGAACCATCATATTTAGCATACTGAATTCCAGCTCTTACTTGGAATTGATAACCTACCGGAAGTCCAAATCGGACACCGGGAGCAAATTGATAACGATCGGTATCTGGCAAAAGATCTGCTTGTTGCAGATCACCGAGGTAGGCAGAACCACCAAATAGAAAACTGAGTTCCGCACGAGGCTGGGCTATTAACACGACGGACCAAAGCAGTCCGCACCATAGGATGCAGTGTCTCATAGGGATTACATTCTTGAATCAGCAGCTTTAATTCGGGGACTAAAACTGACACAATAAAAAACTTTACCGCACCTCCTGAAGACAGGAGATGAAGCCTAATTGTGTGTGTTTTCTCTTAGCAATTCGATGTGGAGCTGTATGTGTCACTCCACAGTTGAGAATTAGTCCTCGATTTTCGGCGGTTGTAACAGCCGAATGGCGAGTACCTTCTGTTTATAAAGGCGAAAGGTAAAGCCAGCCCGCAGGCCAACTATTGTACAAAAATCACAAAAATGTTGATAATGGCGGGTGATTTATGCAAAAAAATCACCATACTTAACATTCAAACGCAAGAAAATTGACACTTCCTTCCGCGAAATCCTATGGTCCTAAGGTTGATAGTGAAGAGGCTTACTCCTTTTTACTCCGTCTTTTCTCAGCATCAGCTGATGAGGTTCCGCCAGTATGCCTGTGGGGTAGACACGGAATTGGTAAGACAGAATTGGTCAAAACGATCGCTCAGGAGCAAGGATGGAAATTTGTCACTATCAGCCCGGCTCAATTCGAAGAAATGGGTGACTTAATTGGATTACCTTTTCTGGATAAAAATGAAGCAACAGGTAAAACATCAAGTCGATTTGCCCCTCCAGAATGGGTCCCCCAAGAAAAAGGCCCCGGCATCCTATTAATTGATGATTTCAATCGAGCTGATGATCGTATCCTGCGCGGGTTAATGGCGCTATGGCAGGAGCGAAAACTAAGTAGTTGGACGTTACCATCTGGATGGTTTATGGTATTGACTGCGAACCCTGAAGGTGATTTATACTCTGTTACGCCTGTCGACGAAGCAAGTCTAACCAGAATGCTGCACCTGGAGTTACAGTTCAACGTACAAGCTTGGGTGAACTGGGCACAGGGACAGGACTTACCAAACACGGCAATTGATTTCGTTTCGCAGCACCCGGAAGTAATCGATGGCCTTAAGACTACACCGCGTACACTCACCTATTTCTTTCGGCTTTGGCGGCAATATGGACAACCAGGACTAGATGACCCGCAGTTGCGTCTACTTCTGGAGAGTGCAGTGACACCAAGGGCTACCAAACAGTTCATGGACTTCCTGCAAAAATCAGATTGGAATCTTCCTGATGCTCAAGAATTGTTGACACAGCCATTGACTCAGACCAAAGACTTATTCCAGAAAATATTAGCAGAAACCCCAGTGCGAACAGACCTGATAAACCTGCTCTTTTCCAGGCTATCATCTTATGTAGAGACACAGTCTCAACTACCTGCAAATCAGGAAGAACGGCTAGCAGAAATCTTACTTATCCCTGAGCTACCGTCTGAACATGTACTCTTGTTCTTGCACGGACTTAGCGCCAGCCAACATTCTGCATTGGGTCGACTACTACAGCACCCTGCCTTAAGTCAGCTATTACTCGCCCAATAATCACTTATAGGCCAATCCCTTTCTCTTTCCTCCGATTGTAGCGTTCTTCGTTGCTTGAGGTTCCAAACGTAGATCATATTATATGGTGATTTAGCCCTTAATACGGAGGCAACTGCTTGATTTCTTATAAGTTAAATTAAGGTAAATTCATCATGTGGTGCCGGTAAGAAGAGTTTTCCACAAAAAAGTTATCCACATTGTGGAAAACTAAATTAACAATTAAAAACAACTGTAAATCAGTGATTTAAATAAGTTATCCACATGTTGTGGAAAACTATAGATCGATTTTTCGCCCTAGTCACCTATCTTAGTAAAACCAAAGCGCCGAACAGGTAACAACAACTTACTGATACCTATTTCGACTATCTCTTATCCAGCAGGATCCTGATCGGCAAACAATATCTAAAAGGGAACGCGAAATGAGCCCTCGTGGCTCTAATCCGTGATTATGGCTACTGTTTGACAGTAGCCATAGTCATGCCCCAAACTTATGCCGTGGACTACCCGAATTTGTCGTTCCAACCCTTCCATTTAGCATACTAGATGGCAGGGGATTTTAGCGACTAGTGCCCCGGTAAATTGAGCATTTGTAACCTTTAATATATAAAACGGAAGTAAATAAGATGAACGCAAAAGTAGAGCCGATTTTGGTGGAGAATCCGAACCGCTTTGTACTCTTTCCTATCCAACACGATGATATCTGGGCTGAATATAAAAAGTCTGAAGCCTGCTTCTGGACAGCGGAAGAAATCGACCTAAGTCAGGATCTTACCGATTGGGATGAAAAGCTAAACGCCGATGAACAGCATTTTATCAAACACGTATTAGCCTTCTTCGCCGCCTCTGATGGCATTGTAAACGAGAATTTAGCAGAGAATTTCGTAGCGGAAGTACAGTATACTGAAGCCAAATTCTTCTATGGTTTCCAAATCATGATGGAGAACATCCACTCGGAAACTTACTCCTTGTTAATTGACACCTACATTAAAGACCCGAAAGAAAAAGAATATCTCTTCAACGCTATCGAAACGATGGACTGCGTGAAGAAGAAGGCAGAATGGGCCTTACGTTGGATCGATAACGGCTCTTTCGCAGAACGCATTGTTGCCTTCGCTGCGGTTGAAGGTATTTTCTTCTCTGGTTCTTTCTGTTCGATCTTCTGGTTGAAGAAGCGTGGCCTTATGCCTGGATTGAGCTTCTCTAATGAGTTGATCAGCCGTGATGAAGGAATGCACTGCGACTTCGCTTGCTTGTTATACAATGATCACATTGTACACAAGATGCCGAAGGAGACGCTTACTGGCATCATCACCGATGCAGTAGAGATCGAAAAGGAATTTGTGACGGACGCTCTTCCGGTAAGCCTTATCGGAATGAACTCAGAGCTGATGTGCCAGTATATCGAGTTTGTAGCTGACCGCCTATTGGTCGCTCTTAATCACGATAAGGTATACAATGTAGAGAACCCATTCCCTTGGATGGACCTCATCTCACTTGAAGGTAAGACCAACTTCTTCGAAAAGCGTGTTGGCGATTACCAGAAGAGTGGTGTTATGGCTGACCGCGATAGTCAGGTTTTCTCTTTGGACGAAGACTTCTAAGAGCTGTAGAACCAATGGCAATCTAGACTTTGACGAGAGCTGATTGCCATTTCAATTGTCTTTGATTATTTGAATTAATATCCACCTCACCCTCCTATAATTATATACTATGGAAGTAATTAAAAGAAGCGGCAAGCGCGAATCTGTAAGTTTCGACAAAATCACCGCCCGTATTAAAAAACTCAATTACGGCCTGGCTAAGCAGGTTGACCATATTGAAATTGCGAAGAAGGTTATACAAGGGCTTTATGACGGCGTAAGTACCACTGAACTCGATAACTTAGCTGCAGAAACATCTGCTAGCATGGCTACCGATCATCCGGATTACGCTATTCTGGCTGCCCGTATCGCAGTTTCTAACTTGCATAAGAATACCGATAAGTCGTTCAGTGCAACGATGAAGCGGTTGTATAACTATATCGATCCCAAAACCGGAGAGTCTGCTGGTTTGATTAGTAAGGAAGCTTACGACATCATCTGGAAGCACCGGGACACCTTCGATAGTGCTATCATTTATGATCGCGATTATGAGTTTGATTTCTTCGGATTCAAGACCCTAGAGCGCTCGTATTTGATGCGTGCTGACGGACAAGTAGTAGAACGCCCTCAACACATGCTGATGCGTGTGGCGGTAGGCATCCATGGAGAAGATCTGGAAAAGGTAATGGAGACCTACAACTTGATGTCGCAGAAGTGGTTTATCCACGCTACCCCTACCCTATTTAACGCCGGCACACCTCGCCCACAACTTTCAAGTTGCTTCTTGCTCTCGATGACAGAGGATAGCATCCCTGGTATTTTCGAGACCTTGGATCGTTGCGCTCGCATTTCGCAGTCAGCAGGTGGTATTGGTCTTAGCATTCACAATATTCGCGCCAAGGGTAGCTACATCAAAGGTACAGGTGGAACCAGCAACGGTATTGTACCAATGCTGAAAGTATACAATGATACTGCTCGCTATGTTGATCAGGGTGGTGGTAAGCGTAAGGGTGCCTTCGCTATCTATTTGGAGCCTTGGCATGCTGATGTATTCGACTTCCTAGAGTTGAAGAAAAACCACGGTAAGGAGGAGCTGCGTGCTCGTGATCTATTCTACGCCATGTGGATTCCAGATTTGTTCATGCGCCGTGTGAAGGAGAATGGTGAGTGGTCATTGTTTGATCCAAATGAAGCACCTGGTTTATTCGACGTACACAGCGGTGAGTTCGAAGCGCTGTATCACAAGTATGAAACAGAAGGCCGTGCTCGTAAGACGGTTAAGGCACAAGATCTTTGGTTTGCAATTCTAGAAAGCCAGATCGAAACGGGTACGCCATACATCTTATACAAAGATGCTGCTAACCGTAAGAGTAACCAGCAGAATCTTGGTACTATTCGTAGTTCCAACCTATGTACGGAGATCATCGAGTATACTTCTCCAGATGAAGTAGCGGTATGTAACCTGGCTAGTCTAGCACTAGGTAAATACGTTGCTGAAGATGGCACCTACGACTTCGATCGCCTGTATGAAGTAACGCGTATCGTTACTCGTAACCTCAACAAGGTTATTGATATCAACTACTATCCAATTGAGGAAGCACGTAATAGTAATATGCGTCACCGCCCAATTGGACTGGGTGTACAAGGTCTAGCGGATGCCTTCATTTTGATGCGCCATCCATTTGATAGTCCTGAGGCACGCCAGTTGAATAAGGACATCTTCGAAACGATTTACTTCGCGGCACTTACAGAGAGTTGTGCAATGGCTGCTGAGCACGGTACTTACGAAAGTTACAAGGGTTCACCAGCTAGCAAAGGCACGTTACAGTATGATATGTGGGGCGTAACACCTACCGACCGTTGGGATTGGGCTAGTTTGAAGAAGGATATCAAGAAGCATGGTCTGCGCAACAGCTTGTTGGTAGCGCCGATGCCTACTGCTTCGACTTCTCAAATCCTTGGTAATAATGAGTGTTTCGAGCCATATACGAGCAACATTTACAGCCGCCGTACACTATCTGGCGAGTTTGTAATTGTAAACAAGCACTTGCTTCGTGATTTGAACCGCTTAGGCCTTTGGAATGACGACATGAAGCACCGCCTAATGGCTGCCAACGGTTCTATCCAGGCCTTTGATGATATTCCACAGGAGTTGAAGGACCTATACAAAACAGTATGGGAAATCAGCCAGCGCGTAATCATCGACATGGCTGCCGATCGTGGTGCTTACATCTGCCAGAGTCAGAGTATGAACTTATTCGTTCAGAACCCAACCTTTGGTAAGTTGTCATCTATGCACTTCTACGCTTGGGAGCAAGGCTTGAAGACCGGTATGTACTACCTCCGCTCTAAAGCTGCGGTTAACCCAATTAAATTCACCGTAAAAGCGGAAGCACAAGCTGCTGTGAAAGCTAAAGCTGCTGCCGCCACAGTAGGTGGAGTGAATGAAATTACAGCGGCCGATGAAGGTCAAGCCTGTAACCTGGATGACCCAGATTGCTTAATGTGTTCAGGATAAGCCCCAGGCTAAACTGAACTCCAGATACTGTAAAAGCAGTGCCTCAATCCGAGGTGCTGCTTTTCTTTTTTGGCTATCCGCAATATGTATAGTGCCTCCCTCATAATTGTGAAAAAACTGATCAAGGATAATAAGAGTCAGAAGATATAGTTCGAATAGTAGCACTTTAAACTACTCTCCAATATGAATTACTACTCTCTGAAAAGTGGCTTATTGGTCACGATAACCCTCGTATTTTTCCAATGTTCATCTATTCAAGCTCAACAAGAACGCCAAGGTGAAAAGTGGATTGGCATTCATAATTTAAGTTATGAACGCCTACTGACTCCCAATACTGATTCTGTTGCGTTTATCAATGGCCAAAGTGTCGTACGTTTACGAGAGGAGTGGACTACCAGATGGTCCTTGGGTTTTCACTATCGCCTGATTCAGGGTAGTCAAGGTTACCATGAGTTTGAGCTGATAGCCTTCGATCGAGAAATAGAAGAGAATATTAGCAGGCTACAAGTTGTTGGCCAATTACCTATGGAACCCATACAGGGTTTACGGCAGGTCAGCAATCATTTTCGTGTTGGCTACCGGCGTGGCAAGCTACTCCGGTTTCATGATCGTTTCTCAATTGATGGGAGCATTGGAATACACCCCAGTTTTGAACGCAGTTTCCTATCGCCAGCTACAAGCGCAATTTTTCCGGAGAGAAATCTGCACTTTAATGTAACTCTAGATGCTCGACTAGGCTTCAATCTACACATCTACAAAAGCCTCAACATTGGCTACAGCATTACACCACTTGCCAGTAGCTGGTCTTGGAAGCAAAAAAGAACCGAGAACCCGACCTTGACGGAAGAGCAACAAACAGCGACAAGTGCTGAACTACATATCAGTTCTTTTGAAAATCCTCTTGACTTTCGCAATATTAGCTTACGGTATGTTTTCCCTAGTAAAACGCGAGTAAAAAGGAAGTAGACCTCCCTTAGGAACACCTCCTTAGCGGTTAATACTTCATGAAGCAAACGGAGCTTGACACCCAAGATCTTCACGGATAAACCCGGCCTGTGGCTCCATGAAAACCACCTGTGTAAATGGGCTGGTGATTCCCTTCTTGTTTGGAGGTCCTTGAACGAATAGCCCACCATGCTGTGCAAGAAATTCTTTGAAAACTGTACCATTGAAATGCGTCATAAAGGCATCCCAATCCTGGTAAATCTCAATGAACGTGATAGCACCGGGTCGTGTTTTGGGCTCCGACTGAATAATCGGTCTTCCGCTATTACCGGTTGGGAAATCATATCGCGGAAAATGAACTGAATACATCAAGGTACCTGGTTCCTCAGCCATGACTCGCGCGGCTAACTCTTGAAGGGTGGGTACGGCAATAGTTTCGTTTTCTGGCTTCAGCCACCAGTTGGAATACAAAGAAAGCATAGAATATGGTTGATTTAGGTAGCTCACCAAGATAGCAATAATCGAACGGCCTAATTTCAGACCGCCCGCATTAAGTTCTGAACTTCAAGCTTCGTATCTTCCGATCCCACCTGGATACAGAGCCAGCCCAAAAGACAATCACTAAACACTGGCGCTTAGTGCAAACCATCAGTTATGAAGTTCATCGTATATCTTTTTCGAGGCATTGGTATAGCTGCAGCTGTAAGCTTATTCCTCTTGGGTTTGGCCGTCATGTTCTACACGCTAGTAGAAGGTCTTCATGTGGTAGAAAGCATCCTTGGCTTTAGCACCGCTGAAGGCCGGGTCATTTATCATGCCATGGGCATTCTAGATTTGATCTTATTGAGTTTTAGCATCTTCATTGCCTCCATGGGTATTTATGAGTTGTTCGTCAGCCCACTAGAGAGCCTACCGGAATGGTTGCAGGTTAAAGACTTAGATGCGCTAAAGGGCATGTTAATCAAGATCATTGTTCCGGTGATGGGAATTTCTTTCCTCGGTCGGGTCGTAGCATGGGACGGAGAGGAAAATTTACTCAGCTATGGTGTAGCCATCGCAGCTGTAATGGTTGCCCTAAGTTATTTCTTGAGTATCAAAAGTAAATCCGAGAACTAGCTCCAACTCAATTTCCCATATCCTGTCTTTTAAATAAATAACGCTAAAACTTCTATTATGAAAACTCGCTTCTCAACCACATTCACCATTGCAGTAATCATCTTCTCCTCCTTCCCGCTGCTAGGCCAAAAAGCTGCTATTCAAGCAGGAGATCTAAGTCGACTAATTGGCGACTGGCAAGGTTCACTAACTTACCTCAACTATCAGGACAACCAGTACGTGACGATTAGGACTAATCTCCAGATTGTAGCGGGGGAAAATGAGAACGAGATCAAGGTCACTAACAGCTATCCGGATGAGCCAAACGCAGGTGGCTCCTACCGTCTCTGGACAAAAAAGAACGGCACCCGACTCAATAAGGAGCTGGTTACTGCAAGAGAAGCACTTGAGGATGGTACTATCGAAATTGTTACCACTTATCGAGGCCGCGATGACAATAAGCGCGCCACAATTCGAATTACGTACCGCATTGGAGAAAACAACTACTCTTCCCGCAAGGACGTACAGTATAAGGGCGAAACAGAGTGGATCAAAAGAAATGAGTTTTCTTATGAAAGAAGCTAGTTCTTTGTAGGGGACGAAGATCAATCTCTACATCCTCTTCCTAAAGAAGCTAGATATGCGTGGTATTACTTTCATCTTACTTTCCTGTTTTGTGTTCTTGCAGGCTTGTATTACAAATAAGGCCGCATTTACTGGCAGTCCGTTTGAAACAAACAAGCAACTGACAGATACAGGTTTTGATCAATCTGAATTAGATAGCATCACCGCGTACATCAAGAAAAACTCAGCAACAACCGGCCTCGTAGTTCTGCATCAAGGAAAGCTCGTTTACGAATATGGGAACATTGAACGCATCAGCTATATCGCTTCTTGCCGTAAGAGTGTACTAAGCATGCTATACGGCAAGCACGTCGCCAATGGCACTATCGATCTTGCTCAAGATATCGGCAGCATAGGCATTGAAGAAGATGATGGCCTGCTGGCGAAAGAAAAAGAAGCGACGATTGATCATATCATTACCTCTCGCTCTGGCGTTTTCCATTTGGCTTCTAATGGCGGATATGATAAAGATAATTTCCTGGAAAGAGGAAGTGTCGAGCCCGGTGAATACTTTGTCTACAACAACTGGGATTTTAATGTCGCCGGCCATATCCTGGAAGAACAAACTGGCCAGTCTATTTATGTGGAGCTGGAGCAACAGTTAGCTCGTCCATTAGGCTTCCAAGACTGGAACATCGAGAATCAGCGGAAATCGGGCAGTCGGAAGAAGTCGAGATACAAGGCCTACCACATGTACCTGTCTACTCGCGACATGGCCAAGATTGGTCAGCTGATGTTGAATGAAGGACAGTGGGATGGAGAACAACTGATTTCAGCAGAATGGATTGAAAAGACCACCTCAACCGTCACGCCGTTCTCTACGATGGAAGAACGCTACGGCAAAGCAGATCCCAACGACCTGCACATGTCCTATGGATATATGTGGTGGCTCTTTGATAATTACCAAGGCAAAGCTGCCTATCTAGATGCTTACTCCGCCATTGGCTATGGTGGGCAGTACATTACCGTCTTTCCTCGCCTAGACTTAGTGATAGCTCACAAAACGAAACTGGGATTGTTCCGCTTATTGGGTATTGCAAAAGATGGTGATGCTCACTACTGGGATATCGTGCATCAAATCGTTGACGCTATGACGGATAATCGCTAATATTGGGTGTACATTAACCCCATTAACGATAGCATATGCAATTGACCAAGTTCCTAGCAATTCTTGTAGCCTTATCCCTCTCAGCCTCACTTTTAGCGCAAAATACAGTTACCTATTCCACTCCGGAGTACGATCTTGACTATCCAGAGAATTGGGAGCTGGACGAATCCAAGACCAAAGGACCGGCGATCTTCTTTTTTTCTCCCGTTGAAGACGAGGAAGACCAATTTCGTGAGAATGTCAATATTATGGTCCAAGACCTAAGCGGCACCGGCCTTGATTTCAAAGGCTATATTGACTTGAGTAAGGACCAGTTCAAAGGATTTGGAGCGAAGGTCTATGAACTGAGAGTGGTAGAAGAACCTACCGATGGTGTACAGGAGGCTATCCTGTCGTACGCTATGGAACAGTTCGGCTTACAGCTCCGCTGTTATCAACGGCTAAAGATGATTGACGACACTGCGTACTTAATTACCTTCACCGCAGAGGAAGATAACTATGAAACATTCCTGAAAGAAGGAAAGAACTTACTCAATAGCTTTTCCCTAAAGCTTAGCGAAAGCCCTGAGCGAGAATAGATCAAACAGACGCCAAAACCTTGATGCTACTCATCTAGGATAGAAAAGATGCGTTCTTCCCTAGTACTACTATTGATTTACCTGGCCTTTTCGCTAACGGCGCAACCTGATTCAGCGTTGAAACTTTGCCCACTTGGCGGAGTAAGCTTTGGACTGCCGGATTCCATTCAAGTCGGCGATACCCTGAGGTATTCCATTACGTACACCTTGCCTGATGGTTGTGCTAATCTTATAGATATGAAGATTCAGGAGACCGCTACAGCGGTAACGCATTGGTTGTTCCGGGAATGCCCGACTATTCCTTGTACAGATATCGTGCGCGGAGGAATGGCCTCAGCCTTATTTATTCCTAAAAATCCAGGGCTATACTCGTTCCAGGTTGGTGCAGGAGATCAGAAGTGGACAAGCGCGACTCTTGTTGTATACAAAGCGGAGGAATAGTCGACTCAACATACGGAAGCGGGCGCTCGAATCGTTCTGGTTTTTAATCACTATTAACCTCACCCAACCCTATTTTCCAATGACAATACACCTGCGCTCCTTATTTACAAGTATTGCATTTCTAGCATTAGCTTCCTGTACACCTCAATCTTCTCCTTCACAGACAGAATCGAGTTCAGATATACCTCCAGCCTCTGAGTTGGAGACTCCAGAAGTTGCTTCCGCAAAAACAAGTTCCTATTTGACTGCACAGGAGTTAACGGAATTTCCTTTGCAGACACCTACGATTAGCGTCAATGGCAGGCATCCATCTCCGTTTGACTCGATTGCGTTTGATCGCGTTATCGCTTATGACTATAACGATACAATGAGACCTCGTCTTCGCATTTGGGATCGTGAAGGACAGCGCTGGGCCGGAACGGTAATGAAGCAAAAAGCACTTACTGCAAATCAAGCTCAAAGCGTCATTGACCTGCTTACTACTCCCTCTACTTATGGGCATGGTACAGCCTCTTGCTTTGATCCACGCCTTGCCCTAATATTCTATCAAGGTCAAAAGAAGGTACTCGTTATCGATATCTGCCTGGATTGCAATTACCTGGAGAGTTCGGTCAAACTGCCAGCTCAATACGAAAAGAAGAGAGATCTTGGCGAAGGCCAGTACTATCCTTTAAGAGGCTTTAGCAAGGCGGCCCAGCAGGCGATTGTCAATCTAGGTAAGGAACTAGATTTCTACTACGGTACTGTTGATGCCGATCGGCTTGCAACCTTTTAAACAGGAACCGATTCCCAATATCTTGACCTACTAAGGCTGGAAACAAAGATGAACACCATGGAAGACAAATGCCCGCGCTGTAATTGGACGATCCACGACTTAGCCCTAAGCCCCGTGTTAGAACAGCAGCTATACGATCTAATTCGGCGAGGAGAGAAAATGAGGTTCGTGCAACTCCTATACCGATCACTCGATATTGACCTAGTCACCGCAAAGGAGATTATGGTACATCAAAACTTTGATTATGGTGTATGTGTACGATGTGGATATGAACAGCTGAATCAAGAGCGAATCTGTTGCCCGAATTGCCAAGCATTCAACTACAATTTAAACTTCCAGACAACTGCGGAATAAATGCCTGGAAATGCTATATGATCGACTATTACCTGGACGTTATTCTGAATACACTACTCAGGAATGCTCATTCAGAACAAATATCATTAGGCTTCACTAATCGGGAACGATTTAATCACCAATCTCGTTAAGGAGGAGGATTAAATTAAGTACCTTGCCAGTGACCATTACCATGAACTTAAGCAGGCAGGATCGAATGAATGATGACCCAATGAACCCATTATTGCACAATTATAACAGCTACGGTAATTTTCTGCGCGATAAGTACTTTGTGCAGAACTTTAACCGCGTTCCCTCTCAATACACACTGGAACTTTATCTAGAAGACAAGCAGGAAAACTTAGAGGAAATTCTAACGGCCGTAGATCTTGACACCTACGATTTGGAATTGGTGTTCAAGATCTGGCGTACCAGCTCTAATGATGACCCGGCAAAGAAGCCTGATTGTCCGAATCAATACTTCTACCGGAGTAAGTCTACCGAACTCTGCCTCTGGTTTGTACTGGAGCACAGTCGACTTTACATTGAAGTCTTGTACTGCCATGAAGCCGAAGTCATAGAGAAGTGGGCCCGTACCGTCTGTGCGGAAGTCAAGGATCGCTACGGTAAGCCTAAGGCTCCGACCTTTAAGGTATTGTCGAAGGGAGGTATGGAATATTATACCGAAGAGATCAACATAACCAAGAAGGAGTTGGAGGTGGAGAAGTTGTATAATGATGACTTCTTGCCCATCCATAAGATTATCAACGACTCCTTGGAAGTGGACAGTTCTGGTCTGATTCTATTGCACGGCCCTCCGGGAACAGGTAAGACTTCTTACATCAAGTATTTGCTGAGTGAGCATGGCAGTCGTGACTTTATCTTCATTCCAAATGACTTTGTGAATGAGTTGTTGCAGCCAGGATTCATTTCTTTCCTGATATCAAACAAGAACTCGATTCTTGTAATTGAAGATGCAGAGAAGGTAATTATCTCTAGAGACACTCAGGCGGAGAACTCAGTCGTTTCTACGATTCTGCAGCTTACCGATGGCCTGTTCAGCGATTACTTGAACATTAAGATCATCTGCACCTTCAACACCAGTATTGACAAGGTAGATAAGGCCTTGCTCCGGAAGGGGCGGATGATTGCCTACTATGAATTTAAGGCACTAGAGGCAGAGAAGGCCAACGCTTTGGTCAGCTCGCTGGGCCATGAGCCTCGCTACAAGGAGATGACGCTAGCAGAAATCTTCAACTTGGATAAGCAAGCCTTTGATGCGGCTCGCAGTACCAAGTCGATTGGTTTCCACTAGGATCATATATCGGCTTAGAACTGAGCCTTTGTAAATAATAAAATGAAAGGGGATTCTATACCCCCAGCCTAGGGCTGGGGGTCCCACCCCGCCTGGGTCGCCAAACTGCCAGTTCACTCAAATTGAGCACTGACATACCACCACCACCTAATCGCCACCGCGATTAGCCAACATCCGTTTACAATTATCTTTTACTCTGATTTCCTGATGCTCTAGAGTTGAGCATACTCCTGCTGACGTAGCAGGGGGTCGTTACCTATGAGACTCTCGTTCATTCGCCTGATGAACAAAAGACAACACAATATATAAAAAAAATGATACTAAAAACACAAAATACTACCTAGATAAAAAAAACAACACAAAAAGCAGTAATTTACTTTTTAGCTTTTCCGTATCCTTGTCCATACACTTCTTCTAATTATAGAATCACCGATGACTAAGCATTTTCTAGAACTCTTCTTTCCCAAAGAACACTTCGCGGAAGATGATTGGCAAAGCATAATCTCCGCTTTCCGCAGGGTGCATCTTTCCAAAAACGAATACCTCTTACTGGAAGGAAGCATTGCTCGGCATTACTGGTTTGTGGAAGAGGGAATCTTACGATCTTACGCAGTAGACGCTGAGGGCCGAGACCTCACGGTAGATTTCTTTACGGCTGGTGAAGTAGCCATTGACTGGGCCTCTTTTCTCCAGCAGCATCCTACTCGTGAGAACATTCAGGCCCTAACCGATGTCGTTTGCTGGCAGCTCGATTTCCCAACCTTTCAAAAACTATTTCACCAGTATGAGCCCTTCCGACAGGCTGGTCGGAACAGACTGGTCAGTAGTTATTTCAGCTTGAAGCGACGACACATTGCCAGTACTGTTGATCAAGCAAAAGATCGCTACCTCAACTTAGTCGATGACCGACCAGAATTAATCAATAGCGTTCCACTCAAACACATTGCCTCTTACCTTGGTATTACCGACACCTCCCTCAGTAGAATACGAAAAGAGCTCGCTGACAGAAACTAACCTTCCGACCATCTTTCTTGTCTTATGTCAAGATTTCTATGCTCACAGGCCTGTAGGTTTGTCGTGTTATTTAACCACCTGACATTTCTGAGCTATGAGTTTATTAGGCACTTCCTTTTTATTAATTACTGCTGTTAGCATCAGTATTTTCTACTACGGCACTGGTAAAAATCGTTCTATCCAGCTTCCATTTACCATTTGGATCCTTGTTATAGGTATTAGTTCCTACCTCGGCTTTTGGGAAAACACCACCTCCTTCCCGCCCAGAATGATTATTCTCTTCCTTAGCATAATTGGACTAGTCGTATTTCTATTCCGACAGATTGAAGTGACCGATATACATGAAGGCTGGCTGACTTCGATTCATATCCTGAGGATTCCCGTTGAATTAACTCTGCTAAAACTTTTCTTATCCGGCCAGCTTCCAGAGATCATGACCTTTCAGGGTTGGAACTTTGATATCGTGGTAGGAATTACTGCCATACCCCTACTATTTATGTACTGGTTTAAGGTTCAGATATCCCCTACCCTGCTTCGCTATTGGAATATATTCGGCATAGTGATGCTAGCCATTATTGTTACAGTAGCTATACTCTCAGCTCCAACTCCGTTGCAGCAGTTGGCCTTTGAACAACCGAATCGTGCAGTTACACAATTCCCTTATACCTTTCTACCTGCTGTGGTCGTACCATTAGTGTTCATATCCCACTTGCTCACCCTGAAACGCTTGGCTATGAAATAGAAGGATCATCAAGGGAACTCATTCCATCTTGAAAGTCTTTAGAACGGGTAGATAACTTATCTTACTACCTGATCTATCATTGACACCGTATGAAAATCTTCGTCGAAACAGAACGCTTCCTTCTTCGAGAGTTATTACCATCAGATGTTGAAGGCATATTTGCCCTAGACTCCGACCCCGAAGTCCACAAGTATATTGGCAATCATCCAATTAGCACAATGGAGCAGGCCGAAGAAATCATTGACTATGTGCGACGCCAGTATGTTCAAAACGGAATGGGACGCTGGGCCATCGAAGACAAAAGCACCGGCGAATTTATAGGATGGACTGGGCTCAAACTAGAAGATCAAGTTCGTCCAGGCCAACCGTACTACGACTTAGGTTACCGCCTACGCCAGCCTTTTTGGGGCAAAGGAATTGCTACCGAAACCGGTATCGCTTCGTTGGAGTATGGTTTCAACACACTTGAACTTCCAGAAATCTGCGGTGCGGCACACATTCACAATCTCGGTTCCAATAAGGTACTCAGTAAAGTAGGTCTGCAACTCCAGTCCGTCTTCAACTACGAAGGAGCCACCCATAACTGGTATGTACTGGATATTGAAACCTGGCGTAAACAAACGACGACTTCGTCTTAGTAGGCACTAATCTTCTGGACGAAAGTTAGGAACTCCTGATCTCGGAATTGGCTGTAACCATCCCGAGCTACCTGTGTAGCTCCGGCTATGTCGCCATCCAGGAACAGTGCCGTCGCCCAATTCATTTGCGCCCGCTCCGGTCTTTTCATCTGGGCAATCTTGCGGCTATTTTGTTGAATCAATCGCGCTGCCGCGTCGTATCTTCCTGCCTCCATGTAATCGGCAGAACGTTTTACCAGATCGTTCCCTTTGGTGTAGTACAACCAATTGGACTCTATCGGGGTAGGCGTAACGGCTGCGATGAGTTGATCCACCATCGTGCGCGCCATGGCATCTGGGTTGACCTGATGCATGGTATCTAGCTTAGCATTGACGGATTGGTAGTTCAAACCCTCAGCTTCAAAGAAGTCTTCCATGGCGTATGGAAACTCCATAAGCACTCCACCGGAGCGGCCATCATACAATCGCCACAAAGCATCCAAACTACTAATCTTTGTACCACGAATAGCCTTGATGTAATAATCATTACCATTCTCATCCAGCTGATGTTTATCGTATTCTACTGTACGTCGTTCTTCTCCGAAAAACAATTGATCCAAACTAAATATTCCTTGCGTACCGCGCGATAAGTTATTCACCTCTGCCGGACTAAGAGGCGGAGCTGGCGCACCTTGGACCGACATGTATTGCCCCTGGGGGTGAACACTGGCCGAAAGCGGCAAGCGCCCAGCACAGTTGCGAACCACAGTTGTATTGTTGCCAATATTGCTTTGCTGTGAACTGGATCCCAGGTTAGCTGGGCGAGCCCGATCCACCACCACTACCGAACGGATATCTGACGGAAACGGCTTTTCTGCTGGAAGTACCTGGTCTACAATAGTGATGTATTTCGCACCACAAGAAGATAGCATTAAGACCAAGAATAGGTTGTAGAGTAGATTCTTCATGATATTAGAGGAGGTTTTAGGTCAAGGCTCTGTGATTACAGCTGGATTCCAATTGATTACTAAAAATACAAAGGTCAGTCGAGCTCTTCCTAAATTTGTTCTGAACGACCCTTTTGATTAATATCGACATCATCCATTGACACCCTTCATAGCATGCAATTTCGATCTCTCAAACCCTCTGATTCCTCAGCACTTCTGCAGTATTTCCAATCCCTCTCCGCAGAGACCCGTATGCGCTTTGGACCACATGACTTTGACGAAGCAACGGCTCAGCAGATTTGCAATGGCCAAATGGAAAAATGTATCGCCTACATTGGGCTAGACAACGGCCGGATCATTGCCTATGCCATAGTACTTCAAGGCTACACACTAGGCGACTACAACCGGTATCTACACTATGAAATAGAAATGGATAATGAACATGACTTCACCTTGGCTCCCTCGGTGGCTGACGACTGGCAATCCAAGGGCGTAGGCAGTCAATTATACAGCTTTGTGGAGAACCAATTACGCGCTAAAGAAGCACACAAAATTGTCCTCTGGGGCGGCGTACAACTGAGTAATCAACGGGCCGTTCGATTTTATCTTAAACATGGGTTCCGTACGCTCGCGCAGTTTGAGTACCAAGGCACTAATTTGGATATGGTCCACCATCTTTTGTAACGTTTCTACCGCGGCAACACATTAATAGTACTAACAAATACGTTGCATTTCAATACTGTTTACAAAACCTAAAACCTTCCTAAGTAATGCTAGATACTACTCGCATTCGCTCCGGCTTTGATGCCGAACTACACATCGGTGGCCAATGGTTCCTCACTGCTATCACTGCGCTTACCGACAATGGTGTTATCGAACTGCCCTTTGGCGCCACCATTACCGATGTCCGCGTTATTGATGATCCTGATTGGGATCTGGATGTAGACACCAGCCTGGGGATCATCGTACAGGCACGAATGTCGATTGACAATAACCAGTTTACCTTCACCACCAGCTGGGAAAACACTTCCTTCCAGATTCCCATGCCAAGTTTCGGTTCATTGGCTGCTACCCCCACCCTACAGAAAGCATTGGGTGATGCAGACCATGAACATTCGATGGCCCTCTTGTTGAATCTCAATATTCGGGCCTCCGCCCAAAGTGGAGATCCCCTACCTGCAGGTGAACATTTAGCTAGAGGCAATGCCGCTGATGCCGTGTCTATCTTACCTAACGGGCAGCACATTGCGTTGGGGCTGGCACGCGACTCCTTCTTCCGTTTTGCTAATAACATTTGGCACACCTCTTTGCGTGCCGCCGATGGCTCGCACCCGCTACCTGCTCCTGGCGAGGATAAAAAAGGAGACTGGAAACGCATTAAGGTTTCCGTGACTAAGAAAAGAATCAAATTCACCTTAGAAGGCGAAGTACCAATCGACTGGTGGCCGGATGCAGACGTAGATCTAGAACTCGTCTTGAAGCCGCGACTAGTTGATGGTAAACTTACCTTTGAACTGGATACCGACTTGGACGTAGACACCGGATTCTGGGGTGATGTCCTTGCCTTTACCATTGGCGTCTTGGGTGGTTTCTTGATTGCGCTGCTCTCCGGTGGCACCCTCTTAATACCTGCAATTGCCACTGGTGTAGGTGCAGTGATTCTCCTAGAGGTTGGAGAATATGTAGTCGGTGAAGTCATTGAACGTCAACTGATGGCGCGCGATGGTGGCGGAGGAATGATCTCTGGCCTTCTATGCGATAATCAAATCGTACAGTTTGCTAGCCGCAAACCCGCCGAAGATGGGCTTTCTATAGGCATGCTAGATGCTATTCCTACGTCGATCCCAATCTTCGTGGATGATAGCTCCGTCGTTCACAACAGGATCGTAGCCGTGCAGGCCGACTTTAATGATATGACCCTGAATGGAAACGGCCTGGCGGTAGCTGGCACCTCATTGGCCACAGAAATGTTCGCACCAAATGTCATGCGCCTGAAGGAGAGTGTTTATGACCAAGGAAAACTGACGCACCTCCGCTACGAAACGCCTGATCAATCGGAGGAAGCCATTTTAGATATGGATACCGTAATGGAGTTTTTGCTCAACAATGAATTACGTCCCCCGCTAAAGGTGATGAATTCCTTCAATGACCCTGATCTCCGAGTACCTGCTGGTCAGCTCTGCTGTGTTTGCCTCAAACCAACCGCTATTCGCCGGGAAGACACCGTCATCAAGCGTATCCGCTTTGATTCAGGCTTGGAGTTAGATACTCAAGATGCAGTTATGCTACAAGATCATGCCGCAGTATATCTAGAGAATCTCCAGCTCATTCACCCTAGCAATGCCAGTCCATATTTCCGTGCCAAAGCCAATGATACGGAAGCAGATAACTTTGAGTCTCTTCCAGAATTCTAAGTACTACTAATCCACTTTGACAATACCATAGGTAAAGCCAAAGTATAGCAAGAGGTGGTCGTCATCAATCCATTGCATTCCCGTATTGGAACTGACGATCACCTCATCTGTTTTTGCATCGATCAAGTGTGTGGATACGCCATCCAGCAAGCCAGCCGCCCCTTTTTCTCCGTCCACCCGCTCTGGATAGATTTGATTCGTAATGATGTATTTCAGCTCGCCGTCGCGATGGATGTAACGTGGATTGCGGTAGCATTGCCTTCTCAATTCTTGTCCGTTTCGGTCCAGGAAAAACACTTCTCTGCCCATCGTCACTTGAATATCATCTCCCACAGGCCCCCAGTTGAAGGAGGCAAAACGTTTGCCTTCATAGGTAAAGAGTTTAACACCACTGGTATCATAGGCCTCAAACTTGCCGCCGTACTTTGGAGATATCAAGAACTTCCCCCCCTTACTGTCAGGTAAAAAAACAGCTTGGGCCACAGCGGTTGGATCAGAGACAGATATCTCCGTCTGAGCAATTATCTCTCCATTCGCCTTGACGAATTGGCACCCTTCTCGGCCACCTTTTACGAAATAGCCGCTACCCAAATAACGACTTACTGCGTGCCCACCTGGATCGTAAAACGTCTCGCCATTTCGATGAAAGTAAATACTCGTAGTGTACTTCTTGGCAATAATCAAGGTGCTATCCCATCCTACCGCAAAACGATCGTACTCACAAGGGAGACGAGTATCCGTCTCGTAGAAGTATGCTCCTACCTTAGCTCCTTCTCCGCAGTTGTGTAAAACGTCAAATTCACCTTCGATCAGCACCTCAGAGAATGCATCTTCAATACGGTTCCCGGCTAGATCTACCCAATACATTTTGGTAGCTCCTGTCTGTACTTTGATTTGATCACCTTGCCCTTTCACAAAAAGAGTCGACTTCGGTAAGTCCGCAATCACATTGCCTCCAAGGTCCGTCAGCCATGATTTGAAGAGTCGGTGGTCTTGATAGAAAAAACGCGGTTCATTAGTAGCCAAAGGGGTTACACTGAGTTCTGCCTCTTCAATCACCAAATCACCCTGCTGGTTATAAACTCGGGTCGGATGGCCATAACTCGTTCGAAGAAAATAGCCCGCTTCATAGGTGAACATCTCTCCGCTTTGTAAATCTACGCTCAAAATGGGCTGCTTTGCCTCAATTTGAAACACCTCTGATCCGGAGCCATCTGCCAACTTCCCAACCAGCCATTCCGTCTCTTGAATCCGTCTCACTTCATTGTAAGAAGTCTTCCGAATGATTTTCCCCTCTTTATTCGCAATTGCTAGCCCTCCTTCTTGTTCGAGCAGAAGCAAATCGTATCCATAGAGTTCTCTGGTCCAGGGACTGATCACAAAATCATATTGAACAGGATCTGATGTTATAGTCGGATAAAAGTCGGTACCACTATTGTCGGAAGCATAAATATTGATCAAGCGGTCGGTACTGCTTCCATCTGGGTTCTTGTCAAATAAGACTAAGCTAAGATTGGAATGGCGCCATTGCACACGCTCCTCTACTTCCCCTTGGCCATATAGCACCGTCGTGCTAACCGTCAATAACATAACTAACAACAGGCTTACTCGAATCATGCTTAGGTTTGTTCTTTCTCTTCTTTAGATTGCAGTAGCGCCACAAAAGTAACGCTTGACTTTCCATTCTAAAGTGTATTTTAGCTTCGCCTAAAACCAGTTGCATATGAACAACTCCCTAATCCTATTGCACGGCGCCTTGGGAAGTACCAAGACTTTACGCCCACTCCATCAAGCACTCGAAGCACATTTTGACCTACATACCTTTGATTTTATTGGTCACGGCAGTGCCGATGCGCAAGCTTTTGACCTACCACTATTAGCTGACCAGCTCCGCCAATACATTCAAGAAAAACAACTCAACCAGCCTTCTATTTTTGGGTACAGCATGGGAGGCTATGTAGCCTTAACTTTGGGCCAAACCCATTCTGATCTAATCGGCGATATTATCTGTCTAGGCACAAAATTCCACTGGACGACAGAGTCGGCAGCCAAAGCTATCTCGAAAATCCAAGCAGACAAGATCCTTGAAAAAGTCCCTCGCTTTGCTGACTATTTAATCAGCCAGCACGGTGATCCCGACTGGCGAAGTATGTTGCAGCACACCGCTGACATGATGGAAGACCTCGGTAAAGCCACACCCTTGACACCGGGTAATGTAAGCACGATTAGCAATCGCGTATACCTTTGTCTTGGTGATCTGGAAAACACGGTGAGTCATGAGGAAACCCAGGAATACGAAGCTGCTATGCCCAATGCGAGTTTTCATATCCTACCGGAAACACCGCACCCTATTGAGAAAGTAAACGCAAGTGCCTTAGCCAAAACAATTATGACCTTCCTTGGTGTTGAGTAAAACAGGAAGCAGTCAAGCTTATTGAGGCTCCTCACCGAGATCAAAGGTCTTGCGCATTGCGGGAGAAATCATCAACTCCTTCACAAAAGCGACTTGATCTGGGCTACTTACAAAGGGATGTTCCTGATAGAGTTGCTGGTATTGTTCGGTTACTGCCCCGGCAAAGTCGTCCACCTTCTGTTGCACGGCGCTAGCTATGTCCGATATACGATTTTGCTGAAACAGCCGGCGAACGGGGTCTACATACCCCATTCGCACGAAGGCTGCCGTTTTGCGTGCGCAACGACACGCATTCTGTTTGTTGACAAGCCCGCACTTCCCGTCCATGAAATTATACAGTTGCTGCCGGGCACGATGCAGACGCACTCGGAAATTGGCCTTTGATATTTCCATGATTTCACTTCCAACGGTATCCGTAAATTCGAATAACTCACCCAGGATAAAAATCATACGTTGCTCACGATCCAAGCACAAGAGCATGCCTTTCATGCAACTGATCTTGGCTTCTTTCACCAATAATTTCTCTTCTACTTCATTCTCTAGGCGAGGTACGGCTGCATCAGGGAGTTGATCCAAACCAGCACCAAATTGCTCAAAGGACAATTGATCAGAGGCGTACTTTCCGCGCTTCATATTGAGAAAGTGATTCTTCACCAGACGGTACATCCAGGTTCTAAACTCGCTTTCTTGACGGAAACTACTGAGCTTTGTAAGGAGCTTAATGAGGACTTCTTGCGTAAGATCAGCAGCCCAGGCTGTATTGCCAGTGAAGTTGACTGCCAGGTTGTAAATCCAGTCCTGGTGTCTTTTGATCAACAGTGTCAGTGCCTTTTGGCTGCCGGCTACTGCTGCAGTAACCAATTCCCCATCTGGGGTATGAGCATTGAAGGTGGGCTTATCCATTTCAAATTTACTTTTGCATGAGGAATTGGGTATGCGGATTGTCAAACACCATCTTCCAACTACCGTCCGTTTGCTTACGCAGCACGGCCACCGAGAGTCCAGTCTGACTGATCGCACTTCCATCTGGCGCCGTGCCTGTCATCGTCCAAGGCGCGATGTGGATCGCCAAATTTCCATTGACGAAGACCTCATGACCACTGTACGTAAATCTGGGATCGATTGCAAATGACTGGGCAAACATTTCCCGAAGCCGCGTTTCATCTTGTATTGGTTTCTCGGGTTCAAAAACCACCAGCGCTTCCGGCTCGTAACTGTTCATCACCCCTTCGATCTCTCCCTGGTGAAAGGACTCGGTCATGCCAAGAACCGCCTTCATCACCTGGGTTTCCGTCTCAGTAAAATCTGAATACTGCATTTCATTTTGGTTTTGTGCCCCTAGGCTAATCATCGTTGACATTAGCAGGGCGATACTTAGAATTACTTGCAATGAGTCTTTCATATTCATGTTTTAGCCCTTAGACACAGCTTGAGATGTCACTGTTACAGTTCTACAGTTTTTTTTTTAAAACGGTCTTAATTCACTGTTCCACAGACCATTGTTTTTACTTCAGATTTAGAGTAAAACCTGGGAATAAGTTATCTTCCATGCGCAGATATAATTGGTGGCACTGTTGCCTCCACAAGAAGGAATTCTCCTAATTTAAAGGACAATTCAGCTAGCATTTAAGTATAAAGCGCTCTCGACCTGACAATAATGATAAAAAAACCAAAAAGTGCTGGTAAGGAGATTTATCGCGTGCGAATCCCTGCTACTACTGGCCAGGTAGATTTCGTACTATTTTTACCTTGCGTAGCCTTAAGTGGAATAATATGGTGGGCCGGGCCACCGCAGCCCTACCTTTATCATCTTGCAGGTTGGGGACTCTTTCTTATCCTGTATTTGGCCTGGCCATTCCTATCCATCAACTACCTACTCGTAAGGAGCATTGCAACGGGGCATTTTGAAGTTGCTCTCTTTCGTGGTCGGCGCCTACAATGGACAAAGCTAGCCCAGCCCGTAGCTAAGTGGTGGAATTACACCCAGCTGCCCGAGATGGAAAATTACTATGGAAGTGCTGAAGCTGACCCCAACAAGCCTAAAAGTATTGGCACCGGAAATTTAGACTCATCCGGTATACCAACGCAGATCACACTACATCTTAAACTAATGGACGAAGAGGGAGGCAGTATTGTGCTCTACGAAGAGCTCGGCAATTGGGGCTCCGCCCAAAACTGGCAGTACGATATCGAATTAGCCGACGCGGCGGATATTAGCATCAGATGTCGGGGATTAAAGAAACTGGTCCTTTGGATTGCTTACAATAGTATAGCGCTGGATTAGAGTAATATACCCTTTTGCATTCCCGGCCTTCAGCTTGCAGTTGCGTACGGCAATATCTATTTTAGGGCCGTAGTAGCATTCTTTACTAACCCTTAGCCACAACCACATGTCCATCATTCGCGGCCAAATTGTCGACTTACACCAAGGGCGCATTTTCCCTGGAGAAATCCAGATGGAGGGAGACCGTATCACAGCCATTCGCCCACTAGACGAAGCGCCACAACAGTATATCCTTCCAGGCTTTGTTGATGCGCATATCCATATTGAGAGTTCCATGTTGGTTCCGTATGAGTTTGCCCGCATCGCCCTTTGCCACGGGACGGTAGCTACCATCTCTGACCCGCACGAGATTGCTAATGTGCTAGGTGTCGATGGTGTGCGCTACATGATCGACAATGCGCGTGAGGCCAAACTCAAGTTCCATTTTGGAGCTCCTTCCTGCGTGCCTGCTACCAGCTTTGAAACGGCTGGTGCTACCATCGACTCCGCAGCGATAGAAGACATGCTACAGTGGCCTGACATTCACTATCTGGCGGAGATGATGAACTACCCTGGCGTGCTATTCAAGGATGAGGAGGTAATGAAGAAGTTGGCCGCCGCCAAACGGATCGGCAAACCAATTGATGGCCACGCACCAGGCCTGCGCGGTGATCAGGCTGCCCAATACGCTGCTGCCGGCATTACAACCGACCACGAGTGCTTCACCCTGGAGGAAGCACTCGACAAGTTGGCCTGCGGCATGAAGATCTTAATCCGCGAGGGCTCGGCAGCAAAGAATTATGGTGCTCTACATTCCCTCTTGAAGACTCATCCGAGCGAGGTCATGTTCTGCAGTGATGACAAGCATCCTGATGACTTACTGCTAGGTCATATAGATGAATTAGTTCGTCGTTCTCTCCGGCAGGGATACGAACTTTTTGATGTGCTTCGAGCTGCTTGTATACACCCTGTCGAACACTACAATATGAAAGTAGGTACCCTTCGCACCGGAGACTTGGCTGACTTCATCATTGTTGATAATCTGGAAGACTTCAAGGTACAGGCCACCTATATTAATGGAGAAGAAGTAGTCAAAGCAGGACAGTCCGTTCTGGGTGGCCGCGAGCATCCACATCAAAACAATTTTGACATTGGCCCGGTCTCAGCTTCGGCCTTTAGTGTGAAGGAAGGCTATTCAGCCCCGGTCATTCACGCCATTGATGGGGAGCTAATCACCGAAAAACTTGCGCATGAATACCAGGTAACCGACGGATTCATACAAAGTGACACTGAGGCGGATATCCTTAAGATTGTAGTAGTGAATCGTTATCAAGAAGTGCCACCGGCAATTGGCTTCATCCACAATTTTGGAATTAAGGACGGAGCAATTGCCTCTACCGTAGCCCATGATTCTCACAACATTATCTGCGTCGGTAGCTCAGATGAATACATTGCCCAAGCCGTCAACCTCTTAGTTGCTTCTAAAGGAGGACTATCAGCGGTAAATGCCAAGACTTCCAAACATATCCCCTTACCCGTTGCCGGTTTGATGAGCGATCAACCAGCTCAAGTGATCGGTGAGGCGTATGGCGAAATTGACGCCCTGGCCAAAGAAATGGGCTGCGGACTACGTGCTCCCTACATGACGCTATCGTTCATGGCGTTATTAGTTATTCCAAAAATCAAGCTTAGCGATAAAGGAATGTTTGATGCGGAGGCATTTGCTTTCTATTAGGCTTCGCCACATCCACATTTAAGAATCCAATTTGTATTTTGACCTGCCATCTTTATGATCTAATCAAGACAAATATGAAACGAGCATAATTTTATTTAATCATAACATCCCATGTGGATATGATTAAATAAAATCGTGCGAGAGTGCAGCGTTTACATTTGTGCAGGAAGTTTTCTGCATGCTTGCGCAGCTGCAGAAAAATTTCAAACAAATGAAAAAACCAACCAGTAAAACACGCCGCGATTTCATCAAGCAGTCGGCCACTGCCGCATCCTTCTTCATCGTACCTCGCTACGTACTCGGTGGCCCGGGCTATACTGCCCCAAGTGATCGACTCAACATCGCCGCTATTGGCGCTGGTGGTAAAGGGATTAGTGACATTCGCCATGCTTCTGTTAATGGGCGGGAAAATGTAGTGGCGCTTTGTGATGTCGACTTTTCTGGCTCCGCAGCACGTAGTGTAGAGGCATTTCCTGCCGCTAAGCGCTATGCCGATTTCCGTATCATGCTCGATGAAGAGAAAGATATTGATGCCGTAACCGTCTCTACCCCTGACCACACGCATGCTGTGACTGCCGCATACGCAATGGAGAGAGGTATCCATGTGTACGTGCAGAAACCATTGGCTCATAATATTCGTGAAACCCGCCTCCTAACGGAAATGGCTCGCGAGAAAAAAGTAGTCACCCAGATGGGTAACCAGGGGGCCTCTAATCCTAACTTGGATATCGTCAAAGCCTGGGTTGACTCAGGTATTTTGGGCAAAATCCATAAAGTACAGATTTGGACCAATCGTCCAGTATGGCCGCAAGGTTTTGGCATGGCCGAAGCCGATGCTATGCAGAAACCAACGGATCTAATCTGGGACCTATGGCTAGGGCCAGCAGAATTCAGACCATATACCCCCAACCTCCATCCCTTTAATTGGCGAGGATGGTGGGATTACGGAACCGGCGCGCTCGGAGATATGGGTTGCCACTTGATCGACATTCCTTATCGAACCCTTAATCTGGGCTACCCGCTCGACGCTGAATGTAGTGTAGGCGCTATCTATACCAGAATGTGGAACCCTGAGTACCATGCGGAGGGCTGTCCGGCATCTTCTTTCGTGACGTTACACTTTGAGGCTACGGAGAAGAGCCAATCACCGATCGAGATGACCTGGAGTGATGGCGGTATTCGTCCTTCTCACCCACAGGTGATTCCTGCCGACCACGACATAGGTGGCCCCGGCAGTGCAAATGGTGTCTTATTTATGGGTGAAAACGGGGTTATTTCAACCAATGTCAACGACAGCTCACCCTTGATGCCGAAGCTATACCTCAATGACGGCTCAATAGAGTTTGGTCCAGAAACCGAAGATTTCGAGGAGCCAGAATACGGACACCACCGCGCCTGGATTGATGCTTGTAAAGCCGGATTCGGAAGCAAAGAACACCGATCACTGACTTCCTCCTTTGACTATGCCGGACCTATGACCGAGACTGTGCTTATGGGTAACCTGGCCATTCGTAGTTACATGCTACGCCAACAAAAAGAGGACGGAGGCTGGAACTACCACGCCCGCAAGAAACTACTTTGGGATGGCTTTGATATGCGTATTACCAATATCGAAGCTGCTAATCAATTTGTCGGCCGAAGCTATCGCGAAGGCTGGGAGCTATAAAACACGAACAGTATGAGTAATCAAAGTTCAAAATACCAATGGGGCGTAACCATAGCTTGCTTAGGTGGCCTTTTCACGATATTAGGCATGTCGGATAAGGAATCTCCCTGGCAGGGATTCTTGTTAGTTAGCGCCGTCGTATTGGCATTGGCCGGTGTTTACATGATGCAGTCAGCACAGAAAGAGGCAAAAAACCAAGATGATCAGGAATCTGAACAACGATAGAGTCTATTAAATCGGATTTCGTATGAGCCTAAAACATCTTTTTCCCTCACCCTTCGTCAAAGAACCGTTTTCCTTAGCTATGGCTAAGCAAAAGAACCTTTTCCTTGATTGAGAAAAAAATCTGAGTTAATTCTCGATACAAAACTCGCTTTAATAAACTCTAATGAAATTATTCAAAAAGCTACTTGCTAAGAAGCCGCAAAGACCGGCAGGTTACGAAGGTTTTTGGCATTGGTTCGCGGAGAAAGAAACGAACTTGTACGCGGCAATCGAAGACGGCGAAGATATTCCCAACAATGTCCTCTACCCCATTGCCAATGAGCTACGAAAGCTACGAGAAGGTTACCTTCCATTAGTGGGTATGCCCGTGGACGGTGTTGCTGAGCTGGTATTTACCGCCAGTGGCTTGGTCAAAAACTTCGTCTTTATGGACGATTTGGTGGAGCGAGCACCGGAATTGGACAACTGGAAATTCACTGCGCTCAAGCCTGCCATGGATCCCGCTCAATTTGGTATCAATATGCACGAACTCAATTTCTCGCAGGAGAAGATGAAGTTCTTTGCGGTACAGCACGAGAAATATCCGGACCTCATCCATCTGAAGTTCACGCATGAAGATGCGACGGAAGATAATCTACAACAGGTTCAGGAAGGCGTACTGGTCTACTTACAACATATTCTTGGGGAGGAGAACTACTTGTCAATAATTGACCAGGTCGACGTCATCCTGGAAGATGAGGTGAACGATGACCTCATTCCCATCGAGAAGCTGGATGAATATCTGCTTTGGCGACAAAAGGAGTTCATTGAAAAATATGAGGGCTTTCGCCATAACACAGAGCAGGACAACTATGGCGTCTACGAGGCCTTAATGGAAAGCGGCAACCGTCAGCTCGCCACTTTGAACACTGATCTATTGCAATGGGATAAGAAGGCCTCTCACCCCTGGATGCTGATCATTGCGATACAATATGAGACGACGCGTGATGACCGCCTACCTGATGAAGAAACAGGCGAACTGCTCAATACTTTTGAAGATCGTTTGCTAGCAGAATTAAAGGATAGTGACGGTTACCTAAATATTGGCCGGGAGTCCTGCAATGGTATTAGAGAGATCTATTTTGCTTGCCAGGAAGTAAGAGATTGCTCGCGGACGGTAGATCGGATGCTCCGGCTATACCGCAATCACTTTAAGGGTGACTATGCCATTTACAAGGACAAATATTGGAGAACTTTTGCCAGCTATGATGCAGGCGCCACTACCGCCTCAGACGAGCAGGAATAGTTCGCATTGTTGCCCTTGCATTTTTGAAAATACGCCGCTCTAAACTATGAGAACATATCTTCTATCTCCTGCCTGGACCTGGTTCATCTATATCGGTGGAGGCTTACTCGCACTCTGTTTTGGCTATGTAACGATCATGCCATTTGTGGATGAGTCAATGGATCCTAGTAGTGCCTTATTCTTTGTTCCACTTGGCCTAGCGATGATGGCCTTCATGATCCTGGGGATAAGAGATGCTTACCGAGGGCGACTTGAAGTATACAGTGATCGCTTTGTTCAGTATACCTGGCGACGCGAAAAGCAATTGCTCCACAGTGAGGTAAAAGGCTTTCGCCAGATACCGCAGTACATTTTAATTGAATCTAACAACCCAGAAAAGAAGGGATTAAAGATCAGTACCTACTACGGTAATCTGGACGAGCTTTTCTACTTCCTGGAACAGGAGTTCACAGACTTGGATGCGCAGCAATATGCCGAGGAAGAACAGAAGATCCTGGATGACCCTTCCCTAGGTTTAGATACCGCTGAACGTGCTCAACGTTTAGAACAGGCACGATTGGCATCACAGATTTTGAACTATGCCGGCTTGGCCATTTTACTTTGGCTACTATTCTATCCTACCCCCTACGTTTGGGCGATGTGGGCGGCGATTATTTTGCCAATAATTACGCTACCGTTCATTTTCATCTACAAGGGTATCATCCGCTTTGATGAGCTCAACAGTAGTGCACATCCATCCGTATTTGTGGCTATGGTTACACCAAGCTTGGCACTTGCGCTTCGTGCATTTTTAGATTACGACCTCTTGCATTATCGTAACATTTGGCTCCCAATCGGGATAATTACCTTGGCGTTTCTTGGCATCATTGTTCGAGGAACTGGCGAGTTTGACTTTCAGAAGCCGCGAGAATACTTCAAAATACTTGGCATCAGCTTATTCTTTGCTGCCTACGGTTTTGGGGCCTATGTCTTCCTCAACTGCTATTATGAAGATGGTGAACCCTACGCTTATACCGCAGAAGTATTGGACCAACGCATTAGTGACGGCAGTCGCTACACCAGCTACTACCTGGAACTGAGATCTGAGGAAGGCCCCAACTTCATTGAGGAAGTAGAAGTTACAGAAGACTTATACTACACCCTTGACACTGGCGATCAAGTTGGTGTGTTCCTATGGCCCGGTCGTCTTGGAACACCGTGGCGAATGGTCAATGCCCTTTCAGATTACTAAATACGGACCAGATTCTGAATTGACAACTTTCGTCCCCTTTCCGGAATTGACCTATATTTGATAGCAAGCCTAATAACAAAAAACCATGCCCAGAAGCCTACAAACGATAGACGATGTCATCGCGACACTGGAAGAGTACATTGCTGAAAACGAAGCCCAGCAAAGTCCGCTCGGCTACTTCCCTGCTCTTTATCTCAAAGTAACACGTCAAGTCAAAAAGGGAATCGCAGAAGGGTTCTTTGAGGATGGTCCGCGTATGGAGCGCCTTGACGTTTTATTTGCTAGCCGATACATCCACGCCTATGACGACTACAAGGCAGGCACACAGATAACGCAATCCTGGTTGGAGTCTTTCCAGCTTGCTGAAAACTACTGGCCCATTGTCTTGCAACACCTGCTGATGGGTATGAATGCCCATATTAACCTGGACTTGGGCATCGCCGCAGCCGAAGTCATGGAAGGACAGCCAATAGAAGATTTACATACCGATTTCAATAGAATCAATCAAATTCTGTCGGAGTTGGTCGGCGAAGTTCAAAATGAGCTGGCGCAAATCTGGCCACGCCTCCACTGGATTTTACGCAAAACAGGACGAATTGATGATCACTTGGTAGACTTTAGCATGGAACTAGCACGGGATGGCGCCTGGCGTTTTGCGAAATCGTTAGCCGAAAGCTCATCCGCTGATTGGCCAGTAATTATTGCCGAACGGGACACAAAAGTGGCAAAGTACGGTCAGGTCATTCAAAATCCAGGCTGGCTCATCAACCTGGCCCTAATGCTGATTCGCCTGGGGGAAAGAGGGACAGTAGCGGAGAAGATTCGTACATTAGATACCGGAACTGCGCCCTAACACCATCTAATAATCCAACATCGTGTCTAAGCCTCTTCCTCCGAACGCCGTACGCTTTCGATCACTCGCGGAAAACGAGACCCATGTATTGCGCAAAATGCTGTACATCGCACTCTTTGTACGCCCGGGCGAACCCCCCTTCCCTGCCACCATACTTGATAAGCCAGAACTGGCGAAATACATATCTGATTGGAACTCGAGACCGCTTGATATCGCCGTAGTTGCTGAGCGAAACGGTACGATCGTTGGGCTAGCCTGGGGGCGAACATTTTCTACGGACAACCCTAGCTATGGGTTCATATCAGAAGATATACCTGAGATTACGGTAGCTGTTCTGGCCAACTATCGCAACCAAGGAATTGGCTGGTCCTTACTTCAACAACTAGAAGAAGCCTACAAGCAAACAGAAGCCACCGCCCTTTCCTTGAGCGTAGATCAACTAAGCCCCGCAAAACGCCTATATTCCCGTTTTGGTTTCTCTATTTACGAGGAGGCAGCCACTGCTTACACTATGCGAAAGCTCCTGCCCAGGAAAACTTAGCTTAGCTACCTATGGATATCGTTATTTACATCTACAATGGCCTTACTGCTCTCGATGCAGTAGGAGCTTATGAAGTATTAAGCAGGCTACCGAAGGCCAACGTAAAGTTTGTAGGGGAGCAAAAAGGGGTGATTGTCTCAGACACCCATTTCCTTAAGCTATTTGCCGAATACGATATCGCCTCCATTGATCGAGCGGATATTCTAGTGGTTCCTGGTTCTACGGTGGGTTTTATTCGTGAAATCAAAAAACCAGCGGTGCTAGCGTGGATGGCAAAGATCCACGAAACCACGAGTTGGACCACCAGTGTCTGTACAGGCTCCATTATCCTGGCGGCAGCAGGTGTATTGGACGGACTCGAAGCTACATCCCACTGGGCAGCCATACACCTACTGAAGGATTATGATGTACAGCCAAAGCTGGAACGTTTTGTTCAACAAGGAAAAGTCATCACCGCTCAGGGGGTGTCGGCTGGCATCGACATGAGTTTGCATTTGGTTTCGCAGATAGTTGGTGAAGACAAAGCTCGGGCGTACCAACTGGCTATCGAATACTTTCCAGCGCCTCCGCTTGGTATTCAGGAAATTGATCAGGTGGACGAACCTACCCGCAAGCTCGCGCAAAAGATTATGGCAGCAGATGCTCGCAAGGACCTATCGATCATGGAAATCGTGAGAAACGCACAGAAATTACTGAAGCTCCAACGCGGCAAATAATCATAAAACTACCGGAATTCATAGAGGAGACCTGAAACGGTTTTCAGGGGTATTAGGCTAGTGGTATTCACCTACTTTTGAGCCAACGGGCTACAACGAAATGCCTTAGTAATACCTAACAAAACCTTTTCCCCTATGAAAAAATCCACCCTTTTTCTCACGTTATCCCTCCTATTTAGTCTCTTCACCAAGGCGCAGGACTGTGCAGGCGGATGGGCCTACTACCGCACCATTACGGTGGACAACAGTGCTGGCGACGCCTTGACAGACTATCAAGTAAACTTTTCCCTAAACACAGCACAACTCGTCTCCGATGGAAAGCTACAAGCCGACGGCGCTGATCTACGCGTCTTTTTAGGCGATTGCACTCCCCTATCCTTCTGGGCAGATAGTTTAGGTACCAGTTCGGACACCCGAGTCTGGGCTAAGGTGCCAAGCATAGCTGCTGGTTCTAGTATTGAATTGCAAGTGTACTATGGAAATCCAGCCGCTGAATCCGCTGCGGATGGAGATAACACCTTTATCTTCTTCGATGATTTTAAAGGCACCGAAGTGGATGCCGACAAATGGGAGGCCGTCGGAGAATTTGCCACCTTCCAAGTAAGTAATGGGTTCCTCCAGTATGCCAGTACGTCGATGAATCCTGGCGCGCGCTTCAAGTTTGCCCGCTCCAAGGCTACTTTCGCACAGCAAGTCATCTTCGACTTCGTAATTGAAAGAACCAATGCTGATGGTTTCGGCTTTAGTAGTACTGATGTCGCCTTGGATCGTTTCATCATCCGCGATGCTGGTTTTGGGTTTGACACCTTGAATCAAATCGCCGTGATGATAGACAGTACTAGCAACGGCTCCGCCTCACAGAATAGTTACCCTATCCTTCGTTTTGATCGTTTCGAATTCAATACCGTTTCCATCACGCCACAGATCACGGCTAATGATGAGTTTATGATGACTCGTTTTGCCAATGAGGGACTAGGTGATGAAAACCTGGATACCCTTACCGTCAATAACCTGACGATGTCAGGTTTCCACTTTATCGTGAGTTCGTTCGCCCCAAGCTTCGTCATCGAAATGGATAACATCCGGGTGAGACAGCATGCAGATGCACCGCCGAGTAGCACTGTAGGTGCAGAGCAAAACGCTGATCCCAACCGAGTACAAGAATTAATCGACCCTTCACTCGTACAAGTATACCCTAACCCCGCTGAATCCTTCGTAAACATCCGGGTTGATCTGGAAGAGAACATTCTCATTCAAATCGCGGATGCCCAAGGTCGCATGATCCCAAGATTAAGCACCCCGTATTTGTCAACTAATGGCCAAACCCTAGACCTCAGCAAACTGCCTAACGGCATTTACTTTTTGCAGCTACGACGCATCACTGATGGTGCACTGTTGCACAGTCATAGACTGAGCATTGTACGCTAAGCAATTAGAACACCAGATGAAAAAGTACAGCGGGTGTGCCACAAGTGGTGCACCCGCTGTCGTAAGTAGCAACGTTTGCTTTGGAATTGGTTCTTTCTAGTGTTTTAGGATGCGTTCTGCATATATTCCTTCTGCACTTCTGATTTGAAGATCATAGAGTCCATTCGGAAAGCTTGTGAGGTCAATGGACTCCCCTCTGATAATACCTTGCCAAAGGGTGCGACCTTGCTGGTCTGTTAGCCGGGCAAACTCACCTTCATGTCCTTTGATTACGATGGGACCAGTCGTCGGATTAGGAAAAACCTCTAGTCTTTCCACAATAGTTGTGGTTGTAGTCAGCACCGGATCGTATTGGTAGATACGTGTTAAGCCATCCCAGGTGACTGCCTTTTCCCAGGCGTAGGCCATACGCTCGCCTTCTGCGGCTAAGGACAAGGAAACGGAAAAACCGACATCATCCTCGGGTCCTTCGATCAAGTCACCGATAGCTACCCATTGTGATCCATTCCAGTCGTAGGCTTGTACATACCCGGGGGAGTATTCCGCTTCGCCAAAACCCGTGGCGCCAACAACAATCCGATTTCCATCGTATGAAATATCGACTTCACGCCCCATGGCGTAAGCATATTCTTCGCCTTCAATTTGCTCGCCGAGTAATTCCCAGTCATCACCGTCCCATTCGAAAATGCGAGCAGCACCACCCCACTCAACGTTCAAATTGTGCCCAGGGGAGCCTATTATTATTCGGTCTCCACTACCATCCATGGCTACTTCCCAACCACAGTCACTACCAAGCGTCTCTCCGTGAATGGTAAGTCCCATCTTTTCCCACAAAAAACCGTTCCATTCAAATACCTGAACATAACCTGGGTAGGTGTCATCATAATTGCTGCTAGGAGCTCCTACAACAACTCGGTTACCATCAGCAGAGATATCAATACTTCGGCCAAAGGCACGGCCAAAAGTCTGCCCCTCGATCCTGTAGCCCTGGCGGCGCCAGACATTTCCATCCAACTCAAAAACACGGACGTTACCCCGGGCCGCACTTTGTCCATCACCGTACAAGGCTGCTATTGCTACCCGGCTTCCATCTGCCGAAAGAGAGATAGCATTACCGGATCGATCTCCAGAGCTCTCACCGGGAATGGCCTGGCCAACCTGAATAAAGTCTTCACCATTCCAGTCGTACAAGAGTACTCGCCCGGATCCATTGCCGTTTCCGTCATGGTTGTTTTCGCCGACCGCTATACGGTTTCCGTCAGCAGAGATGGCCACGGCAGTTCCCAAAAAACCTTGGTTCTGGGCACCGTAGATGTTGTTTCCGATCTTAGTCCAATTGGTTCCATTCCAATCGAATACCCGGACATAGCCCGAACGAAAATCAATCTCACTGTTTCCGAGAGCACCTACCACAATCCGTGTTCCATCACCGGATAAGGCAATGGCACAACCTGAGAATTCATTGTTGGTGGAGCCTAGAATATCTCCACCCATCTGTACCTGGGCCATTACTCCATCCAATAAGAACGGCCCCAACAAAAAAGCGCATACAAGTACATGTGTTTTCATCGATATGGTTTTAGTTTCAGATTGAAACTAGAGCAGATCGATGATTGTGCAGTCGCCTATTTGATAAGTGCGGGTAGTTTGATCATAAGTGCAAATGAGTGGAAGGCTATTGTCTGGCAATCAAGTTCAAAGCCTACTGAACGATGATTTTGCCAGTTGCCAATTGCTGCCTGTCATCCACAATTCTGAAATAGTACATACCGGAAGCTAGCTCTTGTCGATCTAGCCAGAATTGCCCAGTTGGAGAATTCAGAATTCGTACAACTCTTCCGGTAACGTCTAGTAGTTGGAGCTCTAGTGACGTTCCGAAAGAATCTTCTCCAGTCAGAGTAATCATGGCCCCATCCAACATTGGGTTAGGCGCCACATTTACGTTCCACTCTGGTTCTGCTACGACGACACTACCATTTACCAGATCGATAAACTCAACTACCGTATGGAAGACGGTATTCGTAATCACCGGTGAGTTAAAATCAAAGTAGATGCCAGCCTGGTTTTCAATACGGGTACCCACCGGCAGGTCTTTTTTCTGGGCAATTCTGAAATTCACGAATCCCTGAGATGCCTGCGGGTTAGTAGTACTGTCGGGTAATTCAATGCCGTAGAAATTAAAAATGAGAGCGCGTCCTTCAAATCGCCAGGAGTACGGATGACTCGATGCTCCAGGCAGAAATGTACCCAGGTCTAATTCTGGGGCAATGGTATCTCGGATGATTACTCGGAACGCTGTATCGTTCCCCAGATTTTGAAAGCGGATTAAGTATTGCAAGTCGGTATTCGCTAAGATGCCATGATCTTCTCCTAGACCAGCTGGAAAGGCCTGTTTGTCATTTGGATCAAAGGCTCCCACAATCAGTGGGCAATAGATATCTTCAAAAATATCGCCACTGTTTTGATGGATAACACCAAGGTTGCCGTGGTTATCCTCACCACATCCAGCGGTCCCTAAGCTGATAATTTGCGAAGTTGGTGCTCCGGGTTCCTGCTGGGCAATCAAAGTATAAGTACTTCCATTTATCGGCACTACGTCTGGCAGAAGCTGTTGTTGTGGATCAAGATTGTAGGTTCCTTGTAGTAGTAAAACTGCATCTTCGATAATGACGTACTGCAATTCGGTAGCCATGCTAGCGTCACCTACATTTTCGATACGGAACTGGATATCATCCCCGTCACAATCAAACCCTGCGTGCAGCAACGCACCAGTCCAGTTCGAACCTGGCACCTCACAGATGATATCTGGTGTTACCCTTGCTCGAACGCAGGCGGTATTGAAAATCAGCTCTTCATCACATTCAATGATCGTGTTCACCTGTAGCACACCACATTCATTGATCGCTAAATCACCTAAAGGAAATATATAGCTACTGTCTGTGATTGCTATGGGCTCTAAATCTGCATTGAGAAAATTAAGCTCTGCGGGCAAAAAGACCTCGATCTCAGCTGCTTCAGCAACTGCTGTCCCGTTGTTACAGTACTCAAAATAGAGCGCAGTGGTATCGCAAATTCTAAAATTGGTACTACTGATATTGATTTCCATGAATGGGCATTCCACCAGGGCTTGCATCGGAAAATCAACCGTCAGGGTATCCAAATAACCTATCGTTCTTGGGACGGTATTTTCGCAAGAGTTCCAGTAGTTACTTGGAGATTGAATTTCTACGATGTAGTCTACTTCACCAAACCTCTCGACAAAAACGGGTATGGAGTAATCACCATTTTCATCGGTATGACCAATAAAGGAGAGGGTGTCATTGTGCACCTCTACCAGCCAGTCCTCTAATGGAATATCGTCCGTAGTGAAATCACAATCCAGGTCAAAATCAGCGAATACATTTCCAGAAAAATTACCACCATACACCAAGCCAAAAGTATCCGTCTTGACGAAATAGGCAGCTCTACTTTGAGTAGTGGTAGTAAGTTGACGATACCCACCCATCAGGTACTCGCCTACTGGCGTTATCACGATATCGTTGAACGCTCGTTCAAGGGTCGGCGAGCCGTACTCTCGCTCCCATAGTGGTACGCCAGCGGCCGTTAGCTTCACTAAAAAGCTCACTTTATTTTCTGCCGTTTGGCGATCAATTTGCCCTGCCACAAGGATCGCACCGGCTTCGTCAATAGCAATCCCAGTCGCTACGGATTGGTAATCATCGGCTGCATAATCTTGACGCCATAGTAATTCACCTTCAGGATCAAGCATGAGCACCATAATTTGCTGACTAGCGTTTTGTCCAGCGATAGCCAGGTTTCCGTTTGCAGCAATGCGCATGTCTGCTGCTATGTCACCAGCAAATCCATCTACCAGAGCATCCCATTCCAGCATACCGTCAGGGCCTGTTTTCAGCAGATGCAAACGATTAGTTGCGGGGCTCAGTTCGTAACTATTCCTCAATATGTAAAAGCCACCGTCAGGTGCCTGAACAAACTGTACCGCCTCATCTGTGGTGCTTGTGGGGAAAGTATTTGACCACAGCGGAGTCGCATCCAAATCCACCGCAGTGAGAACAACATTACCCCCAACAGAACCCACTTCCTTTTCAGTACCTACTACTACCAGCGCATTGTCGTTAAGAAGTTGCATTCCTGCGGCCCTTAGGTCAGCATCAGAGTTGGCCAGTACCGGTCGGAACCATTCTTTTCGGTTGCGAACTGAAGGGTGTTCACCAACCATTATGTCTTCAGGATAATAACGGACCAGATAGATGTCGTGCGGTTGATTGATATTAATACTATGATCCACTAAGGCAAAGAGGGTATCACCGGCAAACATAACGCTAGCAATAGGCCTACTACTACGCTCCCAGGCACCCAGATCATCCATAGAAGGATCCAGCGTTCCACTGCTGCCCAACCAGCCATCATTATCAACACGGTGTATTTGGAAACCCATCAGATCATCACTCTGGGTTTCCAGTCCTGGGAAGTAGATACGCTCCCCATAAAAATCTGGCAGATGAGTCAGATCATTTAGTGTCACACCATTAAAGCCAGAGGACCAAATGTTGAAAGTCCACCCCTGCGCAGACATAGGTGTCAGGCCACTAAAGAGTATCACTAAGAGCAAAACGTAGCGAAAAAATAGAGCGCGTTGAAGGTTGTTTGTTACGTGCATCGAGGATCAATTTAGCGGGCCTAAAACCGTCTGCATGCAGGGGTAGGACCTTGTCATATCCTAAAGGTGCTGTACTTACTCCCCGGAAACAAGATCAAAAAACATATATTGTGGCAATTAAAACCTACATCTCACCTCAATAACCTATTTAATTACAGGAATTATCACTAATTATTTGTGGCAAAAAAACTAGACAATAAAGAACCACTATTGTATGAGTTGCTTCGTGTACTGAGCAAATCGGAGCTACGGCAACTCAAGAAGTATGTTCGTTCGCCATTCGTCACCCATCGACCAGAGGTCGTTCAACTGGCTAACTTGCTGATTGATTGCTGTTATCAGCAGCAGTCTTTTCCTAGCAAAAGCAGCCTATTCGAAGCGGTCTTCGGTACTGACAAATATGATGATCAGCGTCTACGTAGTATGAGCAGCGACCTTCATAGAATTGTTCAGCGCTTTGCGGGGGGGCTAGCTGACCGAGAAGATAGTATCGCCGCCAGCATCCGACTAGGAACACTCTACCGAAAGCGAAATCTCGCTAGGCATTATACCCGAATCAGTCGCAGCATTGAACAACAGTTCCAAACTTCAGAATATCGCAATGCTGGTCATTATCAAAACTACTTGCAATTTCAAATAGAGGCCAACCGGCATACGACCAGTAAACAACGTACTAGTGTTCTCAATCTGCAAGAGATTGGCGACACTATGGATCAGTTATATCTGATGCAAAAGCTCCGACACGTTTGTTCTCAGATCTCGCACCGCGCAGTATATCAAACCGATTATGAGTTTGGCCTCCTTCCACAATGGATTGATCAGTTGGAAGGCAGTTCGTACTTAGACATCCCAGCCATTGCCTTATACTATTATTGCTATCGATTCTTGACCGAGACGGACAGTCCGGTTCATTTCCGAAAGTTCCGACAAGAGCTACAATGCTCCCAAGAGCAATTCCCCCAGGATGAGCTAAAAGACCTATATCGCGCAGCAATTAACTTTTGTATCCGTAAGCTGAACCAGGGTGATATGGATTTTACCCGAGAAGGCTGGGAGCTATATCAAGCAGGCTTGGCGGATGGTGTTTTCCTAGAAAATCAGCAGTTGTCACGTTTCACCTTTGATAACATCGTCGGTTTCGGGTTACGGTTAGAAGAGTTTGAACCCGTGTCGCAATTTATCCAAGGCTATCAGACCCTTTTGGCGGAAGAGTTTAGGGAAGGTAGTGTCTTCTTCAATTTGGCACGCTTGGAATATGGCCGGCAGAACTATGACCAAGCCCTACGCTACCTACAACAAGCATACCCTAAGGATCTTGTCAATCAGCTCATCCTGAAGACCATCCAGTTGAAAATCTATTACGAAACGGGAGAATTGGACCTGTTAGATTCTCATCTAGAGAGTTTCCGTCACTTTATTCGGCGGCGGGAGGTTAGTGATTATCATCGCACTAACTTCAGCAAGGTGATCAGCTTTACCCGGAAACTCCTTAGCCTTCCTTTAGCCAAGAACAGGCAACACCAAGAACTAATTAAGGCTATAAAACAAGAACCGATCCTCTCCGAACGTGCGTGGTTACTGTCTAAGCTAAACCCATAGAAATGCTTGTTTGTTAAAATGCTGTCAATGACATTTGCGTTATAGATACGTCTTAAGAAAAATTCAGACTTTTGTGCAAAAGAAATCTACATCGATGATGCGATCACTTACTACGCTACTCTTCCTGTTATGTTCTATCTCCATTTGGGCCCAGGATGGCTTCGAGATCAAGGTAGAAATTGATGGTTACGAAGAATCTGAGTTGTACCTGGCTTACTATTTGGGCGATAAGCAGTATATCCAAGATACTGTCGCTCGCGCTAAGAACGGTTCTTTCACCTTCAGTGGTGAGGAAGCCCTTCCTGGTGGCATTTACCTGGTTGTAATGGCTCCTGACAATGAGTTTTTTCAGATTCTCATTGATGAAAACAATCAGCGCTTCAGCGTAACTACCCGAATTGGTGCAGAACAGCTGGAGGGAACCAAGTTCAAAGACTCACAAGACAATCAGGACTTCTATGAGTACCTGGTATACCTGGCCGAACAACGTGAGCGTGGCAATGAACTACAGGCGAAGATCGCGGAGGCCACTGATCCGGCACGCAAAAGTGCAGCAGAAGAGGAGCTCGGTGGTTTAGGTGACAAAGTATTGGCCTTTCAAGAGCGCTTCATTGAAGAGCATCCAAACAGCCTACCCTCGGCCATCATCAAGGCGAACCTTCCTACTAACTTCCCAGACTACCAGGGAACCGAAGAAGAGATCAACACGCAGAAGTGGCGCTGGATGCAAAAACACTACTTCGACAACATCAATCTGAGTGATTCTCGCATGCTACGCACGCCATTCCTATTCCAACGTGTGGAATACTTCGTACAAAAGTTGCATGTTCAGCACCCAGACAGCATCGCCATTGCAGTGGACTTTGTTTTGGAGCAAATGCGACCAGCAGAGGATGTATTCAAGTTCTATTTGATTCACTTTCTCAACTTCTACGCAGCTTCCAAGTTTGTGGGTATGGACGCGGTATACGTGCACCTGGTGAACAAGTACTACGCGAATGGCCTAGCTCCTTGGACGGATGAAGAGCAATTGGAAAAAATCATCGATAATGCGAATCGTCTGGAACCGCTACTAATCGGAAAGACTGCACCTGATGTGCGAATGCAGCGCCGTGATGGTAGTACAATTACCCTCCACCAGGTAGAATCACCCTATACGGTACTCTACTTCTGGCGCTACGACTGTGGTCACTGTAAGAAGTCGACTCCAGTTTTGAAGGAGTTCTACGAGAAATTCAAAGATCGTGGCATCAAGATCTTTGCGGGATGCGCTAAACTTCGTGATGAAGTTCCAGAGTGCTGGGATTACATTGACGAAAACGGTATTGGCGAATGGATCCACGTAGTAGATCCTTATGGACGTAGCCGCTTTATGAGTACCTATGACCTGAAGTCGACTCCACAGATTTTCATTTTGGATGAGAACAAGCAGATTATCTCCAAGCGTCTGGGAGCCGAGCAATTGGAAGACTTCTTCAATCGCCTCTTGGAGCAGGAAAGTCAAGATGGTGCTGCAGGAGAATAAAATTCCCTAACGGGAATTCTCCAGAAAACAAAGCGGATATGAGCTATAATATAGGCTCATATCCGCTTTTCATTTTCCAGACGATGAAAGATAACTACCAGTTGAATAAGACAGAAACAGCGCCACCAGCAAGCAGAGATTGGTGCTTAAGTTGGTACAGATCTGATTGCCCGTGCCACTGGTAACGGAACTGCCCTTGCATCCTCAACTGCGTATGTTCACTTAGCTGATATCCGAGATAAGGGGAAAGGCTGACGCTGGGGAAGAAACGACCATAAGGACCACCTTCTGAACCGCTGAAGTTCTGTACAATGATTTCCTCCCTGAGTGTTCTACCCGATTGCGCAAGTAAGACATTCAGTCCTAAGCCCGCTTGAACACCGAGACTAAATTGGGCGTTCCCCCCTTCATACCCGAGCAGTATAGGCATATGCAATACCTGCAGTTCATTTTGATGCCGAACATTTCGTGTTCCTTCCGCATTGATAAGATCGGAGCCTGGCACCTCATTACGATACATGACCGTATCCCAATTCCGCGACCATTCGAAGGTGTTATACAGCTGTTGGAAATCCAGTCCCGTACTCAGTGACCAGGGCCCCTTCAATGGTTTTTGGATTCGAAGGCCAATGCCAAATCCTCCTTTTGCCCGGTGGCTATCACTAAGTGTAGCACCAAATTGAGTAGCATTAGACTGTCCTTTAAAATGATCATTCCAACTTAGGATAGCACTTGAGATGCCCCAATCGAATGCACTGGATTGCTTTGATTTTTTGGAGTTAAGTGTTGCAGTTCGTACTTCTGGTAATACCACTTCCTGTTTTACCTCCAATAGTTTCCGCTCATGAGTTAAGAATGGGCTTACGTCAAACACTCGTGCTGGTGCTTCAACTAGCTGAGCTGCTGGTTTTGATTGCTCAAGGTTACCTCCTTGTTCAGACCTTTTATTGGTAGGAAAGTGCTCTGTAAACTGCGGTGTCGTGGAATCATTAGAAGCTGCAGGGGCTTTTTCATCGGACGTTCCCGCAGACAACTGCTTAATTGCATTTATTGGTTGGGATTGAGCATTTTGCCAAGCACTGCCTTGATCAACTTCCGCTTGGCTGGGTACGTTTGTAAGTGGTTCCTCTTCTATTTCCTTAAGTGCTGTATTATCATAATTCACGCGCTCCTCCGCTGTAGGTGCATCAGCCACTGGCAATTTAGTAGTGGGGGAAAGTTCGGCAGCTGAGGACTGATCCCCTACCCCCCAGTAGGAATATGCCCCCACTCCTACTCCACTGCACAACAATAGTAGCAGCAACCATAGCAGAATCCGCCGCCTTCCTTTATTTTCTGGAGGCAACTCACCGGCAATGTCCAGCCATAGCTGATCGGGGTCCACACCTGTGGTGCTTTCCGCGTCTTTGAACCGTCGTTGATATTCTTCTTCGAAATAATGCATAATATCGTCGCTGCTAATTCAAAAAGGCCCGAAATCGGGTACGGAATTCTTCCGGCAGTTGATCTTTGAGCCAAGCTCTACTCCTGGTGAGGCGTTGCCGAGATAAAGCTTCACTAATACTGAGTATTTCAGCAATCTCACGGTGGCTAAATCCATCGACCACAAAGAGGTTGAATACTTCAAAAAAGGGTCTAGGCATCGTCTTCAACCAGCGTAATATATCCTCATCGCTGAGTTTACAAAGCGCTGCCGGACCAGTAACTCGTTCATGGAGCGGCAACACCAATTCTTGGGTTAAATGCCCCTCGCGGTAGCGGTTGTTTCTCAGACAGCAATTGATGGTAATCCTAGTTGCCCAGGTTTTGAAGCTGGCACGCTGTACGTCAAACTGCTCGAGATGTCGGAAAATGCGGATAAACGTTTCCTGCAATACATCCTTACGTTGATGCTCGTCGTGCAGGTATCGTTGACAGACCAAATTCAAATAAGGCAGTAGCTGACGGTACAGCTCGTTTTGAGCCGACCTATCATTAGACAAACAACCTTCTATGAGCCTGATACTAATATCCATCGTCAGTAATCCAACTGATCCGGCATCGTCATTAAGCAGAGGAGCCAGATCAGTTGGAGCTATTTATATTGGTTTATGAGCAGAAGCAATTGGGTGTAATCACTCCCGGTTGGCCATCCGCACGAGTACAAGGGTCTCCCCAATAAGCATTCATATCCGGACAGTCAAATGGCCCGTCTCTTTCACACTCGCAATCATCAGAAACAGTTCCGTTAGGACCAAAAATTCTTTGGCACTCCTCACCAACGTCCAGTCCTAATTCAGGACAATCAAAGTCTCCATTCAATTCACATTCACAGTCCGCATTCACGATGCCAGGTCCAGCAATGGTTTGGCAAGCATCTCCGATATTCAAGCCAATATCCGGACAGTCATAAGTGACTCCTGTATCACACTCACAGTCGGAATTGACGGTGCCCATGCCACCTGCTGGATTGCTGCAATCATCACCGATATTGAGTTGTAGGTCGGGGCAGTCATATTCTACCGTATTGGATTCACACTCACAATCGTCATTAACGACACCAGATAGGCCTGCTCCTGTCATACAAGGATCACCAATGTTAGCATTAATGTTGGGACAGTCGAAATTAGACTCACATTCGCAGTCGGCGTTGACCGTTCCCGGTCCAGTAGCGGTCTGGCAGTTATCTCCAATGTTAAGGCCAATATCCGGACAGTCGTAGGTGGTTTCCGTTTCGCAGTCGCAGTCAGCATTGAGTGTTCCTGTAACACCCGCCGGATTGGTACAATCGTCTCCAATGTTGGCTTGATAATCGGGGCAATCGTATTCCACAATATCAACTTGACACTCACAATCCTGCGTCACGGTCCCATTCCCTATGGCCGTGGCACAATCATCACCGAAATTAAGTTGAAGCTCTGGGCAATCCCAAACAGGGGAAAGATTCATTTCATCTATGTTTTCGGGATCACAAGCAGTCCATAGTGTTGCTCCAAAAAAGAGCATAAACGTAAGTCTCAAAATAGATTTAGACGTTTTCATATACTTATCAGAAGTTGCACCTCATGCATGATACGCAGGCTTTACCTACAGCATCAGGCATCAGTATTGATTCGAAAATTAGGATGGCCGATCGGATACCATTCACTAACTTATATCCTTCTTGGAGTCGTAATGTGACAAGCTCGCTTAAAAAAGATCAAAATGAAGCGTTGGAACCTGGTTTTTGGCCTACTATTTTTCCTATTGTTCCTGCTATACTGACGTCGAAGAGGTTTGAGAATCCAAACCTTCTTCAAGTACAGTATATACTGACCGAAGTCGTTAGGGCTTTGGCCAAACCACTTCGCGTCACGTATAACCGGCCAATATATGCGCCACGTATTTACACCAGATCACCTCGAAGATTTGGTGCCCCGGGTCCAGATTCGTTCCAACCACATTTATCTCTTATTTATCGCACTACTTAATTTGTTGGCCTCACGGGTAGTAGTGAGTCAGGAGTAGCCCTGGCAGCGGTATGGTGAACCACTTTTCCGAGTAGCGATCATTATTGCTGGAGGCCTTCTGCTCATGGGATTTTGGTACGAGCACGACGGGAACCTCGACCATCGAAAATGGACACGACTTGGACTGTTCACAAGCCTGGGCGCGGTGAGTGTTTTCCTCCTTAGTGAATGGTTAGCCGACTGGCGTGCTACCTCAACGCGACAACAGGACCTTTAAGGCATCTTGTACCGCTCCTTCTTCCAGCAATTGTTGGGCATAGGTATGCAGAATGCGCGTTCGACGGGAAGCGTCCACTGTTTTGTCGGAGCGGATAGCCTTCAGGCGGGTATCCTCCTTAGCAAACGCAGCTACACTATCAGCATCGGGAAGCACCTCTGCATTACCGAGCCGTCCGAGATTATTCCCGGTAAGAACGGGGCTAAGCCGGATCGCCTCTGGCAATTGGTCCACACCAATCCCCTTCGTTCGTATCGGTTTGGGAATTTCGAACAAAGCATCACCACTCGCCCGACAGTACCAACTTCCCCCCATCCTTGCTACTAGGTCGAGCTTCTGGGTATCTAGTTTACCGTCTTCATTGAGATACTCATTGCGAATATGCATGGCTACTACTTCAGCCATGATCAAGTTGCCAGCGCCTCCTTCTTGCCCTGTCTCGATAATATCTCGCACTTTGCACTCCAGGGCTACGGGAGCCTCGGTTACCCGTGGTGGACGTACGAGATCAGAAGCAGTTTCGGTCAAGCCAGCCTTTACGAATTCATTCACTCCTTTAGCATACTCGGTGCTACTTAGTGACATCTGTTCCACAATCGGGTAGTTGACAATATTGATAACTACCTCTGGCACTTCGCGGACATTCTCCAGCGTATGCTTAATCGTATTATCCCGCACTCGTCGAGCAGAGGAAAAAATAACGATCGGTGGGTTAGCCCCAAAGACATTAAAGAAGCTAAAAGGGCTGAGGTTGACTTGGCCGTCCTTGCTAATCGTACTGGCGAAAGCAATCGGCCGAGGTGCTACCGCTGACAACAACTGGCCGTGCAACTGAGCGGTGGTCACCTCTCCTGGAATGATTGTGGTAATATCTGACATGAGCTTACATTCTGAATCGCTAAACTACTTGGCTCCTAACACCTTGGAACGTACCTCGCCAAAACCGACGCGGATTCCATCTTTTTCGGCGTGCCCGCGCATGATCACGGTATCATTATCGTGAATAAACTTACGCGTACTGCCGTCCTCCATGGTGAGCGGTTTAGAGCCTGCCCAAGCTAACTCCAACATAGAGCCGTAGGAAGATTCGTCCTTACCACTAATGGTACCAGATGCCAGCATATCGCCGATGCGCATGTTACACCCGTTCACAGAATGGTGCGCTAGTTGCTGGAGCATATTCCAGTACATATACTTGTAATTAGAACGACTTACGACATTCTCGGTACCGTCCGGTGTTTCGATTATTACCGATAGATTGATGTCGTAATTGTGTTCCCCTTCGTACTCCAAATAAGGCAGTACAGCAGGTTCCTGTTTTGGGCCGGCTACACGGAATGGTGCCAAAGCCTCCATCGTCACAATCCACGGGGATACGGAAGAGGCAAAATTCTTGCCCAAGAAAGGTCCTAGCGGTACGTACTCCCACTTTTGAATATCTCGAGCAGACCAGTCATTGAACAGCACCATGCCGAAGATGTACTCTTCTGCGTCGGCAGTTCCTACTGCTTCTCCGAGCTCGTTCTCTTTACCAATTATGAAGGCCATTTCCAATTCGAAGTCCAGGCGAGCACTAGGCTGGTAAACAGGTTGTGTTTCGCCTTTTGGCAGCACCTGCCCCTTCGGGCGATGAATCGGCATACCTGACGGAATAATAGAGCTTGCACGGCCATGGTAGCCTACCGGAATATGCTTCCAGTTTGGCAGGAGTGCATTCTCTGGATCACGGAACATCATCCCCACATTGGTAGCATGCTCAATGCTGGAATAGAAATCGGTGTAATCACCAATCCGCACTGGTAGGTGCATCTTGGCTTGTGACATCGGTACTAAACCAGTAGCGTGTTTCGCTAGCGGA
>CAJXOS010000023.1 GCA_913057725.1 uncultured Lewinella sp.
GCTGCTCTTTTGGACGTGAAAGATGTATACGCATGAGCTAGGTATTGAATGGTCAATTTGACCAGGGTTCAATACTAGAACGAATAAACTTTCAATTTGTTTTGAAATTTATGAAACTATAATTTTAACACACGTAGTGCGGTGATTTCTATCCCTACGTTTACGTGAAGAAGATACAAGCCACTTTGCCATTGGCTACAATCAATTCGTGCCTCACTGGGGTAGGAACCCAAGCGTTGTCCGTGGCTGGTGAACACATCAACTGTACTATTCGCCGGTAGATCGGTGATATTAATTTGATCTCTTACTGGATTGGGGAAAACACGCATACTCGTTTCCTCGATCTCATTGGTACTGGTAATACTCCCGCCACAGAGATCTACATTGCTATTGCTGGGGTAGAATATGATGTTTTCATGCGAAGCAAAGCAGATGCGCTGTGCTGTACCGTTCTCCAGGATAGCATCTCGAAACATGGGGTAGATGAGCGTTGCATTGGGGCCAACTCCTTCTAAGAATCGTAGCGGCTCACAAAACTCAGTGTCACCTACTTCTCGATCGAAGACCAATTCTCGCAGCTCTCCGATTTGATTGACTTCTACGACCGTTGCCATATCGCCGGACTGGCCATCGCACCAGCGAGCGTTCAGGTTGATCATATCTCCTTCCTCTAGTCGAAGATCGAAGATGAGATACTCTTGCGGATCATCGATGGTGCGGAAATAGATTTCACTCGTGCCCGGATCCTCGCGCAGGTAGCCTACAAGTTGATCAGCGCCGAAGCCACGCTTGAAAAACACGCGATTGTACAGCTGTCCATCAATCTTGATGAAATTTGCCACCGTGACTTCTGCTGCGAGAATTCCCTCGCTGGTCTCAAGCTCGGTCCGGAAGAATACTTCTCCATTAATGACAACGGGAATATAATTCTGGCCTTGCAGGGCCAGGGAGCTAAGAACGATAGCAATGCATAGATAAGAGCGTAGATGTGCAATCATGGGATTATGTTTTTTGAGGTAAACAGGTAGAGCGAAGATAAGTGCCCACTTTCTTATTTACAACCGGTAAAACTGCCGACAAAGCAGCAATGCGATTAAGTTGGCGTGTCTTAAATCCCTAACTTTGTTGTAGATAAATAATAATCTATGTTCGAACCAGCTCATTTCCTGATTTCCTGTCCGCTGCCAATGCTTGCACGGGAAGAAGACCAACAGTTCACCGTCGCTCAGGAAGTAGCTGTCGACCGCATGTTATTGGCGGGCCAGTTACTACAATATGCCGTCTCAGAGGATGATGGTCTTTGGTGGGCAATCCTCACCGCTCAGACAGAGTGGCACGCTCGGCAAATTGCTGCCACCTTACCTTGGTGTTCTACGGAAGAGCTACAGATATCAGAACTAAGTTTCTTTGCTTCTAACGAAACCCAGGGATTCTCCTTAAACTAGTAAGCGGGGAAATCACACTTTCCTGAAAGCCCTATAAAAAACTAAAGCCCGTCGACTTTTGTCGCGGGCTTTTTGCATGTAAGCAAATGTTCAGAAACCAATCTAAGGGTCTTAAGGGGTTAAAAGAAATAGGGTTGTTAGGTTTGAAAAAGTATGGGGATTCGTTAATAGGGGTTGTATTATTTTGGGATCAATGCATCTACTGTCTCTTGATTTCGTATATAAAGAGTAGGTAACCACAAAAAATGCATAAAAGACAGAAAAAAAAATTTCTTTTCTTGATAAGGAACTGTTTTTCCTACATTTGGGAGGACGCAAACCTTTACCCCTGTGTTAAGTCTATTTAGAACCAATCACCTATTGTTGGGTGTACTCATCTTAGGGTACGCTCTACTGCTACACTTGGCCTGTTTTTGGGAAACGCCAACTCCCTTGCCAGATGCGCCAGGGATAGCAAATGGGTGGCTACAGGTTTTATTTAATGAGCGTCTCTCTTGGCATCTCCCAACAACTTTGCTGTTGTTATTTCTGCAGGCTCTATTGGTTAATAGCGTATTCTTTCATCACCGAATGATTAGCCCGGTCAATCTGTTCCCCGGGGTATTCCTGGTGCTGGTTAGTTCGGCACTGCCTGAGTTTCTAGTCTTATCACCGTATCACTTTGCTAACCTGTTCCTGCTCCTTGCTATACGCTCCTACCTCAAGGCGTTTCGTGTGTCGAGTGCGGCAGACTTGCTTTTCAACGCGGGATTCTGGATGGGGATAGCAGCACTTTTTGTTCCGACCTACCTGTTCTTTATACTAGGTTTTGCTTTAATGTTGCCGGTCTTGAAATCGGGTAAGGTTCGGGATCAGCTGATCCTACTGATCGGCACTACCTTTCCTATTTACCTAGCCAGCATTTACTACTTCTGGGTAGATGGATTTTCCTCCTTTTGGGATCAACAATGGGGTGATGCCTTTAGTATTCCTCAGTTTATGGAATGGGATAAAGTGTCCTACTTTGGCTTACTGTTCATGAGTATTCTCTTACTCATCGTTTTGTTTAGCCAAAGAATCTACCGGATGAAGACAAAAATGGAGGTGCAGGTAAAACTCAATATTTTCTATTGGCTATTATTGGCATCCGGGATCTCAGTGCTCTTTACCATGCCTTGGAACATGCAGCATTGGTTGGCGGCCGCGCCATTAATGGGAGTTTTCCTGAGTATGAACTTTACAAAAATGCGCCCTGCTACCGCTGAGGCATGGCACCTGCTTTTACTAGCGTTTATCTTCCTGTTTCAGTTCGGTGGCCGCCTCGGGCTTACATTTCTATAAGGACGCTTCATCGTCGAGTATCTCATCCGACGGATTATTCGTTTCTGAGCGATCAAAGAAGCGGTATAAGACTATTCCAATACCCAAAACCACTAATCCTGCTATGGCTTGAATTGGTTTTTCGATCAGTGTATTTAATAGAAATGCACTGGTGATTAGGATGTACAAGCCCGGGACGACCGGATAGCCCCAAGCACGATAAGGACGTGCCATATCTGCATGTCGCTTGCGGAACAAGAAAATACCGATACCCGCCAACGTCATGAAGCCAATGTCTATGAAGGTCACGTAAGTGATCAAGTCATGAAACTGGCCCCAGAGTAAGAGCAGAATGATGGCCCAAATTGCCTGGGCACCCATTGCGTTGGCAGGGGTCTTGAATCGTGGGTGTAATCGAGCTAGGCGCTCAAAGAATACACCATCGCGAGCCATAGCGAAGTATATCCTTGGAGCAGACATCGTATAGATCGCAATAGTGCCGAATACTGACACACCAATCAGGAGCGCAACGGCCTTACCTCCTCCGTCGAGTACGGCTTCTAGGGCGTCTCCAGCCACGCGTTCCGTGCGGGCAATAGTCTCTAGTGGTAAGAGCCATAGGTAGGCCAGATTGGTCAGCACATAAGTAAGCGTCACAATCACTGCACCTAAGAGCATTGCTCGAGGCACATTCCGTTGTGGGTGGCGGGTTTCTCCGGCCAGATAAGTCGCATGATGCCAACCACCAAAGGACCACAGCACACCAATGAGCGCAGTAAGAAGCAGGCCAGGCCAATCAGCCGGAAGGTTCTCACTCAAAGACCAAACATGTTCGTGCGTAGTCTGATCTTTAAGCATACTGGCTAGCAGCACAACCGCTAACAGTGCTAATAATTTGGTAGTGGTAAAAACACTGATGATCCACTGGCTAGTATTGATACCCATTATGTTGAAGAGCGTCAAACCACCAATTACGGAAATAGCCACACCAATTTGTGCCGCCTCGGTGAGTGGCATGTAAAAGGTAAGGTACTTGGCAAAGATCAAGCCCAATGCTGCTAATGAACCAGTATTGACGACCAGTAGCGTAACCCAACCGTAAAGAAAGGCCGGTAGTTTACCGTAAGCCTCTTTAAGGTATACGTAGATACCGCCAGCTTTCGGAAACATCCCGCCCAGTTCGGCAAAGGTGAGTGCACCAGTGAGTGTGACTAAACCTCCTGTGATCCATAGGACCAGCACCCAACCAGCGTGGGGGAAGGTGGCAACAATTTCTCCTGGAGTGGCAAAGATGCCTGCACCAATGCAACTGCCTACGGCAATCATGGTCAGGCCATAGAGCGTCAAACGGCGCTGTAGTTGGCTCATACGGGATCGGCTTGCTTTCTGCTTGTTTTGATGTTTACTCGCCCGAGAAAGATAGCCGTTTTTTAGCAGAACGGAAAAACCAGCTTACTGCTTTATTACCTTCAAATAATGAACCTGGAGATCATTAATGCGCAAGGCTACGAAATAGTGCCCTGGAGCGAGGTGAGCCTCTGGGCGCCAAGTGGCATAGTATTTTCCAGCAGCTTGCTCCGTATCCTCCAGTGTTGCGACCAGGCTTCCAGCCAAGTCGAAGACAACCAATCCTACCTTGGCTCTTTTGAATACGCCATAATGGATTTCTGTTTCCGTAGTGAACGGATTAGGGGCTACTTGATAAACCATCCCCTTGTTGAGGTGCAGATCATTAGTGCCTACAGCAATGCCGTTACCATCGATCATAATGTCAAAAGTGCCCTCCAAAACACCTTCGGCGTTTTCGGTGAGTGCGACGATACGATTGGTGGCGTCAAAAGGACCACTAGTAATGGAGGCCGCTGCGTCACTAGCAATCGAAGTGTCACCCTCAAAATAGAGCTGAGTGGTAAGTTGAGCAAAGCCCGGAGGGGTGATTTTGTAGTGAATATGCGATGGTCGAAATTGAGACCCGTTGAGGTATTTCCCCGGCCTGATGGTTTCAAATAGATAAAATCCCTGATCATTGGTACGTGTGAAACCCCGCAATTTGAAGCCCTGATTATCGTATTGTCCGGCATCGTCGGCATGCCAAACATCGACTACTGTATCGGGGATGTACTGCGTGCAAGCCAAATTCAGAACACGCCCACTGATAATCATGCGTTGTCCTGGCTCATCATCGGCAGCGAGTTTATTGTCGGCCAGGAATGGCGGTCCCTCAGTGTAGAATGGGCCTTCGCCGTAATAATCTTGTGTGGTAGGATTGCAATCAAAGGCCGGAGGGCTAGTGGTTTTGGGTTTGGCCTGTACCTTAGTGCCTAATCCTAGGCCAAGCGTAGCCAAAGTTGTATTCTTGAGGAATTTTCTGCGATTGTTAGTCATGTTCAAGTGGTTTTTTAGAATTGGTATTGTAAGCCTAGCAATAACTGACCGTTGTTGGGCCAGCGCAACTGCTTCTTACTGATATCACGATAGTAATGGTAGGATCCCGTCACTGCCAAGCGCGGTAGCAGCGGTACTTCCAGTCCCAGACCTCCAAAGAGAGAAGCCAGATGCCAGGATTGATTGGGGAGCTCCACCTCTACTTCCTGAGTTTGATAAATGTTCTGATAGAAATAGGTAGCCTGCATATTGCGGTGTTGCGCTAGCTGAACAGCTGTCTGTAGGTTTAATCGAGCAAACTGCCCCAACGGCAGTTGATAGCGAACGCCAACATCCAACATGCTGCGACGATACTGCAAGTCAGTTTGATTTGGACTGGTAAATTCTACCGGTACCTCCTCAAGTGGAATGTTATAGGTAGAAGGAGCTTGGGTTGTAGTTCTTTGGTAATTGCCTTGGCTGTATCGTGCAACTGCTTGCCAATTTCTGGCTAGCCGGAAGGCTAATCCCACGTAAGCTATATTGGCAATATCTTCTTCAACAGCACTGTCAAATGTCTTACTCTGCTGCCTGCCAAGTAAAAGCGTCAATCCGCTACTTTTTCTCACTTTAGTGGGTGCATCCTCTGGCATATTGATGACTAGAGGAAGTGCTCTTGGTAGCGCTTGAATAAAAGCTGGTCGACTAGCTAAAGGCTTCAGCAACGTCTGTTCTGCAATCCATTCCTGTGGCAACAGGAGGTCTTCACTCTTCTCTTCATCTCCGTAGTCATAGACCTGGTCCTTCTCACTTTCATTTAGCGGATGCGTGGTGGAAGATATTTGTTCGATTGCTATATCAGAATTACTATCTACAGGATAAGCCTCTGATGGAGGAGCCGCCACTGTCCATTGCCAATCGGGTAGCGTCTCCCCACTTGCTTGAGATAGAGGCTCTGACTGAATATCGGGTTCTTGTGTAGTATTATACGGTTTTGCTGTTACAGCAGTGTTCTTATGCTGAGACTCCCGTATAGTGCTCGTTTGGATTTTTTCTTGCTCAATACTGGTGGCGTCGGGAGCAGCTGTTTCTACTAAGTAATCAGAGAGAGTGCGTTGGCTGAACAGCTGCCAGCCCAAGGTGCCTACAACTAGGGTGAGTCCAAGCCACCACCAGGCAAAGCGAAGTCTTCGTTTAAGCGGATGTAATTCAGGGGCAATCTCCTGCCACTGACGAGTACGCCCCTCGAATTCGAATTCCTGCTCGAGGCCATCCTTAAACAAGCGATCCAAATCCTTACTTTCCATATCCCTGTACTTGTTGTTGATGAATGCGCAGCATATCCTGCAGTTTTTTTCGTGCTTTCGCTAAGTTCGACTTTGAGGTTCCCCTGGCGATTCCCAGCTCAAGTGATATTTCCTCATGGCTATACCCTTCGATCACATGCAGCACAAAAACAATGCGATACTGGGCAGGAAGATGCTGCACAAGTTGGAGTAGATACTCTCCCTCTAACTTGTCATTGGCCTTATTGTAGGTAATCGGTGGTCTGAGTTCATAAATGCCTTCCTTATGAGCCTGTCTTTTCCGATAGTGGTCAATGCCACAATTGATAATGATCCGGCGAAGCCAAAGCTTGAAGGGGACCTGATCCCGGTATTGATGAATATTTCGGAACATCTTCAGAAATCCATCATTGGCGATCTCCTCTGTCTCCTGTCGGTTTTGCCCATAGCGAGCAGCTACTGACATACCGTAGTTGTACATCAACTCGAATAGCTGCTGTTGGGCCTGTGGTTTATTCTCCCGACAAGCTTGAATGAGATATGTGAGATCCGGTGTCTTCAAGTATAGATGGTTATCGGCCGAAATGAGATACGGTAACTAGGCGTTCATCCGAATCAAATTGTGGAAAGTTGGCGTAAAAGTCCCTTTCGGTCAAAAAGGCTCCTAATACAAGTGAGTCTGGGCTGCTGTACACAACCGTGTAGTCTCTGAACACTTGATCACTCATTCCAGACCAAAGGCGGAGTTCTTCTCCTCTCAGTTCCCAAGTGCCGCCGTTGTAATCCAGGTAGAATCTACCAGTTTCCTGCAGGCCAAGCAAACATTGGGCAGTAAAGGGACCAAAATTGCCAGCTGGCTGTCCATTAATTTCCACATTAGCCAGGCGCCAGTTGCCATGTAAGTTGGTGACTTGCGGGCCTACGGCTTCTTTCTCACAACTGGAGAAGATGCAGCAGGTGAGTAGTATTGTTAAGGTGGTGAAAAGGAACTTGTTGATCATTTCAGCAGGGCTTTAAAGTTGGCGTTGTCAACGCTGAAGAAAGAGTAAAAACCACAGCTCAAAATTTTCATTTCTACACTGAAATTCCCATCTAGAACGATTTCATCGCTTTCTGGCCGGTATTCTACTGCTGTAAATTCTAATGTCTCATGTTCGAAGTAGAAGCCGTTGCTGGTCATTGTATAATTCTCAACCCATTGGTGCTCGAAATTGGCGTCTGGGAAGCTGAGTAAGAATTGATTGAGCTGACTGTCGCTAAATAAAGCATTGCTCTGGCCCCAGTTCTCGTTTTGTAAGCTCTGCGCTAAGACTTCATGGTTGTTGTAGATATAGCTACCATCTGGTTGCTGGCTCAATGCACTACGAGCTTCTTCTAACACAAACTCAAGCAGGAATATCTCCTGTTCAAAGGGGGTGCTTTCATCCAAGACAAAACGCAGTGAGCCAATCAGAACAATAGAATCTTCATGAACGGGGCGATACTGCGCGAAATACAGCATGCGATCTGATTCATTGACGTCTTGAAAGGTCAACGCCACCTCTACATCCTGATTGCTGTAGATAGCTGTGGTTTCCTGTTGGTCAGGGTTTTGATAGTTGACATCAGTGATATCAAACTCCAAAAAGTAGCCGAGTTGCGCGGGGGCTACATCCTGGCTGTTCACGATTAAGTTTTGCTTGCAGCTAAGGCAAGTTAGAAACAGTAGAGGGAGCAACAGATACTTCATGATCTCGTGTTTTACTGTTATACACGGAAGAAGTAGGGGAGGGGGTTGCCTAGAGGATCAAATATTTTTTTGCAGCGTTTTTAAGTCAGCTGCATTTAGAGTTGTAAGGGCACCATCGCTGTTTGAACTTGCACGAGAGAATCAACTCCGGTCCAAGCCAGGAATAGTGCGTCATCTGTGGCGGCCATTACTGGAAATCCGCTCTGGCGAGAGGCCTCCGTTTTGGCTAGTATAATATCTTCACTTTTGCGGCCAGAGGCGTCTACCGTTGCCAGATGTATTTCGCCGGTCTGTCCTGCCAACTCCATCCAGCTGATGGCTGCGGTTTGATCATCGATAAATTCTACTGCTACCCGCCCTAGCGGATTACCGTTATCAATGCGGATCGGTTTGCTAAAGTTGGCACCATTATCATTTGACCAGGCAAACTTCACCAGACCAGTAGTGTTGGGAGCGGTAAACCAGGCAATGGCTACCCGATTACCACGAGCTTTAATGGAAGGTCCGTTCACCGGGCATCCTGCGATTTTCCAGTTGTCGTTATGAACGTTTTGCGCCGGCAACCACTGCCCATCCACCTGCCGGACGACAGAGATGTCGCGGATCTCCTCTTGGGAGCGATCTCGGTAAGCGACAATTGGACCTAGCTCGGTCATGGCAGCACTGGTTTGGCAACAATCACAAACCCGGGCGTCTAGTTCCGCTTCTGCGTACAGTTCACCATCGGGGGCTACTTCGGCTGCACGAAGCGTCATGGCGCCTCCATGTCCGTGCCCATGATCATGTTCATCATGACTATCGTGATCACCCTTGGTATTGCGCCCGTCTAGCCAGCTCATGAATATGCGATCATCAGCCACGGGAACCATGCTGACAAAGCCGTGTTCGGCAGCAATGCTGTCACGATGGGGAATAAATGGCTCGCTCCAGCTTTCTCCACCATCCAGAGATTGGGTAAGATAGATGTCATAATCGTAAGTGCCCTCCGCGCGCATTTGCAGCCAGTGCGCCATCATCTGTTCTTCAGCGCCCGGGTATACCGCCAGGGCTGGAAAATCGGCCCAGTTCGTAAACCAGTTAGTGCCGGTGGCAATAATCTTTGGTGCGCTCCATTGGTCATTCTGCCAGCGAGAAAACTGAAGAGCATCGGTACTGTCGTTGAGGAACTCTGTCCACGACAGTAACACCTCACCAGAAGGGCTGCTAAATAATCGCCCTTGGACCCCGTTGTTGCATGGGCTAGAGACCATCTGTATAGCGTCAGCTTGCAATGCACTAGATGCGGTTTCTGGCTGACAGCTCATTAGCAAGCCAAGAAGGAACAAGGAAGAGTAGATTCTAAGCATAAGGCAGAAGGTGTATAGTCGCAACTGACTCATTTAACAAGTCAGTTACGACTTAAAGGTACTTATATCAGATCAACACTTAGTGCTCATGACCATCGTGACTGTGGTCATCGTGCGAGTGACCATCGTGCGAATGACCATCATGGGAATGACCGTCTTGTTGTACGTTTTCATTAGCAACATAGTCCATGCCACAAACGGGGCATTGTCCCATTTCTTCACTGCCGCTACCTTCGCAGTGCATAGGGCAGATATAGGCAGAGGTATACTCTTTACCTTCTTGTTCTGTGTCGTGCGAGTGAGAATGTCCCCCACAGGCCGTAGTCGCCAGGCTCATGCTAGCCAAAGCAAAGGTCATTAGACCGATTTTCAATAGTTTCATATTGCATTTTTTATAGTGGTAAAAGTACCGAATAATGCCACCAAGGTGGCGTTCAGTACACTGTAACATAAGTTATTTGATGTTTTGAACGAGGAGGTTTTTCTAGAGATCAAGGCGCGGCGGAGCATCGTAGCCATAGCTACGAAGGCGAGTACGCAACGCGGAGATATAGAAAAAGAACCTTTCAAAACGCAAAGCTATTTATGTTACAGTGTATTTAAGTTATTCATCAAATTGTAAGGTCTCCTGAATCACGCCGCAGCGTAACATCACGTCTCCAAAGTAGGGGTTTAGGACTTGGTCTTCCGCACTTAGCCATGCTGCTCCTTGATCATTGAAGGCCATCGGGCAATACTGGATGTAGTAGGTTTCATCTTCTATACCAAAAGCCTTAACCACCGAAATAATGGCCTCTGATAAGAATTCGAACTGGGTGCGCTGCGCTTCTACGTCTTCCAGTTTGCTGATCTTGTTACTATGTGCTTTCAAAGCAGGTAGCTGTTCCATCCAATATTCGTGTGCTGCTCCATTGAGTAGACTCATATCAACATTTGCGAGCGCACCATTTACTTCAGTTGCTTGCTCGGCGGCGGCGGTAGCATCGGTTTCTACCAAGGCATCTTTGATGCTCAGATAGGTAGCTACTACCTGTTTGATCTGTTCTTGGAAAGCCTCGGGTGCGTCAGCAGTAAAATCAGGAATGGCGGTTTCGGTGGCCTCCTCTTTAAGGAGCACCTCCTGGTTCATCATGCTCGCCTGATTATTAAGCTGTGCTGCTGCGTCGATTACAAAACCTCCGTAGGTAACGACTTCTTCACCCGGCTCTATGCCACTAAGGACCTGGTATTTTTCTCCGACAGCATCACCTAGTTCTACCTCTCGAAACTGGAAGGAAGGAACATCGCTATCAGGAACCTTCACATAAACTACAGAACGTGGCCCCGTCCACAATACAGCCGACTTAGGAACCATTACCTGCGAACTAGATGATCCACCTGGTGCTACTGTTCCATTGACCAGCATTTCTGGTTTGAGTCGGCCACCTGGATTGTTGAGCTCCACTCGTACTGAGGCGGTACGAGTACGAGCATCGATGATTGGATCAATAAAGCTGATCTTGGCATCAAAGGTGGAAGCAGGTAAGGCAGGTGTGGTGAAGCTGATATTACTTCCTAGTTTGAGTTTGGCTAAATCCTCTTCGTAGGCATCAAACAATACCCACACACGCTGCAGGCCGATTAATTCAAATAGGGGTTCGCCTTGTTGAACATAATCACCAACTGCTATCCTTCGATTAGTCACTACTCCAGATGCCGTAGCTACGACTGGGAAAACTTCCTGGATTTCACCCGAAGCTTCAATATTTGCAATCTGCTCGTCGCTGATTTTCCAGTAGCGAAGTTTAGTGCGGGCTGCTTCTACTAATTTAGGGTTGAGCTCAACCAGCTTACTCGCCTCGATCAGATCCCGCTGTGCGGTGATCAATTCTGGGGCATAGATGTCGGCCAACTTTTGCCCTTTTCGGACCTGTTCTCCGGTGAATGAAACGTACAACTTTTCTATACGCCCATCTACATGGGAAACCTGGCTGGAAGCCAGGCGTTCATCTGCCTGAACTTTGCCAGAGAGGCGTAGGCTTTGCTCCCCACCAGCACCTCCAGTGTTGACGATGGTAGTCTGGATATTCGCCAGCTTGACTGCTTCCTCCGTCATTTGAAGTACCAGCGGGTCGTCGTTGTCGGATTCACCTGCTGGAATCAAGTCCATCCCACAAATAGGACAATCACCTGGCTCTGGCTGTCGCACGTTGGGGTGCATGGAACAAGTCCAAATGGTTTCTGCCGCTGAATTAGAGGCCTCGGCGGACATATGTTGATGATCAGAATGCTCATGGTGATTACCAGATCGCATGATGAACATGGTGACAAGCGAACCGACAATAAGACCGGCAAGCCCAATGAACCATGGATTATTTATTCTTTGCATTTGCATGATTTTATCTTTTTAGACCCGCTTTTGCTAGAACAGTAAGCGTTGCACTTCTCTTAGCGCTAAGTGACTTTTTACAATTGCTTCTAGCTTCTTTAATTGATAATCGATTTTTTGCTGTTCGTAGCGGAGTAGTTCATCCATGCCAGAATTGGCGCTGCTGTATTGACTTTCAAGCATGGCAATGAGGCTGTTGGTCAAGTCCTCTTGTCGTTCATACAGATCCAGTTCCATACCAGCAGTAGTATGCATCGTGTAGGCGCGTTCAAGAGCAGCGCCGAATTCATCCATACTCGCGGCTTTTTGATGTTGCAGTGCTTGTATTTGCAGGTTTTGCTCCCGTTCCCGCGCATCATACTTCTTTCGGTAAAGCGGTACTTTGATACTTGCTCGGACCTGTAGAATATCTCGGCCATTATTAGCAATAGTGGCCAGTTCACGTTCTTGTACGGCGATATAATCTGCGCCTACGCCAAAAGACGGTTTCTGCTGGAGGTCATTCAAGCTGAGGCGCTGCTGCGCCACTTCTTGTTGCAGGGAATACATCCGGAGCTGCGGATGCGTCGTTTCGATGTATTGCAACAAGGAATCCTTGGCAAAAGGTAAGTTGGCGAATGCCAGACTATCTACTACCGTAATGGCGGTATTGGATGGCTGGTGCCGTAGTTGATTAATGGTTGCCAAAGGAGCAGCCTGAGCTTGCTCCAAAATTTGGATGCGCTGCCGAAGTTCTTCTTGCTGAAGTTGTACCTGAAGTACGTCCGAGGTGTTGGCCTTACCACTTGACACCTTAGCTAGCGCTACTTCTTGCAGCGTATTTAAGAGCTGGATTTGCTGCTCCAGAATAAGTGCCTTCTTTTGTAAACGATAGAGTTCCAGATAAGCACCATCTAAGCCAAAGTAAAGGGCTTGCCTACGCAGAGCGATGCCCTGGTACTGTGCTTGAGCCTCGGTGTTGGCTACTGCTTCTTGTTGTTTCAGCGTTCCAAACCAAGGGAACATTTGAGTTGCGCCTATTCGTAGTTGCTGAGGCCCCAGACGAGTCTCGACCGGTAAGGGAAATACGCCAATGCCCAATTCGGGATCGGGAAGCTGTCCTACTTGAGGTGCTTTTTCCAAAGCAGCTTGATAGGATTCCTCCAAAGCCTGCAGGCTTGGATTATTTGCTGCTACTTCTTTTCGCAGCTCTTCCAAGCTTTGTCCTGGCAGCGTGCCAAGGCCAAAGAAGAAGCATATGATGAACATATATTTTTGCATCGTTCTTGATTTAGATTTTTGAGAATCCGCGTTATCCGCGTAAATCCGTGTCCCAAACATTACCCCACTTCAATTTCGCTTGCATCCACAAGGCATAAAGTATCGGGACGGTAAACATGGTGATCATTTGTAAGAGCATGCCACCAAAGGACGGGATAGCCATAGGTACCATGATATCTGCTCCGCGGCCTGTAGAAGTTAGTACAGGTAGCAGTGCTAAGATGGTAGTAGCGGTAGTCATCATAGCTGGCCGTACTCGGCGTAAGCCACCCTCTACCACAGCATCATTTATTTCTGCTGGTGTGCTAGGGGAATTACGCCGGAAGCTGTCTTGCAAGAAGGTGGCCACCAACACCCCATCATCTGTGGCAATACCAAATAGCGCTAGAAAGCCTACCCATACCGCCACACTTAAATTGATGGTTTGTATTTGAAATAGATCACGCAGGTTTGTGCCGAAGACGGTGAAGTCTAGAAACCAGTCCGTATCATAGAGTCCAATCATAATGAACCCTCCCGCGAAGGCGATAAAGACCCCCGTGAAGACCATTAAGGAAATAGCTGCCGAGCGAAACTGGAAGTACAGTATGAGAAAGATCAGCCCGAGTGCAATTGGCACCACCAGACTAAGTCGTTTACTGGCACGCTGCTGTTGCTCATATGTGCCCGCAAAGCGATAGCTGATGCCTTTAGGTACTTGAAGTCGACCTTGGTCTATGAGGTCAGCCAAGTAAGCTTGGGCATTATTCACTACTTCTACCTCGGCATAGTTGGACTCCCGGTCAAATAATACATAGCCGATGAGGAAACCATCCTCGCTCTTGATGGATTGAGCGCCGGCTTCGTAGCGAATGTTTACAAGTTCACTCAGAGGAATCTGTTGGCCGTTATTGGCAGGGATGTAGATTCGTTTCAAGCGTTCAGGATCATCTCGTAGCTCGCGCGGGTAGCGTACCCGAATGCCATAGCGCTCTCTACCTTCCACTGTCGTGGTCATTTTCATACCTCCAACAGCCGCCTGAATATACTGTTGTACCTTTTGAATACTGAGACCATGTCGGGCAATCGCAGATCGATCAATATCCAGGAGAAGGTAGGGTTTACCTACGATACGATCGGCAAAGACGGCCGCATCCTTCACCCCCTCGACATCTTTAAGGTGCTGTTCTAGCTGGAGCCCAAAAGCTTCGATTTCCGCTAGGTCGCTACCTTGTACTTTGATACCCATAGGTGCTCGCATACCCGTTTGTAGCATGACCAGCCGTGTCTCAATGGGTTGCAACTTAGGGGCAGAGGTGACACCGGGGAGCTTAGTCACTCTTACGATTTCATCCCAGATGTCATCCGGGCTTTTGATCTCATCTCGCCATTGGCGGAAGTAACGGCCGCGCTCATCGGGGATCAATTCTCCGTCGTCATCTCGAACATATTCGCCATTAGCGAAACGAAAGCGTAGCCGATGCCCTTGCTCATCTGTTTTGTATTCGGATTTGTACAAGATGACGTTCTCATACATGGACATGGGAGCAGGGTCCAGTGCACTACTCACCCGGCCTGCCTTTCCTACTACAGATTCTACTTCAGGTATCGCAGTGACTGCCATGTCTAAGAGGCGCAGGTTCTTGTTGTTTTCCTGCATGCCCGCGTGAGGCATGGCAGTAGGCATCAACAAAAAGGAACCTTCATCCAAAGCTGGCATGAACTCCTCACCTGTCTCTTGATACACCCGAAAACCTTGAAAGACAATGACTCCCACGAGCAGTAGAAACAGCAGTTTGAAACGCAACAGGAAGCGAAGAATGTTTTCGTAGTAATAAATGACTATGTGGAACAAGCCAAGTAAGCCACCAATGAGGATGCTTACAAAGAAGAAATTGACCAAACTACTTTTGTTTACACCCAATGGCAACCATACTTGAGCAAGGAGCCATGTTACCAGGCCAGCATAGATGATGTTGAGTATCCACTTAAACCACTTGGGGGAATCACCATCAATCGTAGGGCGCAAGAAAAAATCGCGGACTAATCCGGCCAGTCCTGCCAAGGCTAGAATGATCCCCGCTATGGGTTGAATGAAAACTGCAACGATAACGCCAGCAATTAAGGCCAGGCCGTTAGCTAAACGAAGCAGTAGCTTATTATTTGTCCGCAGGGAGAAAAGGCTATGAGCCAAAGCTGGAAGAATGGTCACTGCAATCAATATAGCTGCGACCAGTGCGAAGGTCTTGGTATACGCCAATGGGCGGAATAACTTGCCCTCGGCGGCTTCCATCGTGAAGACAGGAAGGAAGCTGATTACGGTAGTAGCTACTGCGGTCATAACAGCCGATGCTACTTCTATTGTTGCTTCATAGATGGTTGTCAGAAGCGATTCTTCTGGCGGGGCTTTGTCCATTCGATGAAGTATGCTTTCGGTTAGTACTATCCCCATGTCGACCATGGTTCCAATGGCAATGGCAATACCCGAGAGCGCCACAATATTGGCATCTACGCCAAAGTAGCGCATGGCGATGAAACACATCAATACCGCTACCGGTAAGGTGCCGGACACCAAGAGAGAGGACTTCAAGTTGAGCAGCATCAGTATCACCACGATGATGGTGATGAGAATTTCTAGATGCAGAGCCTCCTGCAAGGTGCCAATCGTCTCATTGATCAATTCTGTGCGATCATAGAAAGGAATGATCTTCACCTGCGAGATGGTGCCATCAGCAAGAATTTTACTTGGTAAGCCAGGCTCCAGCTCTTCGATTTTTGCCTTAACGTTCTGAATCACCTCCAAGGGATTAGCACCGTAGCGTGCCACTACCACACCACCAACTGCTTCGGCCCCAGACTTGTCCAGTACGCCCCTTCGGGTGGCAGGACCTAGGTTGACTCTAGCGACATCACCAATGCGTAAGGGGACATTGTCGGTGCTCTTGATGACGGCCTGTTCGATATCACTGATACTCTTTACATAGCCTAAACCACGCACGAAATACTCCGCCAGGTTGATCTCCATGGTCTGCGCGCCGATATCGATGTTGCTACCTTGTACGGCACTCATGACTTCCTCCAGAGAAATGCCATAAACCCGCATGGCTTCTGGATCCACATCAATTTGGTATTCTTGTACGAAGCCACCAACTGAAGCTACTTCTGATACCCCTTCTGCGGCAGATAGACCATAGCGAACGTAGTAATCTTGTATACTCCTCAGTTCATGCAAATCCCAGCCGCCGGTAGGTTGTCCTTCGTCATCGCGGCCTTCAAGGGTATACCAATAGATTTGCCCCAATGCAGTGGCATCGGGTCCCAGGCTAGGCTGCACACCATCTGGCAGCAGATTAGGGGAAAGCGAATTGAGCTTTTCCAGTATCCGACTCCGGCTCCAATAGAATTCTATTTCATCATCAAAGATGATATAGATGCTCGAGAAGCCGAACATGGAGTTGCTACGAATACTCTTGACTCCCGGGATGCCCAAAAGTGCAGTCGTAAGTGGATAGGAAATTTGATCCTCTACATCCTGAGGGGATCGCCCAGGCCATTGCGTGAAAACGATTTGTTGGTTCTCGCCGATGTCGGGAATGGCATCCACCGCAACGGGATCGCGAGGCAATTGATCGAGCCCAAAATCAAAGGGGGCAGTTATCAAGCCCCAGCCTACAAAACCGGCGAGCAGTAAGTAGGCAACGAGTTTGTTCTCGAGAAAGAAACGAATATAGTTGGCTAGCATGATAGCTTATTCAGTAGTACACAAAGAGGTGCATGTTTGGTGGTGTACCAAACACGAATACCCGCTGCTGTTAATCAACAGTGGGACGAAACTGAAAAAGCTAGGCTAACACCGGAAGGTCTGCAATCTCACAGGAAGATCGCTGACGAGGAGGGGCGGTTTATAGTTGAGGTAATGAGGACGCTCGCGTGGAGCAATTGTTGTAGGATAAATATCCAGCGCTACTTGTAATACCGCCAGTAAGACGGGAAGCTCAAGATTTGGGCTATGTAGATCCGCTGCAAGTTGATCTGCATCGATCTGCAGGAAATCAACCTCAGTATCACAACAACCTTTCATGGCCTTCTTTTCCTCCGGAGCAGGAGGATGATTAGGGCAGGTCCGCTTTGCTTTAGCATGACAGGGTGTTGCTTCCGCAAACACCGCAACACTCTTTAACTCACCCCGACAGAAATGCTGGCTCAATACCAGACCCGAAGAACTGATGAGTAGCAGGAGTGCCAAAGCGATATGTAAGAAGCGTTGTAGCAAGTAGCTCACAAATTTTTACAAAAGTACAGCAAGTTTTGCGGTAGCACAAGATCAAACGCCTAACGACCTCGTTCAGTTGTGTCGCCAAAGCAGCTGTTGACTCATCTTTTGCAATGGATGTTGCATTAGTAGGGCGCTAGTCTTCAACTGTCCGGAAGATTGCAGTATTTTCGTCTTTGCATCATCACAGGGCCTTCGGGCCATTGGTAAACTTCAATGCAGAACGTATGACTAAAAAAGTACAATGTCTATTGTTGCTCTTTATGGGCAGCATCACCATCAGTTTAGCACAGACCAATGTGCAATTGAATATTCACCACAAATTAGGTAGCGAAGATTTCGAAATGGGAGCGGTTGCGACCAATAATCTGGGGAATACCTTTGATTTTACTCGTCTTGAATACTACATCGCCGAGATATCTCTAATCCACGATGGCGGCCAAGAAACACCAGTAACAGATCTATATATCCTGGCGGACGCTACCGAAGAAACCAATGTAGAGCTGGGAGACTTTGACGTCACAAGCTTGGAAGCAATCCGTTTTCATGTGGGCGTAGATGAGGCGAATAATCACGCTGATCCCACTTTATGGCATAGCTCTCATCCACTTTCTCCGCAGTGGCCATCTATGCACTGGGGATGGACTTCGGGCTACCGTTTTGTGGCCTTCGAAGGAAACAGTGGAGCTAACATGAGCGAAATTTGGCAGATCCATGCCTTAGAGGACGAGAACTACTTCCAAACGGAGGTTCCCGTAGTGCTTGCAGCTAGTAACGACCAAATGATCATTAACCTGGATGCAGATTATAACCGTGCCTTGGAAAATATTGATCTAGATGATGGCCCTATCGTACACGGCGGATACGGAGAAGCGAAAGAGACGCTGCGTAACTTTCAGGACTATGTATTCACGCAGTCAAATATCGTGTCTTCCACAAACGAGTTGAGTGCTTCACGTCAACTGCGAGTATTTCCTAACCCGGCTGTAAGTGGTGCCGTTCCTCAATTCATCATGGAAACGGCTGCAGTTGGTAAGACCTACGAGGCACAAGTGACGAATGTTCAAGGACAGCTCGTCAGAAGTTTCACCGGTTTGGTGTCGCAGGAGGTAGTACAGGTGCCTAATCTGGAAGCCGGTATTTACTTTGTCCAGGTCTATGAGGCTGGTACCTTGATTGCTAGCCAGAAGTTGGTGGTACAGTAGGAGGTATGACACGACTGCTGATCATCAGTACACTATTTCTGTTGTGGGCCTGTGAGGATGAAACACCAGAAGTGGAAGCGGTTCGCCTACCTGGTTTAATGGAGGTGCCAGAGGGATTTCCTGTGGTGCCAGAATCAGAAGGTAACGCCTTCACCATGGACCGTTGGGAGTTGGGCAAGCAGCTCTTCTTTGACCCGGTCATGTCAGTAGATTCCAGCATTAGCTGTGCTTCATGCCATGAGCCGACACTGGCCTTCAGTGATAATAAGGCGGTTAGTATTGGCGTAGAAGGTCGTGCTGGGAGACGGAATTCTCCATCTCTGGCCAACATCGCCTACCACCCTTATTTTACCCGCGAAGGCGGGGTGCCCACTTTAGAGATGCAGGTGCTGATACCCATTCAGGAACACGATGAGTTTGATTTCAATATTCTCCTCATTGCAGATCGATTGACTGCTGATCCGCAGTATGTAGCTATGGCAGAAAAAGCCTACGATCGAGTGCCTGACCCTTATGTGATCACCCGGGCTTTGGCTTGTTTTGAGCGGAGTCTCTTGAGCGGCTGGAGTCCTTATGATCAGTATGTAAATGATGAAACTACTAATTCCTTATCACCAGCTGCTCTTCGCGGCATGGAGTTGTTTCTAAGTGATCGAACCCAATGCAGTAGCTGTCATTCGGGATTCAATTTTACCGACTACAGCTTTACTAATAATGGTCTCTATGAGGAGTATGCCGATCCTGGTCGCTTCCGGCTGACAGCTGAGGAATCTGATCGAGCTGTATTCAAAGTGCCAAGTTTACGCAATGTAGCCATAACAGCACCTTACATGCACGATGGCAGCTTATCTACGCTAGCCGCAGTAGTGGCGCATTATAATACGGGCGGATACGCCCACCCCAACAAAGCTGAAAGGATTCAACCATTGGGTCTTACAATGGAAGAGCAGCAAGACTTAGTTGCCTTTCTGGAGAGCCTTACAGACCCCTTGTTTATTGAAAATCCCCTCTTCCAAAAGGGAGAGTAAATTGTGTGATTATGTTTTCTTCTAAATATTATACAGAATTACTGGTGATGATCATCTTGGTCTTTGCTTGTGGTTCAGATGATGATGCCCCTATGGAGGTGGTGGAGTATGATGATACACCCTATACCTTCATATATGGCGAGCTGCCAGCACCATCGCTGCCACAGGACAATGTGCTCACGGAGCAGAAGGTCCTATTAGGGAGAATGTTGTTTTATGAAACAATGCTGAGCAAAGATGGCAGCCAGGCATGTGCCAGTTGCCACCTGCAGACGGATGGTTTCTCTGATCCTGATCGGTTTTCACTTGGAGTAGAAGGCCTACGTGGCCGTCGACAAGCTATGTCCGTTTTCAATTTGGCTTGGCATACCAATGGCTTCTTCTGGGATGGCCGTGCAGAATTGCTACGTGATCAAGCTCTAAAGCCTATCGAGGATCCATTGGAGATGAACGAGACGCTTGATAATGTGATTGCGAAGCTATCCGGCTCGAAGCTGTACACCGATCAGTTTATCCGGGCCTTCGATTCACCGGAGGTAACGGCTGATAAGATGGCCTTAGCCCTGGAGCAATTTATGCTGAGCGTTGTGTCCATCGGTTCAAAATATGATCGTTGGCTGGCAGGGGAAGTAGAACTTTCAGAAAGCGAAGAACGTGGTCGCCAGCTCTTTATCACGGAGTACAATCCATTCTTCCCTGAGATGTCAGGAGCAGATTGCCAGCACTGCCATTCGGGTAAGAACTTTGAGAATGATCTCTACATGAACAATGGCCTGGATGAAGATGCGGATTTCGCAGATTACGGCCGTGAGGAAGTGACGCAAGATCCAACAGATCGGGCTAAGTTTAAAGTGCCAAGTTTGCGGAACGTAGCTTTAACCGCACCCTATATGCATGACGGTCGTTTTCAAACACTGGAAGAGGTCATTGAACATTACAATTCAGGCATCCACTTTTCCTCTACTGTTGACCCAACGGTGGAGAATACCCGAATGAGTGGACTGTTTCTAACAGAGCAAGACAAGGAAGACTTACTAAACTTCTTGCACACCCTTACCGATGAAAGCCTGATGAGTAATCCGGCTTATCAGTCTCCGTTCTAAGTAGAATTGAGATATAATTAAAGAGGCGCTGATGGTAAAATATACTATCAGCGCCTCTTGTGTTTCATTCGTATTTATTCCTAAGGTGCCGGATTAGGAATTACATTATGCACCTGCTCAATCTGCTCCAGCACTTCGGTGCTTAATTGGATGTCGATGCTGTCGATGTTTTCGGCTAACTGCTCAAGGTTAGTCGCACCGATGATGTTACTGGTTACAAATGGACGATCGTTGACGAAGGCCATAGCCAATTGAGTAAGCGTCAACCCATTAGCCTGGGCGATGTCTAGGTAGCGTTGAGTGGCTTCCCAGGATTGCTCAGAGCTGTAGCGCTTGACATTCTTGTACTTATTTAGACGATTCTCGGGCTTGTCGGTCTTGAGGTGGTACTTACCACTTAGCATACCTGCCCCGAGTGGCGAGTAGGGTAGTAGGCTCACCTTTTCGCGCATGCTGATTTCGGCTAGACCAACCTCGTAAGTGCGATTTAGCAGACTGTATGGGTTTTGAATACTCACACAGCGTGGTAAATCATGCTTGTCTGCGAGGTGTAGGTAGCGCATCAGTCCCCAAGGCGTTTCGTTACTCACACCAAAATAGCGCACCTTACCACTCTTAATGATGGTATCCAGGTGGGTGAGGATTTCCAGAAAATTATCTTCCCAAGGATCTGTCTCATCATGGTCATAACCACGCTTGCCGAAGAAGTTGGTTTGCCGGCTAGGCCAGTGCAGTTGGTACAGATCAACATAGTCTGTCTGCAAGCGCTGAAGACTCAGATTGAGTGCTTCATCTAAGTTCTCTTTGCTGTAGCCCAATTTTGGGCGGATGTGCTTAGCAAAGGGGCGATCTCCTACAATCTTGGTGGCGATGATCAAATCATCACGATTGCCACGTTGCTTCAGCCAGTTGCCGATATAGCGCTCGGTGCTACCTTGCGTCTCTGGCTTCACTGGAGAGGAGTAGAGCTCAGCGGTGTCGATAAAGTTCACGCCGCGCTCCACCGCCATGTCTAGTTGGGCGTGGCCTTCGGCTTCGGTATTTTGTTCGCCGTAGGTCATGGTACCCAGGCAGATCTTACTTACGTTTAAGTCGGTATTCGTTATAGTTTCGTAACGCATGTGCTCTGTGATGATGAATGATTAGGATTTGTTTAGTGTCGCATTGGTAGGCTATTTAGCCTTTCGCTAATGATCGGATTCTGTCCATAAGTGCGGCGAAGTGTTGCTCGCCTGTTGCTGAGTTCATAATGGCTACACGCAAATATTTCTGATTCCGGATGACGGTTTGCACGATGTAGAAACGGCCATCATCAATTAATCGTTGACGAATATTGCCATTTTCTAAATCCCAGCTTTCGCGGGGAAGATCGGTGTAGCGGAAGTTGACGATGTTAGCTTCCGGACTCACAGCCAGCTCAAAATCTGGTGCTGCTTCCAATAGACTAGCAAAAACCTTTGCCTGATCATACAGGCGCTCCACATTATCCGCAAAGATTTGCGGTCCGTAGGTGCGAAGCGTAGCATATACCTTTATGCTCAGCATGAGTTTGGTGCATTCGAAAGTTCGCTTGCCGGAATGATACCACTCTGGTGATTGCTGCGCTTCCCAGAGGTATTGCGCCCGCTGCTGAAAGGTTTCGTAGCTACGATACCCATCCCGGAATATCAATGCAGTATTCAATGCTGGTGTCATTAGCATCTTGTGATAGTCCAGGACAACGGTATCTGCTTTTTCTATGCCACTGGCTAGGGAGCGATATTTGTCCGAAAAGACAACAGCGCCTCCATGGGCTCCGTCAACATGGAACCAGAGGTCGTGTTTTTTACTGAAATCAGCGATAGCTTCCAGGTCGTCGTAAGAACCCGTTGCGGTAGAACCCGCACAGCCTACAATAGCGATGACAGTATGCCCGGCTTCCTGAGCCTCCTCATAATAGCGCTCTAGCAAATCAATTCTAATGCGGAATTGATCATCGACTGGTACTTTGACAATGCCCTCTTGTCCTAGCCCCAAAATTCGAGCAGCACGATCGATACAATAGTGTGCCTCTTCGGATACCATAATGGCCAGCTTCTCATCGTGCCCTTCCTGCCATACCTGACCAGGTGCTTTCGCAGAACGCGCGGCCAGCATAGCGGTGAGGTTGGCTAGTGTGCCGCCGGAAGTTAGGAAGCCACTGGCAGTATCATCATATCCAATCTTCTGGGCTGTAAAGTCCGTAACAACACGCTCCAGTGCATTGGAAGACATACCCATGTCGTAAACACCAGTACCATTGCTGAGAATATCTGAGACCATACCAGCCAATGCATTAATCGGGGCAGGTACAGAAATCTGATGCCCGATATAGTGCGGATGGTGCACGTGCGTGGAATGATCCAATACCTTGCGGAAAAAGTCCATCGGTTCCGCTGGGGCACTGGCAAAATCGTTTTGCCAAAAGGCCAGTTCTTCTTCCGGTTCGCGATAGTGAATGAGTTGATAATCGCCAGGCTGCTGGATACGCTCCAGGTGATCGGCGAGTAAATCAATCAACTGATGGCCTATTTGCCGAAAGGCCTCTGGGTCGTACGCTTGTTGTAAGTTTTGGGCGGAGTGAAGGGTTTGCATGAGCTTTGGCTTTATTCCACATGAGCGGTCTGAAAATTACTAAACATCAAGCAGGGCACTTGGGATGCGCCCAAATGCTAGTTTTTCAAACTTTTCACTGTTGATGGGGTCACTAAAAGAAGTGACTAGTCCTAGTCCTGAAGAAATGGATTGTTCTTCCGCTCGTAACCCATCCGTGTGGCTGGGCCGTGGCCGGAATAAACCGTGATATCATCCCCTAGCGGAAGGAGTTCTGTCTTGATGGAGTTGATAAGCGTATCGTAGTCTCCTCCAGGTAAGTCGGTGCGACCGATACTGCCGTAAAACAAGACATCACCGGCAATGACAAATTTGTCTTCCCGACAATAGAAACTGAGACTGCCAGGAGAGTGGCCAGGGGTGAAGAGCATTTCCAAGGTGGTATTGCCAAATTTTACCGTGTCGCCTGCTTCCAAGAAAGAACCAGGTGCAGGACTTTCATCCGGCATCGGCAAGCCATACATCTGACAAATTTGCGGAACAGCAGCCAGTAGGGAGGCTTCTTTCTCGTGAATTTCCAAAGGCAGCTCATACCGCTCCGCAACGAACTTGTTGCCAAAGACGTGATCCAGGTGGCAATGGGTGTTGATCAGCCGAACGGGCTTTAGACCAAGCTCGTCGATCTTCGCTGCCAGGCCTTGTTTTTCGTGGTCTTCGAAGCAGCCGGGATCAAAAATGACGCACTCACCCGTCTCATCGTAGACGATAAAGGTGTTTTCCTGAAAGGGATTAAACGTCAGCTGAACAACTTGAGCCATGGTTTTGCAGTTTTATGTAGGTATAAGGGCTCGCATTTTTGGCGAAAAATAGATACCTTATCAAAAGAATTTGGTCCGCTGCGCACAAAAGTAGCGATTTAGCCGAAGCCCACTACAACAAAAACGGCAATCCACTTATTGAGTTTAAGTATAAGGATGCCGCCCCGCATTCCCGACAATGCCAAAAAGTTATACTATGCGCAAACTGCTTTACTTTCTACTTATATCCGCGCTTTCATTTCCACTTGCTGCTCAGACTTCTCAGGTAACCTTCGGAAAGAACCGCGTACAGCACCATCGTGATTTCGACGAATGGATGAAGTACGAGAGTGACAACTTTGTCACTTACTGGTACGGTGAAGGCCGTAATATTGGTCAGGCTGTGGTGCAGACGGCAGAGCAGGATTTTGCTTTCATCCAGAGCATTCTGGAGCATCGCATTAATGAGAAGCTACAGATCATTGTCTATGTAGATCTTACGGATTTAAAGCAGAGTAATATCGGGAACGATGAGGCATTTACGAATGTAGCTGGGCAGACTAAGATTGCGGGGAATAAAATCTTTGTCTATTTCAATGGTGACCATAACGATCTACGACGCCAAATTCGCGAAGGGGTAGCGTCGGTGTATTTGGAGGCCATGCTCTTTGGCTCCAACCTTCAAGAAATTGTACAGAATGCCGTATTGCTCAACCTGCCTGATTGGTTTAAGGAAGGGTTGGTAGCTTACATCGGTGATGCCTGGAATACGGAACGCGATGATGAACTAAGACGCATTCTGAATTCGGGTGAGTACGCTGGTTTTGAAGCCATGGCTGATGCGCATCCGAAATTAGTTGGTCATGCTTTTTGGTATTACATCGCAGAGCTGTACGGTACGCCTACGGTGTCTAACCTACTATACCTGACTCGTATCAATCGTAGCGTAGAAAGCGGTTTCCTATACGTTTTGGGTACGCCCTATCAGATAACCCTGAATGATTGGCAGAACTATTTCCTGAAGCGTTATGAAATTGATGGTCAGAACCGCAATACGCCACAGGGGCAGGAAGTGGTTGTGAAGAACAAGCGGGAGCTGCCGATTACGCAAATGAAGATTAGTCCTGATGGGCAACAGGTTGCTTATGTGCTGAATGAGATTGGCCGCTATAAGGTCTACCTGGAGAATCTACAAACAGGTGAACGCGAGCTGATCTTTAAGCATGGTTTTCGCAATGCCATTCAGGCTACAGACTATAACTACCCGATTCTAGCTTGGAACCCAAGTGGACAAGAGCTAGCCATCCTGTATGAGCATCGGGATGTTCCGCGTCTACTACGCTATAATCTTTTAGAAGATGTAGAAATCACAGAAGAACTCAGTACGGAGTATCACCGCGTTTATTCTGTCGAATATGTGAATCCGTCTACGATGGTCTTTTCGGCTACAGTACGTGGGTTTTCAGATATTTTCCTTTACTATCCGGCTACGCGTCAATCACAGCGTATTACGCAAGACTTCTGGGATGATCTAGATGCCATGCCCGTACGTGTGCGGGATCGTACAGGGATCATATTTGCGTCTAATCGTACGGATACGTCAATGGAACCACGGCGACTGGATACCATTCTACCGCTTAATACCTATGATCTGTTCTACTATGATTTGACTAATCGCCCCGGTGAGTTGGTTCGAATTACAGATACGCCATTGGCTAATGAGCGTAAGCCGCTTGGAGTAGACACTACCTACTTCGCTTATTTATCTGATCGTAGCGGATTTTACAATCGTGAGATCGGATTCTTGGAGGACTATATAGATCACTATGATCAGCGGATTACCTTAAATGACGGTACGGAGATCGTCATGCATGCCGATTCTTCTTTGACGAAGTTAGATACCACTTTAATCGATACGGTGGAGGTCTTCCCCGTCATTAAGGAACGTGCAGTGGTAGCTGCTGCCACCAATTATGATCGAAACCTGATGCATCAAAGCCTGGCGCTCCGCACCGGACGATTGCTGGAGTACTTCCCTGCACCGGGTCTTGCACCTGGTGATATGCTCTTGAGTAGTATTTCGACGGAGCCGATATCTGCGGTGAATGCTACGATTTTCCAGCATGCTCAGGCAAGTGCGTTATTGACAGAAATAGAGGCCACATCTTGGGATGATGTGCCTTCGACGGTAATTCAGGAAGATGCGCCACCAGCCATTGCTGAGGATACTTCTCCAGCGGTAGAAACCTTACCGCCCCCAACAGAATTTCAGCCGGATCTACCACCCGCGCCGGCTGCGGTGGACAGTACGGAGGTAATTGATATTGACAACTACCTATTCCAAAGTGAATTCTCCGAGCAAGAGACGTTCGCTGAGCCCGAGCCAGAAGAAACACAACCTGCAGAGGTGACGGTCTTCGGAGAAACGGGCACTTTCGACCCTATTTCGCAACCCGTAACTACCGTTCGGGAGGACACAGGACCAAAGGTATATCGCTTCCGTCCAGGACGTATTACGCCATATCGTACGACCTTCCGGACCGATTTCGTGACCTTCAATATGGATAATGACCTGCTGTTTGAAGGTTTGGATAGCTATGCGGCGAATCCAGACGGGTTTAATACGCAACCTTTGAGTTTGCTACTAAAGGCCAACTTTAAAGATCTATTTGAAGATTACGTAGTGGAGGGAGGAATGCGCCTTCCAACAAGCTTCAATGGAACGGAATACTTCCTGATTGCACATAATCGCAAGCGCCGATTGGATCGCTTCTATGCAGTGTACCGCCGTAACCAACGATTTAGTGAGGAAGGCGAGTCATTCGTGCCTTGGCGCCGAGAGAACAATGTGGTTTTAGGGCAGTATGGCGTTCGCTATCCCTTAGATATTTTCCAGAGCTTGCGTGCTACCGGTACGCTACGTCGTGACCGTGTGCAGTACTTAGCTACTGATCAAACAGCACTGGAAGACGCTCCAGCACCAGATCGTACCCAACGGGTAGGTATTCGCATGGAATACGTCTTTGATAACACGCTGGATTTGGCGATGAACCTACGCCAAGGTACTCGCCTGAAGGTGTACAATGAGTACTATAAGACTTTTAGTGCAAGCCTTGATCCGCGCTTTAGCTTCGACTTTGAGCGGGGCTTTATGGGCGTAGCGGGTATTGATGCTCGCCACTACCTAAAGATTGACAAGCGTTCTATCCTTGCGTTCCGCTTGGCTGGTGCGGTATCCTTCGGTCAGGATCGTATTCTTTATTACCTAGGTGGTACAGATAACTGGTTGCTTCCAGAATTCAATACCAATATTCCGGGACCAACAGAAGAACCTGGATTCGTTGCTTTGGCGAATAACATGCGAGGATTCAACTTGAATATCCGTAATGGTAACTCCTATGTGCTAACCAATGTGGAGGCGCGTATTCCGCTGTTCAGATATTTCTCGGAACGGATTCGTTCGCCATTCTTCCGCAACTTCCAGTTGATCGGATTCTTTGATGCTGGTACCGCTTGGAGTGGACCAGATCCGTATGGAGATGAGAATCCGCTCAACACGACAACCTTCCCAGAGAACCCAAGCGTCTTTACACCAGTATCTGCGCGGGTAGTGTACTTCCGAGATCCGCTTGTGTTTAGCTACGGTGTGGGAGCTCGCGTACTTCTATTTGGCTACATGGTACGTTTGGATTATGGCTGGGGCTACGAGACTAGAAGGGTGCAGGAGCCGAAGCTACATATCTCTTTGGGTATGGATTTTTAAGATCGGATGCGAATCCTTTAGGGAGTTGAATATTCTTTCGACGAATTTTCATCCAACCCCTACACTTACTCAAAACGACTAGCGACTTTTCCTCTGCCGGCCTAGGTTTGTTTCAAAACAAATACAGCCATGCAGAAGAAAAGTCGCATCATTTTAATCTTCCCCATTTTGTTTGTTCTCATTTCGCTTCAAACGGCTTTCGCCTATTGGAACGGAGAAGATCGATTTCCGCCACGGGAGGTGGTGACTATCGTTGAAGACAGTCTTCAATAAAGCCTCCAACATCTTCTTTAAACTTCACTAGAGATGGTTGATGAGTATACATCATATGGCCCGCCTCATAGTACTTCATGATGATATTGTCCTTGATGTGTGATGGTAAACCCAAGTGGTCAATGGAATACTCTACGCCGTAAAACACAGTAGCTATATCATAGTAGCCATTGAGGATGAGCACTTTCATGTTAGGGTCGCGGGTAAGGGCACGAGCCATGTCTGGGCCAGTGTTGATAGCAGCATTGGCATTCCAACGAACATTTCCTTGATGACTCCAATCCCACTTAAATCCTGGTCGACGACCCGCAGTGATGGTGTATTGTAAGTCTTTGCGTACACCTAGGTCGCGGTGCAAATAGTCTAGGAAAGAGGTGATGTAAGCAGGAGAGATCGCCAGACTTTGTGGGTCATAATCTGCTGTCTGTCCTAGAAGATCCTGGTTAATACCGGAATAACGAGAATCCAGGCGTCCTACGGTCTCGCCTTCATCGCGCAGCAATTCCTGGAAGAATTCGCCATTCGTTACTCGCAAATCTGCGCGTAGCCAGAACTCCTTACTTACTCCTGAGTACATCGATAGGCTTTCGGCGATTTGTTCCTTTTCTGATTCTGCTAGTTGATCGCCTTGGAACAAGGCCGGGACGTACTCTTTTTCCGTAAAGGTTCTCACGTCGTCCAGAAACAATTCCAGGTCTCCATGGCGCGTGCGCGATTTCTTATGATACCAGGCAGTAGCAGCATAGGTTGGGAAGTGTACAATGTAAGGCAGATCATCATCTGGAGGGAAGAGCAGGGTACGTAGGTCAAATACAGCACTAACCATGATCACCCCATTCATCGCAATTCCTTGCGATAGCAACCTATCCATGATACCAGCATTTCGGAAGGTGCCATAGCTTTCACCCAATAGAAACTTAGGGGAGTTCATGCGGTCATTGGCAATGAGGTACTGCGTGATAAAGAGACTGATACTCCGAATGTCTTGATCCACTCCCCAAAAGTCTTCGAATTTGGCTTTGCCAGTGGGTACACTTAAGCCAGTACCAACGGGGTCAATCATTACTAGATCCGCGACGTCCAAAATGGAGTAGTCGTTGTTGACGAGTTGGTAAGGAGAAGCCGGAGTGAAGTCCGGGTCATTTACCACAATGCGCTTCGGGCCTAGTACGCCCATATGCAACCAGAAAGAAGAAGAACCTGGCCCGCCATTAAAAGCAAAGACGATCGGGCGATCTATGCCCCCATTCTTGTGGGTGTAACTGGTGAAACCGAACAATGCGATAGGATCGTTATTCTCATCGCGCAGTAGGGTAGTACCTGCTTTGGTGACCAGCGGAATCGTTTCTCCATTGATGGTTACGCTTTGTTCGGTAGTACTTACTTCTGGTTCCAGAACCACTGGTGGTTCCGCTTGGTCTTGCCCCATGACGGTGGTTAGAAGCCCTAAGGCAAGGCATAGGCAAAGGATGTTTTTCATGACTAGTCTTTTTGTTTTTGAACGAATATAGACGCAGCAAAGCGGTAAAATTCGGTAGCGGAAGATAAGGCAAATGGACTTAGGAAAAGCAGATGTGCAGCCCTCTAGACGGTCTGAGCAACGTATACTCAAGATTTTGCAACGAATACTGGAGAAGGCTGGATTCGAGAGCTGGTTCGTGCTGATATTGGTGTAAAACCCACCAGTATGAAACAGCTCAGAATCCTTGAAGTCGTGGTAGCACTATGTGGTTTGGTATTATTGCCTGCCTTAGTCTTCGCGCAAGACAATGTCATTGTCAATAACCAATACAAAGTCGTTTCTTTCAATGGTTTGAATATGCGGCAGAACCCTCACCCCGAATCGCTGATCTTGTCTGCCCTGCCCTTTGGTGCACAAGTGGAGTTGCTAGCATCAGAAGGCTTTGGCTCGTTGTCATTGCCAGCGCGTACCCTCTATTATGCCAACTTGCCGAGTACCGTGGAGTTTAAAGGAAGTTGGTGGAAGGTGAAATATCAGGAAAATGTGGGCTTTGTTTATAGTGGCTTCTTAGCACCTACAGTAGATTGGAACAAGGGCGCGAATTTTGAAGACATCAACACGGACTATCACCTACTTCTGCCTGGCTTTGGCTGTTTTAGTAATATTCCGAACGATAATCGTTTTACCTGGATGGGTTTGTACCATACCGGTGAAAATCAATATGAATTTCGAGTGGTTGATCCCCGGATCTTTTACAACTATGAGGATGTCGGTTCGCAGAGTATTACGGTAGCCGACAACAGAGGGTTAATCTTAATTATTGGCAGCCGGGAGCGGTTTGATCAGCTATCGTCTGGAGCGTTGCTCCATGAAACGTACCCCAAGGCGATCGAAAACACTCGAATGCCCAATCCTTTTCCACCTTCAATACAACAAGAGCGCACTAAGACTGCTGTAGAACCTTGGAGGACTCGCTTATTTATACAGGAGGGTGAAAAGCGGCAAGTCTTGAATCCTCATGGTTCTCACATGGATACTGCTCGACGTGTGCTATGGAACGGTGATCTAGATGGTGATGAAAAAGACGACTATGTAGTACAGTACGGCGAGAAATGGAGCCATACGGTGCTGTACCTCAGCACTGCAGCTGAAGGGGACCAAATTGTCCGACCAGTAGCGGTATTTTATTCTGGGTATTGTTGTTGACCTAGGTCATGCCCTCTTCCATCTTGGCAGTATTCTCAGCCATCTGTAGGGCTTCGATGATACCACCAATTTGGCCTTCTACAATTTGATCCAGGTTGTAGAGCGTGAGGTTGATCCGGTGATCGGTTACCCGGTTCTGTGGGTAGTTATAAGTTCGGATCTTATCTGAACGGTCACCAGATCCTACAAGGCTACGGCGCTTTGAGGTCTGCTCAGCTTCGTGGGCTTTGCGTTGCTGCTCCTGAATGCGGCGCAACAACTGAGCCATAGCAATTTCCTTATTCTTGTGTTGCGAACGACCATCCTGGCTTTCTGAAACAATACCAGTAGGCAAGTGCGTAATCCGGATTGCAGATTCTGTCTTGTTTACGTGCTGTCCACCCGCTCCACTTGAACGGAAGGTGTCGATCTTCAAGTCTGATTTCTTGATTTCAACATCTTCGATTTCTAGTTTCGGCATTACCGCCACAGTAGCAGCTGAGGTATGTACGCGGCCTTGCGACTCCGTCTTTGGAACGCGCTGAACCCGGTGGGCACCCGATTCGAACTTCATGCGGCCAAAAACATCCTCACCCTTCACTTCTACAACCACCTTGTTGTAACCGCCAACACTTCCTTCGTTCTCGTATAGTACCTCCGCTTTCCATTTCATCTCATCGAAATAGCGGGAGTACATCCGCAGAAGGTCACCGGCAAAAATACTTGCTTCATCACCACCTGTACCAGAGCGGATCTCAATGATAACATCGCGCTCGTCTTCAGGGTCGCGAGGGATGAGCATTACCTTGATCTCCTCTTCCATTTGCTCGCGCTGTGGCTTCAATTCATCCAGTTCCATGCTGGCCATTTCCTTCATCTCAGGATCGCGGAGCATTTCTTCGGCCGTTTCAATATTGCCGAGTAGGTCTTTATACGTCAAGTAAGCCTCAACAATGGGTTGTAGCTTCTTATATTCCTTATTGGTCTTCTGGAAACGATCCATGTCACTGATCACGCTAGGGTCAGCTAATTGTTCTTCCAAGTTGCGGAAGCGATCGTGGATCGCGGCTAATTTATCGAGCATAAGAATGGGGAATTGGGGGGTAAATAATGATACAATACAAAGCTAGCTGCCGGCGGTACGGCAAGGTCGAGAAGAATAGCTAGTGAAACCAGAGTGCTGGAATAATCATTATTTACATTTTTGCGTGCGCAAAGGTAGCGAAAAGGAGGTTTTAGCGCAAGTTAGAATAGGATTAGCCCACAATCGATTCACAGACATAATCCGGGATGATTCCCGTTGAGCGTATCTGTATATCTGCATTCTGAGCTCTCGTGTTTCCGGATAGCACCAATACTGTATGTACCCCAAATTTATTCCCACCAAGAATATCGGTATGGAGGGTGTCACCTACCATTAAGATATCATCGCGATGGAAAGTTCCATGCTGATTGATATCCTCGAAGGCGTAGTTGAACATTTGGGTGTCAGGCTTACCGAAGTGAATGAACTTCCGGTTTAGAATACTCTCTACCAATTTAGCGATACCTCCTGTAGCAATTGACACGTCGTTCTTTGCTACAGGATACAGCTTGTCACTATTAGCGACAATGGCAGGAATATTGCGCTTGCGCAGTAGGTTAACCGTGGTGTTGATGTCGCGGTTCCAATCGAAGCCTTCATCGTCCAGGAAGACCATAGCCGTGATGTCTTCACAATTGGCTAGATCTATTTCACTGACTGGAATGCTATTCAGATTTGCCGCCAGGATATAATGGGCTGCATTTTCGGTACCTAAATAGGCTACTTTACCAGACTTCACCTTTTGTTCCAAAAACAGCTTTGCCATCATACCTGAAGTGATGATCTCTGAGGCAGGGATTTCAGTCAATCCTTGTTGGCCAAAACGCTTGGACTGCTGTTCGGGACTACGAGAGGCATCATTCGTCAATACGCGAATCGTTTTTCCTGCTTTGCGTAGTGCGCGTATGGTCTCCGATACACCAGGAATTAAGCCACGGTGGTTCTTTACTACCCCATAAGAATCGAGAAAGATAGCCCGGTAGTTTTGGGCAATGTCAAGAAAAGCCGATGTTTCCAAAACAAGAGTACTTTAATCAGGTCTGACAATCAAAACGCGAAGATAAAAGATTCTCATCTCCCACACGCCCCCTGCTAGTTCGAGTCCCGCTTGTCCGCTTGTTCGAGTCCCGTTAGTTCGAGTCCCCCGACTCGAACACCCACCACTCGAACAGCCAAACCCCTACAAATCCAATGCCTTCAACAACTTCCCTACCTTAAACCGCTCATCAATAGTCTTAAAGTGATGCGTCAGTGCATCGTGCTGTAACTGTTCCGCAATGGCGGAGCGGAAGAAATAGTTACCCTCTCGAATCACGTAGTTTAAGAGGAAGAATCGATACGCCTCCTTAATGAATTCTACTTCAGGTCGAGTCAATGGATATATCGCGTGGTAAGCCTTGAGGAAATGGATGAACCGGTCCTCCATCATCGTCTCTACATTGTAAGTAAACACTGTACGATCACCTACATTTGATACGATCCGGCTGATAAAATAGAAGTCTACGATTCGAGAGCTCATCCGAAACCAATCATAGTCCCAGCGCGAGTAGAACTTACCACTACCGTTCACGGAGAAGTTGCCAATATTCCAATCGACAAATACGGGGATCTTGTCAAACCCCCTGACATTGATGCGGTGGGTATTGTTTAAAAAGATCTCACACTGCTCTTTGATCTGGTCTTTGTACTTTGGGAATCGGTCGTCTACCTCCTCCAGGAGAAGGTTGATGTCGGTGGTCATGTTTTTCGAGGTATTTGGTAGGGTGTGTCTCACCAAATGACAACTCTTATGGAAGCCCGCGAACTCTTTTGCCAGCTTTTCAATATGTGGCAAATCTAATCGTCGGGGGAGTTTCTTCTTGATCTTAATGGGGCGGAAAAAGACCACCCAGGCATCAATGATATCGTTTTGAAAACGGTGGAAAAATAGTTGATTGCCTTTCATTAGGGCACGTGACAAGAAGTTCTCGTAACGTACTGGTAGGTTATTCCCTAATACGTTGATAATCTGGTGATCCTCAACGAAGTTGTCGTAGGTGCCGAAGTAGGAGAGTTTAGCAATAATGTTATGACCATCCTCCAGGCGAATCTTATATACGTGGTTGGTAGAGACCATAGCGCTAATGTCGGAGATGCGCTTGATTGGGCGTGTACTGTCATATGCTAGCCAGGCGTAGCGAATAATGGTTGGGAAATCCATGTGGTGCGTAGATAATTTGGTGCGAGTAAGATAAGCCTTTGTACGAAAAAACGATTTGCTTCGTTATGCATTTACACACTAGATTCAAAGGCGAAATTGCTCCCTTGCATTCCTGTATCAGAAGCTCGGCTAGCGATAGGTAATGCCGAATACTGCGCTAACTTTTATTCACAATCAGTGTTAACTCAAAAAAGCACAATTCATTATGAAGTATTTGTTTTCGCTCTTGCTCTTGTGTGGCGCTCTCGTCAGTCTGTCCGCGCAATCCCCAATTGGAGTTTGGAAAACCATTGATGACAATTCTGGTCAAGCCAGATCTAAAGTGGAAATCTACGAGCAGAATGGTAAGCTCTACGGAAAAATTATTGACCTTCTACTTAAGCCTGATGATACGGTTTGTGATGCCTGTAAGGGCAAGCTAAAAGATCAGCCAGTGGTGGGTATGGTCATTATTGAAGACCTGTCTACCTATCGCGATTATTGGAAGGATGGTACCATTCTCGATCCTGAGTCTGGTAGCACCTATGGATGCAGTATCTGGTTTGAGGATGGTAAGAGCGATGAACTCCAGGTTCGGGGTAAACATTGGACCGGACTTTACCGTACACAAACGTGGTATCGTAGTACCAAATAATAGGACTCTTTGGTAGGTGTATTGCTTGTGTGGTAATGACCTTTAACAAAAAAATATGTACCAAACAAACAATAAGGCCTACCATTTCCTAGTTTACTTAATACATTTTTCAACGCCATAAATGCCTTTCATGAAGCAAAACTTTACACCTGAAGATTTAATCGCTTATCTGTATGCTGAAACCACCATTGCCCAGCGATTGGCTATCCAGGATGCGGTGCGTCGTGACCCGGTCCTGGCGCAAGAATTGGAGCAACTAAAGAACGCTAAACGCCAGTTTCCTCGCGTGAAGTTCACTGCCCCTAAACGTAGCCTGCAGTCAATCCTAAATTATAGCCGCACTACGGCTCTAGAAGGACAATGCTAGCACAAGCATAAGCTTAGTCGATTGGATCTATTTTCATCCCGAATTTCGGCAACTGCCGGAGTTCGGGATGACTGTTTTTAGCCCCCCGCACCCGAGCGTCCCCCGACGCGAGGTAAGTCATCTTAAATCCCGCACCTAAGCGTCCCCCGACGCGAGGTAATTTGAACCACCTAAGACACCTAAGTGCACCTAAGCGTCCACGCTTGTAGGCGTCCCCCGACGCAAGGTTAGTCATCTTAAATCCCACTCCCAAGCGTCCCCCGACGCGAGGAAATGCATCCTCATAAAAAAAGCAGGAGAGCAATGAACGTTTTCATTACTCTCCAGTCCTATCCTATTAAAACCGATGGTTCCGGATGTCGTGTGTAGTGTTGTTGAATACTACGGCAGAACAATCAATTTCATAGTTAAGACTTGCTGTTGGTATTGCATCGTGGCCAGATAGATTCCTGCTGGCCAATCGTTGGTGTCAAAGTCAAATTGGTGATGGCCGCGCGGCATTTGTCCGGCAGCAATTTCAGTCATGGTTACGCCGGCTAGATTGTGGATGCTAAGCTGTAGTTCACCATCATCAGGTAATTGTAGCTGTAGACGCCCCTGATCCTGTATTGGGTTGGGTGTGGCACTGAGTGTAGGGGCCATCCCGTCGGCAAAGCCTGCGCCTATTTCAGGACTAGTACTTGGAGCAGCGGTCATGGTGTAGTTCCACCAGTTGCCTTGTTCAATCCAAGCATCCTCACAGGTCCACATGTCGGGGCTTTGTGGGTAACCGTTATTACTTACGATGAAGTTACTGCAGTCAGTTCCTGTCAGGGTGTAAGCATACCAGCCGTTGCCAATAGATTGCATCGGTACACCAGGCCAGCCCGTGGTATGGCCACTTGGTGAGGCATTCCAGAAGTACAAGTAGGGAGTACTCCAACTACTTGGCTTGAAATGGATAGTCAGATCTCCAGCTGGAGCTTTATCCCATACGGCATAGTCATTGCCTGAGGTACGCAGCACCCATCCTGAACCACTTGGTGACCAAGAACCTGGTCCAATTTTCATCGCTACCTTTCCATCAATTTCAGCAGCGTATAGGTCCCAGCGAGCTTCCTTGATATCAATGCTACTTTCGCTGTGCAAGCCATTGTCTTTGCGTACTGCGATCAGCTCGTCAATAGCCGTCTTTAGGCCCCAGTCGAAGTAGTGATCCCAGAATACGGATGGTACACCAGGGTGGGTGAGGATATACGCGTATCCCTGCATCACCTTTCCACCTGGGAACGGCCAGTAGGCCTGTGTACTCCCTGTATCATGATTGTCGATAAAGGTTACCGCTCTTGAAGGCCACCAACCGATGACGCCTGGCGCACCGCCACCAATATTCAATCTCCAGTATTGATTATTGACGGCGGCTTGTAAAACGCCTTTTGTAGTGAAGTCAAAAGCTGCCGACTTTCCTTGCGTATCATCAATCCAGTCGACTATCTGCTGGCGGTGAGCATTTACATTATTCAGATCCAAGTTGTCCCAAAGCTCACCTACTGTGAAGTAAGGGTTTGTTCCATCGTTGTATAGGCCATTGTAGTAGCCATTGAAACCACGAACGTAGTCATAACGCCAGCCATCAAATCCAATGGTGTTCTTCAGCCAGTTCATCCAACTGATGAGATCGTTTTGCACAGTGGTATTCGTGTGGTCGAGGTCGCGGGCGGCGTGGTAGTTGTCGCCGGTGTCCCAGTTTCCACAAGGGTTACCTCCGTTTGAGCCCCACTCGTCATTGGCAATAACGGCCCAGCAGCCCCAGGTGGGGTTCGTAAAGTCTGCCCAGTTGGTAGTACCTACACGGTGGTTAATCACGATATCAGCTAGAACTTTGATGCCTTGGTTGTGTAAGGCGCTGATACAGTTGGTGAGTTCTTGTTGAGTTCCGTAGTTCGTACTTACGTCATAGAGTTCGCGCGGAAGATAGCCCTGCGGTGCAGCCGCATCACTGGGTGGCGGTAACCACACCATATCAAATTGAGCATCTCCTAATTCTTGCGCCTTACTCTGTACAACATTGTACCAGCCATTCGTATTAGAGTGTGATACCCAATTAAATCCTTGTAGCATCACATCCGTGCTCTGGCTGTAATTTTGGTTATAAGCGGTTTCGGCAAATAGGATAGAAGCAATGAAGAAAAGTAGAATTTTTGCTTTCATAACTCCTTTGTTTAATATTATTTCGACTATAAAACTTTCGTAAATCTAGTACGATAAAAAGGAGTTTGCGCACCGTTTTATAAGGTGGTCGGAATTTGCCTTCAAAAAGTGGGACTTTGGAAAGTGGTACTTTTAAAGTGCTGTAAATCAGTGGCTTTATTCTTGTTGTTCTCGTAAGAACTCACGCGGGGTTTGGCCTGTATGCTTCTTGAAAGCCCGATTGAAGGCCGTTTTGGAATTGAAGCCAGCTTCGAGGGCAAGGCTCAAGATGGTGCGTTCTTGGTGGTCACCAGAGCGAATCCGTTGCTTGAAAGCTTCAATGCGATAGCCATTGACGTAATCGAAAAAATTCTTCTCAAATCCATCGTTAATGACCTTGGAGAGCTGATGGCTTGGTAGTTGTACTTGCGCTGCTAACTCACTTAAACTTAAGCCAGGGTTGAGGTATGGCCTCGCCTCCTGCATGACTTGTTCGAGTTTTTCCAAATCACTGAGCGGAGGGGCCACGGCTCCACTATTATTAGCAGATGAGCTGATTTTCGTGCTATGCTCAATGTCGTGAGATAGCTCAAGGCGTCCAACCGCTTCTTCTGCAAGGATAGGATTCACAGCCATGATTGGGAGTTTTGGACTCCGGAATACTTGTGGCTGACGCATAGCATAGTACCCCATAGTATATGCTCCCACTGCCAAGACCAGCCAGGTAGCGTCTGTCATGCGGTCCGTTATCCCAATCCAGTGTTGGTTTAGCGCGATACCAATAAAGCCGATCAGATATGTACTCATCCAAACCAGGAGGCAGAGAGAATGGATATAAAAAACCGTCCAAAGGAAGCCCATGACTGGAGAAGATTCATCGTCTGTTCCTAGCTGTAGTCGCTTCAAGAAGTTATGGCTTAATACCCAGTAAAAACCACTGAACACTAAGCCCGCCATTGCCGATCCAATGAAGAAGGATCTCAGTTCGAGATTGACTACCTGCGTCGTGAAATCGAAATTGCTCATCCCAATCACGGGTAGATAAATCCCAATGGCAATAATGAAAGGAATGAAATGCACCCCCCAATGCCATTGTCGGCCACTCTTGGGTTGTAAGGACCGAAGGTATAGCCAGAAGATGGGGCCATAGGTGAAGTAGATCAGATCAGGTACGAGCAGAATCTTGGGATACTGTTGGAATATTTCCCGATCAAAGGCGCCGATCCGGGCCAGGAATGTAATTGAAAGTAAGATGAGCAACAAAGAAAGAAGTCGACTAGTGGTACTGCCAGCTTCTTTGAAACTGTTGATGGCAACGACAAGGAGTAAACCTTGGATCGCAGCGAGCAATAGAAAGATTTCATACCAACTGATACGGTTGCCTGCCAAGTCCTCCCAGTTAGCGACTTCGATTCGGACTATTGGTTGATTGCTACCGTCCTGATACTCATAACGGCGGTTTGGGCGAGCCAGTCCATTAGTCCGACTTTCAACTGTAGTCCAGCTACCTCGACTAATCTTGTACTCTGTAAGTTGATTTCTAATGGGCACCATCGCCTGGAAAAAGCCATTGGAGTCCCTTTCCATTCTGAAATCAGGATCAGCAGGGGACCAGCCATTGAAGGAGCCTACAATGTAGAGGGTGGCGTCTGGTGGAGTATTCTCTGGTAAGCTGGTAATTCGTACTAGGATGGTGTCGCGATAGGGTAGGGCCTCTTTGAGATCCTCCCAACCAGCAATATTAATGCGGACGGTATCCCTTAATTGATCATTATACACGTAGCTTCTATTGCCAATGGGCTCAGCGAGGCTACCTCCTTCTACCTTTTTCCATGACCCTCGAGTGATCTTGTACTCAAAGTCCGGCATCGGTGTGAGAAAATCATATTGCCATTGGCCGCCATCGAGGGAGGAGAAACGGAAGTTATCATCCTTGGGGTCCCAATTATTGAAGCTACCGACTAAATAGAGTGTGTCTTCCGCAGGCGTGTAAGATGGTGATTGTTCCACAATGACCGTGAGCTGTGCCTGGAGTAGATTTGGCAACAGGAGGATCATGAACAAGCACCAAAATGAGCCCTTATACATGCGGGGGATTTAATCGGATTTCAAACAAATATAATCGGATTTCAACGACCCGTTCTTACAATCAACTCAAAAAGGCGAATAGGAGCTGGACAAAGAGAATTTTTGTGATCAATACAATGGGTAAGATCAGTGTAAAACCCATGCTTGGTAGTCGATTCCCGGCGCGGTCTAGCGCGAATTCTAAAATCGCCGGTTGCGTGGCAATCATACCTGTCAGGAGGCCAAATGGGATTCGGAGCCACTTGTAGCCCAGCCATAAGGTCACGAAAGCTGTGGTAATGGCAATTATGGCTCCACATAAGAAGAGCCATCCACCACCGCCGGCTAGAATTGTGTTCAAGAAGGTGTGACCTGAGCGAATTCCAATACCGGCCAAGAGTAGTATTAATCCCAATTGTCTTAGTACACGATTGGCACCAAAGGGCAGCGTCCAGACGATGGGGCCCGTTCTTCTGAGCGCACCTAGGATCAGCGCCACTACCAGTGGTCCACCAGCAAAGCCTAGGTTAAAGGATAGTCCTCCCGGTAATGTAAAGGTGAGCATACCCAGCATTAGTCCTAGGGCCATTCCAGATCCAAACGATAAGAGGTTGATATGATTAAGCGCTTCGTAGCTATTGCCAAATAGTTGCTTGAGGTCGTCGAAGTCTTTTCTTCGGGCAATGACGAGTACCCGATCGCCAAGCTCTAGTACTGTATCACCGCTGGCTAGGAGGTCAACATCTCCCCGTTGTACTCGTGTGATGATCGTAGAAAACTTCTCAGCGAGATTCAGCGAAGCAATCTTCTCGCCGGCGATATTAGGATTTGAGACAAACAGGCGACGGACATCGTAGGCAGTACGATCATAGGACAGTTCCTGTTCGTGCACCTCTCCCAGCATTTCGGTGGCCTCGTCCATGACGGCGGCATTACCGATTATGACCAATCGATCACCTACCTCCAGTTGAGTGTCCATGTTGGGTAATTGGTCTACCCCTTTTCTTTGCATGCGACCGAACACGAGTCGTTTTTTGAATCGCTGAAAGACTTCTCTAATGGCAAGTCCTGCTATCTCTTCATTGGTAATCACGATCGTTTGGCGTCGGATATTATCTCCTGACAAGATCAGATTCTGCTCCGCTAGTTCTTGCGGATAGTTTATACGGAACCAACGTTGCATTACGCTAATGGCGAACATAACCCCAAGCACACCCATTGGGTAGGAGAGGGAGTACCCAACTACTGCCGCATTGCTCATGGCCTCTTGTACTTCGGCTGGTTGGGTGAGCTGGATCAGATCCAATAAACCCGCAAGTGATGCTGTATTGGTACTACTACCAGCTAGCAAGCCGGCTGCAGTGGCAGCATTAAGGTCGAATAGATAGTAGAGGCCGACCGTAATCAAAGTGCTGAAAATGAGCATGGCCAGGATAAAAGAGAAGTTTCGCCAGCCCTGTGCACGGAAGGTGGAGAAAAAGCTTGGTCCACTACTCAGGCCGATCGTATAGACAAACATTGATAAGCCTAATACGATGACGATATCTGGCATACTAAGACCTGGATCGATAGCACCAAATGCCAAGCCGACGAACAGTACAGCCGCCACGCCCAACTTAGTGCCACGGATGGGAATATTCCCGACCCAGTAGCCAATAGCGGATACTACAAAGAGGAGCAGAACCGGAGATTCTTTGAACGCTTCTATCATGCCGCAAAGGTAGGTATATTATCGGCTAAGAAAGGCTAGAGACTTGCGATAAGCTCGCCAGAAAGTCAAGGCTTCTCCGGCACCCAAAACCACCAAGCCCAAGAGGAAAATTAGATTACGGCTTAGTTCGATTCCAGCAGTGTACTGATTGTAGAAGTGGCGTACAAAAAGTACCTCCACCAAAATGACCAGGGCAGATAGGCCAAACAGCAAGATTGAAGCCGCCCGAGTATGCCTGTTGATGAGTGTATCTTGCTGACGGATAGCTTTGCGTAGCAGTAGCAATGCTAGCTCATGCTCTCGGTTGATGCGCAGTAATTCGCAGCAAACGTGCTCTGCCTTCTCCGTCTGTAGTGTTTGCAAGTACGCGGCCGCTTTGCGAAAAAGTAGCTGCTCAAACTGTTCTTGCTGATTCGAGTTGCTGGATAAGATGTAATCCCCTTCCAAGGTCACTAGAATAGCTTGGTCTACGACTGCTAAAAACTGACGGTAAGCTCCCACCTCGAAGAGTGCGTGCGTAAACGTCTGCTGCATTTCATAGAACTCCTCTAATTCTAAGTTCTCAATTTCGTCCTCTTTTTCCTCATAGAAACGGATAATACCGTGGTAGTCCTTCGGCTCGATAGCCAGAAAGTCGCGGTAAACCCGGGAATGAATGATTGGACGAAATGCCATATGGTTTTGAAACGAGTCAATGTTAATTGAGGTTCAAATTTAAGGGGGAAACTTGACTGCATGCATAATGCTAGACAGATTCTGACTCGTTTATGACAGGCTGTCGTAACTTACTCCAAAAGATTATGCGGAAACGAGTAGTACTTGGGGCGATACTGTTTGTGCTTTTCTGTGTTGGTCTGGCGGGGCAATCGAGCGTCATGGCTTACAATATCCGTTACAACAACCCGAACGATGGTCCCGATTGGTGGGAGCACCGCAAGGAGGAGGTTGTTGAATTAATGGCCTACTATCAAGCAGACTTCATCGGAGTTCAAGAGGCATTACCTGAGCAGACTTCTTTTATTGATCAACAGCTCAGCGAGTACCATTATATCGGCTTCGGCCGCGACGGTGAAGGTACAGATAGTGAAGGCGCTCCTATCTTTTACAAACACAGTGAATTCGAACTTCTCAAGAGTGAAGTATTGTGGCTTTCTGAAACACCAACCTCTATTTCCAAAGGATGGGATGCGGCCTTAAATAGAGTTACGACCTATGGCGTTTTCCGGCACCGGCAAACAGGAGACACACTGCACATCTTCAATTGTCATTTTGATCATCGAGGAGAGGTAGCTCGCGAAAAATCCGCAGAACTACTAGTTGATCTACTGAAGACAAAAGGACTCCAGAATAAAGGGGTGATCCTTATGGGAGATTTGAACTGTGAGCCGGAAAGCAGGCCGATGCAAGTTCTACTGGCGACGTACGAAGACACCTATCATGGCAAAGGCTATCAAGCTTATGGCCCGAAAGGAACATTTAATGGCTTTGATACAGAACTGGAAGTGACGGCCCGGATTGATTACATTCTGACTCGTGGCTTGCAGGCCACAAGTCATCGCATTATTGACGATCGCCGCCGAAACAATCGTTATCCGTCCGATCATTTTCCGGTATTGGTTCGCTTTTCCATGTAATGAGGAGTAGCCATCACCAGCATCCTTAACCGAGAAAATCTTATCCTTTCTTTACCCTAACGCCTATGCTTCGATTCTTTCGCAAAATTCGTCAGCAATATGTACAAAGCGGAGCCTTCAGCAAGTACTTAATGTATGCTGTTGGTGAGATTGCTTTAGTGGTCATTGGTATCCTTTTGGCTTTGGCCATTACTAATGCCAATGAGGATCGTTTAACCCGCAATAAGGAACATGTGTATTTGCAGGGTCTACAACGCGACTTCATGGCGAGTAGAATGAAGCTAGTAGAGCTGCTGAGAGTAAATGAGCAAAACTACGCGGAGGCTAAAAGAATTGCCAATTACATGAGTAATGAGGAGGAAGTCCCAACCGAGCAGGAGCTATCCGAACTTTTGTTTCAGGCCTTTGCTTATGATATTTCCTTTAATCCGAACAATTCGCTGTTAGCTGAGATGATCAGTTCTGGTAGCCTCAAAGATTTATCTAATGCCGAGCTGCGTAAACAGCTCACCAATTGGAACGCCTTCCTAGACGACATTGCTAGACAAGAAGCTGATCTGCGTGATCAGAGAGAAAAGCTTCTGGACATTTTTCGAGAAGATCAGTACCACATTCGGACCGTATTGGACCAAGTTGGTGCTTCGGAGGAGATAATGGGCTTGGGCGCTAGTAGGGGCAGTCACAGTAACCTGGATGTACTCAATTCTACTGCTTTTGAAAACAGCTTGATGATTTTCATCCTTACTAGCATCTTGACGGAAACGGAACATTACCAACCGTTGCTGGTAGAGCTTGATGCTATTTTGACAGCCATTTCGTCAGAAGTTGAAGAATAAGTCTCGCTTAGTCTGAATGTGATGGCTAAGTTTCGAAGGCGTGGCATGAAAACTGCCTAAAGTGCTATCTTTCCTCCATTGATGTCATACGAGGTTAGTTGCCTCACCACCTTTGAAAAATGAGAACTTCCATTCTACTCCTGTTACTATTGTCTGCCGGTGCAGTTATTGGACAAGCCATCCGCATACAACCATATCTTCAGGATGTAGAACCGAACGCTGTACACATATTATGGGAAACGGATGCTGGCGATGAGAGCATAGTGGAGTGGGGGCTTTCAGAAGCATTAGGCTTCGAGGCGAGTGGTATTGCCTATGCGTCTAACGGCGATGCCCGAGTGCATGAGGTGCGGATCAATGGCCTGGAGCGCTTTACCCGCTATTTCTACCGCGTAAAAACTGGAGCAGCCACTTCTGAAGTGTATAGTTTCCGTACGCCACCTTTTGCCACCGACAACCAATCTTTCCGCCTGGTGGCAATGAGCGATATGCAGCGCGATGGTAGCTTTCCGGATAAATTTAGAGAGGTAGTAGAAGAGGGGGTGATTCAATACCTGACGAATGGAGAAACAGCTATTGAAGACGAAATAGGCCTGGTCATGATTCCAGGCGACCTTGTCACTAACGGAAATAGCTACGATCAGTGGAAGAACACTTTCTTTGATCCTTCCGCGAGCCTGTTCAGGCATGTTCCTGTTTATCCAGTCCTTGGAAACCACGAGAATAACAGTGCCTTTTATTACACTTACTTTCGCCTGCCGGAAAACGGCACACCCGAGTATACCGAGCATTGGTGGTTTAAAGATTACGGTAATTTGCGCATCATTGGCTTGGACTCTAACGGTGCTTTCGCCAATGAAGATCAGCTCGAATGGCTTGACAATATCTTGGAGCAAAGCTGTGAGGTGGGCACGATTGATTTCATTTTTGCCCAACTTCATCATCCCCACAAATCGGAACTATGGACCCCCGGAGAGTCTGACTTTACCGGTGAGGTGATTGCTAGGTTGGAGCAGTTTACGACAACCTGCGGTAAGCCCAGTATCCATTTCTTTGGACATACACACGGATATTCCCGTGGGCAATCGCGTGATCATAAGCATTTGTGGATCAACGTAGCCTCTGCTGGTGGCGCGATCGATAACTGGGGCGAGTTTCCCAATTTTGACTATGATGAATTTTCGGTTTCGCAAGATGAGTACGGCTTTGTGGTAGCTGAGGTAACTGATGGTGAATCGCCGCAATTCACAATCAAACGGATCAGCCGTGGTGATCAGGATCAAGTAATCGACAATCAATTGATGGACAGTTTAGTCATTCGACTCAATCCCACAGAATTAGCTGCGCCAGAGCCAGAATACCCAGTAGGTATTGAATTGGCACCAGAATGTGTAGTTCTCCAAGCAAGTCCGTTTTTGACAGAGGGCGCAACGCATGGGCAGAGCCATTGGCAGGTATCAATCTCCGAAGACGACTTTACGGAACCTGTCTTTGAGAGCTGGAAAAACTTTGAAAACTGGTATTACGATATCGACACGCAGGCTGAAGATGATCTCACTGATGAAGAGGTCACAGGGCTAGCGGAAGAAAGTGACTATTGGTGGCGCGTACGCTACCGTGATCGGGAAATGAACTGGAGTGAGTGGTCGGAACCAGCTACTTTTTCTACCGGCGAATCTGTCGCAACGCCAAACCTGTTGGAGAATCCAGGTGCGGAAAATGACTTGCAGCAGTGGACAGTTGTAGAGGGGGTTGTGGAGGCATTAACCAATGGAGCCTGTAATGGTGTTGCCCCGAACAGCGGGCAACAATATTTTGCCGTTGGTGGATTATGTGATCATAGTGCAGTAGGAGTGGCGACTCAAACCATCAATGTGGCGGCGTATCAGGACTCCATCACTAGCGGCAATTTCACAGCGTATTTTGGTGGATACCTATCCAACTATTCCGGTAGTGACCGGCCGGAAATGAAACTACTCTTTGAAGATGAAAGTGGCAGTACCCTGGGGGAGAGTGACGTGCTCACCACACTGAACAGTAATTGGACCCTTGTGAGTGGGGAGGTAATCATTCCTGCTCAAACCGTTCAGATCACTATGGAGCTTAGAGGAACTCGAAATGCTGGAACGGATAATGATAGTTATTTTGATGATCTATTCCTGCGCCTGGGAGCTAGTGAAGTGATCTGCTCACCCATTACCAGTACACGAGCACCTACAGCAGCGCTAGTAACTTTAGATGTGAGTCCCAATCCTATGCAGGACGTAGCACAAATTTCCATCCCGCAGGGTATTGACCAACCCTTACAGCTTCGGGTTCTTGATATGGCAGGCCGCAAGATGGAAGTTTCTTTCCAACAGTTAACCGGATCTATACAGCTGGAACGAGACAACCTACCCGCTGGTAATTACGTCTTTTACTTGATTGGTGATAGCCGCTGGGTTGGGACGGGTAAGTTGGTTGTAGCCCCCCACTAATTGATTAAAAGTATGTTTCTTAGTGCTGTAACAGCCAGCTCATCGAAAAATTAGTGCACAGAACATTGTGCATTAACTGTTCAAGTGTACATTTTTCGTTTCGCAACATTATCAAGCGAATTCCTAGGTGTAAAATTTACACTATCTTAGCTCTATTGCAAGAGACTCAAAGGTTTATACTGTTTACTTGAAGTAGAATCGTGAACAAAACCAATAATCTGTCTGTTCGTGTACAAAGTGTTAGGAAAAGACTTAGGATTTCGTACAAAACGCAAATGTGGTATTCTGTCTCGTACAGAACTTAACTATATTCATAAATCATTCTTGACTATTAAAACTAAGTAAACTGATGAAGAAAATTTTTACAATCGCTATGCTTTCATTGTTGACGTTGCCAATGTTGGTAGCACAAAACAATGTAACTATTGACGCCAGTGCAGAGTGGAAGTCATTTATGAATGTTTTCAGAGCTAATGGTGACTACTGGTTTGGTGATCCTTGGAGCTTTGATAACTTGAAGAGCACTCTGGACACGGATGCAAATACTGTCACTTTGCAGCCAAACTTCAACGCTTACGCAGATAACACTACCAACCCAGAGTGGGTAGACCAGAGCACTGGTGCAGGTCTTGCAACTATGGAGGCGAACAGCTTTATCGAGCCAGGTGCGAGCTTCAATGGTACTGATCTTAACTTCTCTGGTACTATTCAGTCGTTCACACTCTCTGACGACTACACTGTAACTGTGTTCATCAAAGCATTGGATCCTAACAACGGATTTTCCGATGCGTTGGGCGGTTCAGGTACTACAACTCTTACTGAAGCTGGTGACTTTTCAGTAAGCGCTGCTGGTTCTGCTTTGGCTGATGGTTTGTTGATCCAGTATGGTTTCAGCGTAACTGGTCCTAACGCAAACCCTGCTGATGAGGGAACGCTAGGTAGCGTTGTTGCTAGTGACATGTCAGTAAACGTAAACGACCTCAACCCAGAGATCGAAGCTAGCGTTTACCCTAACCCAACTGCTGAGGTACTATCTATCCGCAGTGCTACTCCAGTACAGGCTTTCCAGGTATTGAACTTCTTGGGTCAGCAAGTAATCACTGGTGTAGGTACTAACGACGTAGACGTGTCTAACCTTCCTGCTGGTACTTACTCTATCATCGTAGAAGTAGAAGAAGGTAAGAAGGCGATGACTTTCGTTAAGAAGTAATTGGTACTAGGTATAAGGTACTAGGTACTTAGTATAAGGTACTTGGTACAACCTAACTAAGAAGCCGCTCCTGATTTGATTCGGGAGCGGCTTCTCTGTTTCAGGTATTCCATGCAACTTGCATAACCTATGCTAGCCTTTATTGCTTGATAAATCGTCCAGTATAAATTCCCTGCTCCGTTAACGTCCTAACAAAGTAGAGGCCATTTGGCAATGGTGTTACAGTTAGTTCATGCCAGCCCACTCTATCCTCCACATTCTCCTGATGAACCATTTGGCCAGCAGCATCATAGACGACTATACTTTTCGTCTCTGCCGGAAGGACCAGGTTAAGCAGCTCTGAAACAGGATTAGGGGATATTGACACCTGTTTCTCTGCAACGGGTGCATTATCAGTGTCGAGTACGACCACAGTTTCACAACTACTGTTATTAGCAAGGTCCATTTCCATCGGTTGATTCGGGGCCGTGATATTGATGCATACCTCAAATTCATCAACATCACTCATGCCACTAATCCAGAAGTCATCAAATGGTAAGCTGATAACAGCACCTGGCTGTAGCTGCAATCCCGTATGATGTTGGAGCCGAGTGACGTAAGGATCACAGATCGAAGGGCAAATGGAGGGAGGATCGAGCTCAAACTTCAAGAGTATGTCATCAATCGGAAAAGGGGAGTTGTTTCTTACTTCCACCATAAGGTCCAATATTCTACCATTACCACATGGACCGAAGGGGTAGGGCTCAAAAATTATGTCTCCTAAGGTGATCCCAAGTACTTCTACATCATGCTCGTCGGGGATATCTGGTCCGGCAGCTGTATAGGTGCGTACAAACAACTGGCTATTGATAGGTTCGGCGCCACCTACTGTATTGGTATAATTTTGTGCTCCTACCAAGGCAATTCTGCCATTTGCAGCATCCATGTCCCCTAATTCATAATCACCTAGGTCAACGACTGTTCGTCCTGTTTCCGAAAGGTCATGTTCTAGAAAGAAGGCGTTGAGACCATCAGATGGAAGTTGTTGGAGAAGGTAAATGTAATCTTCATCTACTGCTAAATGATTAGTGCCAACGCCCTCCAGCGCAATCTGCACAATACTTTCTAAGTCCGTATTTAAGATGCGGAGGGTGTCATTCTCCAGGACTACCACTTGCTCATCGTTAAGTACCTCAAAGGTTTGGATACTGCTGTTTGGTGCTGCAGGTGTATAGGTGTCCGTCAGTAATGCCCCATTTTCATTGAAAGAGAAAAGGAGTAGTGCATCCTGTGTCTGGGCTAGAAAGGTGCCGCTTTGCCAATGGCCTAAGGCCATCAGCTCATCACCTTCGTTCCAATTATAGTTCAGAGCAACTACTTCATCTGCTCCTCGTTGCCAAAGCATTTCAGGATTCCATTGCGGACTCCAGATAAATCCATCGCCCGGTACGGTACTAAGTGCAAACTCACGACCTGCACTGTAATTGATGGAGGTTTGCCAGTTGCCCAATGCGCCAAAGGAAATCAATTCACTGGGGATGCCCACGTCACAAACGCCTTGGCCAAGGACAAAGTGGTATTGACCGGTACTTGGATCGTACAATACTTCTGATAGCTGACCGAGTTCACCGTAGTACTCAAGAATAGCGTCTAGATCAAATTCTTCCCAGCCACTGGTAGCGTAACGGCCAATAATGGGAATCATCTGAGCTGTACTGGGACGGCCAGCACTAAAGCCACTAACCAGCCAACTACCGTCGGGTAACGCCAGGATGTTGGAGCCTTCTGTATAATGGTCGGTACCATAAACCCAGTTAATGCCGTCTTGGGCAGTGAGTAGATAAGGAATGGATAATACGAGGAAAGTGTACAGCAATCTTTTCATAAGCGCGTATTTGAATAGTGAGAGAAAGGTAAGAGCGGCACAGGAGGTATTAGTACGCTTCTGTCCTTTTAGCCAATTACCAGAGAGATTAACACTTTTAATGTAAATAGAATAGAGGGGAATGGCCAGTGCTAGCTTGGGGTATGTCAATTGCCAGACCCAAATGTTAGCCGTAACGTGAGGTGTAATGAAATTCAAGTAAGTGACAGTCAAATTTGTATAAACCCCAAAAATCAGAATTGGGAAGTCGGAGTTTGGAATTGGAGGTATTTCCGAATTCCCATCTCCGAATTCCGAATCAAAGGTATTCGAAGGCTGTGAGTCAACAATTGACGCTTCCAAGATTTTTAAATTGTACGCTAGCCATACTAAATTGCCCCTATGAATGCACTTGCAGAATCTTGTATTTCCAGGTCGGAATTTGACCCGTATTAATGAGGGTTTATTGTGTATTTCGAGTAGTCTGAGAAGTGGCTGATTTTCGAGCTCTAAATTTTTTGGGCGAAATTTGGCCTGTTTTTCAAGGAGTTATGAAGGTCGGGGTGCAACTTTTTTTGAAAAAAGCTTCTTTTTTTGGGCGATAGCCGCTACCTTTGCACGGCTTTTGGGGAAGGTCCCACGCTTTACCGCCCGAGAAAGGGTGCGGATTGAGTACCAAAAGACGCATTTCGAAAACAATAAAAGCTAATTATAGTGAACACAAATAGCTATAAAACGCAGGTGGCAAAGCCATCTACTGTAGAGCGCAAGTGGCACATTATCGATGCTGAAGGATTGGTTGTTGGTCGTATGTGTACCAAGATTGCTTCTGTACTACGCGGAAAGCATAAGCCAGATTTCACGCCTCACTTCGATAACGGTGATTATGTAATCGTTATCAATGCTGATAAGGTTCGCTTCACTGGTCTTAAGATGGACCAGAAGACTTACCTACGCCACACTGGTTACCCAGGTGGTCAGCGTGCTACTAAAGCTAAAGAGCTTCTAGAGAAGAAGCCAATCGCAATTGTAGAGACTGCTGTTAAGGGTATGCTACCTAAGACCAAGCTAGGACGTGCACAGTACAAGAAACTGTTCGTTTACGCTGGTTCAGAGCACCCACACACTGCTCAGCAGCCTGCAACGCTGGAAATCTAATTATCACTGAACGCAAATTTTCTTCGATATAATGGACATGATCAATACCATCGGGAGAAGAAAGGCCGCCGTTGCTCGTGTATACCTTACTCAAGGTACTGGCAACATCACGGTTAATAGTAAGCCATTGGCTGACTACTTCCCCCAGCCACATATCCAGTCAAAAGTAACCGCTCCTTTCAGCACTGTAGAGATTGACAACAAGATCTACGATCTGAAGATCAACGTTGACGGTGGTGGTTTCAAAGGCCAGGCGGAAGCTATCCGTATGGCAATCGCCCGTGCCCTAGTGAAGTTGAACGAAGACTTCCGTAAGGCATTGAAGGACGAGAAATTCCTGATGCGTGATGCACGTGTAGTTGAACGTAAGAAGTACGGTAAGCCTAAGGCCCGTAAGAGCTTCCAGTTCTCTAAGCGTTAATCACTGGATTTTCAAGATTTCGAGCCGGTGGTTTTATTTCACACTTGGCTCAGTAATCTATTCCGCTGGAGAGCGGAACTAAAAAATCAAAAAGAATAATGGAAAAGCCTAATTATAAAGAGTTGCTCGCATCAGGTGTACACTTCGGTCACCTTAAGAAGAAGTGGAATCCAAAGATGTCTCCGTATATCTTCGCGGAGCGTAAAGGTATCCACCTGATCGACCTCAACCGCACCAGCGAATGTCTGGAGCGCGCTGGTCAGGCCGCCCGTCAGATGGCAAAGGCCGGCAAAAAGATCTTGTTTGTAGCTACTAAGAAGCAAGCTCGCGAGATCGTTTCAACCGCTGCAAAGAGCGTAAACATGCCATACGTAACCGACCGTTGGTTGGGAGGTATGATGACCAACTTCGCTACTATCCGCCGTTCTGTTCGTAAGATGCAGAACATCGAGCGTATGCTAGGAGATGGTTCTTTGAGCAGCATCACTAAGAAAGAGCGTCTAACGCTAACACGTGAGCACGCTAAGTTGGACAAGGTACTAGGTGGTATTGCTAACCTAAACCGTACTCCTTCTGCGATGTTTATCGTTGATATTCACCACGAGCACATTGCCATTGCTGAGGCTCAGAAATTGGGTGTACGCACCATCGGTGTTGTAGATACCAACTCTGATCCTAACCAAGTGGATTACCCAATCCCAGGTAATGACGATGCTTCTAAGTCTATCGCTATCATCACCAACTATATCACGGAGATGATCAAGCTAGGACTAGAAGAGCGCAAGCAAGCAAAAGCAGAGAAAGATAATGCCCAGGCGGCACAGAAGTAAGAATCTGTGATTGACACCACTTGGTAATTCTCTATCGCTAACTCCATAAAATTAAATAGTCAAAATGAGCGTAACTGCTGCTGACATTAAAAAACTGCGCGACATGACTGGCGCAGGTATGATGGACTGTAAGAAGGCCCTAAACGAAGCTGAGGGTGACTTTGACAAGGCCATTGAAATTCTTCGTAAGAAAGGACAGAAAGTTTCTGCTAAGCGTGCCGGTAACGACGCGAAAGAAGGTGCTGTTGTTGCACTAGTAAGTGATGATAAGAGCCGTGGTGTAGTAGTGAAACTGAGTTCTGAAACTGATTTCGTTGCTAAGAACCAAGAGTTCATCGACGGTGTAACTGATATCGCTAAAGCTGCTTTGGCTGGTTTCCCTGAGAACGTAGATGAGTTGATGGGTGCTGCTACTGCTGCCGGTACTGTGAAGTCTACTTTGGATGATCTTCTAACGAAGTTCACCGAGAAGATGGAATTGACTTACGAGCGTCTAGAAGCTCCAATGGTTGCTCCTTATATCCACATGGGTAACAAAGCTGCTGTTTTGGTTGGCTTGTCTGCTGCTAGTGATGCAGCTTACGATGCTGGTCGTGACGTAGCTATGCAGGTTGCTGCAATGAAGCCTATCGCTGTAAGCAAAGACGATATCGATCCAGCTATCATCGAAAAAGAGTTGGAGATCGGTAAAGAGTTGGCGCGCAAAGAAGGTAAGCCTGAAGCTATCCTTGACAAAATTGCTCAAGGACGTTTGAACAAGTTCTTCAAAGAAAGCACCCTTTTGGCGCAGGCTTTCGTGAAGGATGGCAAGCAAAGCGTTGGTGGCTATCTTAATAGCACTGAGAAAGACCTTACGGTTACTGCTTTTAAGCACATAACCTTAGGTTAAATGATACGGAAGGCGAATCGGAAACGGTTCGCCTTTTTTTTGCTCTCTTAACTCGGAGAGCTTTGCATAATGCATCTTGAATTACGATCTTTGTCTAAACAAGCTACAGAGTTCTTCTTCTTATGATTAAATATCGTCGCGTACTCCTTAAACTAAGTGGAGAATCCCTGATGGGAGACCAGGGTTTTGGTATCGAAGCCCGCATGCTGCAACACTATGCAGAACAGGTAAAAGAATTAGTAGATTTAGGAGTAGAGGTGGCTATCGTCATCGGCGGTGGTAATATCTTCCGCGGCCTCCAAGCCAAGGACTCTGGCATTGAGCGTGTACAAGGTGATTATATGGGTATGCTAGCTACCGTTATTAACGGAATGGCTTTACAAAGCGCCCTGGAGAATAACGGGGTTTTTACCCGCCTTGTCTCTGCACTTACCATTAACCAAGTAGCTGAGCCTTACATCCGCCGCCGTGCTATTCGCCACCTAGAAAAAGGTCGGGTAGTCATCTTCAGCGCCGGTACCGGTAGCCCTTACTTTACTACCGATTCTGCTGCTGCCCTTCGGGCCAATGAGATTGGCGCAGATGTGATCCTAAAAGGTACGCGCGTAGATGGTATCTACACTGCCGACCCAGAAAAGGATCCGTCAGCAACTCGCTTCGAAACCCTCACTTTTGATCAGGTTCTTAGCCTCGGATTGAATGTGATGGACACAACTGCCTTCACCCTCTGCCAGGAGAATGATATTCCAATCATTGTATTTGATATCAATGATCCGAGCAACCTTGGACGGATCGTACAAGGAGAGCAGATAGGTACTTTGGTAGCCTAAGCAGTTTTTTAGCACCTATTGTAGTTGTTTTCTTGAGTGTCAGCAGACAATGCTGCATGGGCTTTGTCTATATTTGGCGCTCAATCGATAACAATGGCTACGAAGAACTTTCCTCCAAATTTTGTCTGGGGTACTGCTACCTCTTCTTATCAAATTGAAGGCGGCTGGAATGCCGATGGCAAAGGCCCTTCCATCTGGGACGCTTTTACCCAAATTCCCGGACGCATTCATGAGGGAGAAACGGGCGATGTAGCCTGCGATCACTACAACCGTTGGCGAGAGGATGTACAGCTGATGAAGCAGCTGGGGGTGAACGCCTACCGCTTTTCCATCGCTTGGTCCCGGATACTTCCAGACGGCACAAGTAATCAGGTCAATCAGGCCGGCATCGATTTCTATAGTCAATTGATTGATGAGTTGTTGGCGAATGGCATCCAGCCTTGGGTGACACTCTATCACTGGGATTTGCCACTAGCTTTGGAAATGGAAAAAGATGGCTGGCTAAATCCAGAGATAGCGGACACTTTTGCTGACTATGCTGCCGTTTGTTTCGAGCATTTCGGAGATCGCGTGAAGAACTGGATCACCCTTAATGAGCCTTGGGTAGTGGCAGTACTGGGATACGGACAAGGCGTATTTGCCCCCGGGCGAACCTCAAATAGCGAGCCCTATCTAGCAGCACACCATCTACTATTGGCTCATGCTAAGGCGGTACAGGTGTATCGTTCCAGATTCCAGCCGACTCAAGGTGGGCAAATTGGTATGAGTAATAACTGTGACTGGCGGGAGCCGCTGACGGATAGTCCGGCTGATGTGGAGGCAGCACAGCGAGCACTCGAGTTTTTCGTAGCCTGGTTTGCAGACCCCGTTTACCACGGGCGCTATCCACAGTGTATGATTGATCGCTTGGGAGATCGCTTGCCCAAGTTCAGTGAAGAGGAGATCGCTCTACTTAAAGGCTCTAGCGACTTTTTCGGTCTCAACCACTACACGACGATGCTAGCCGCTGATTCAGGGGGAGAAGTTGTGCAGGGCAATGTGTATGGTAACGGTGGCTTGTCAGAAGACCAGGATGTGGTCTTACAACAAGATCCGGCCTGGGAGTTGACGAAAATGCAGTGGGCTGTAGTGCCCTGGGGATGTAAGAAGCTCTTGCACTGGCTCGCCGATCGCTATGATAACCCACCAATAATTATCACCGAAAATGGTGGTGCCTTCCCTGATGAGTTAAAAGATGGCCAAGTAGATGACCAAGATAGACTCCAGTTTGTGAAGTCGTACCTGACCGCCTGCCAGGAAACGATTGAAGAGGGAGTACAATTGCGGGGCTATATGCTTTGGTCCTTCATGGATAACTTTGAGTGGGCATCAGGCTATAGCAAGCGTTTTGGTATTCATTATGTAGACTTCGAAACCTTGGAGCGTATTCCAAAGGCGTCCGCAGTCTGGTATAGCAAAGTAATTGCAGCTAATGCTATTGTTGATTAATAAGGATTGGTGGAATGAGATATTTGTTAAGCGCTCTTACCTTACTTATCGGAACCAAGTTGGCATTGGGGCAGGTTTTTGCTCCTCCTGGGCAAATTTCAGGCGATACGATCATGATCAGCTGGCAGGCCCCATCTGGCCAGCTCGATACGTTTAATCTGGTAGATATTATCCGTGGGGTAGATCGAGATCGAATCCTCTATGATCAACATGGGATACCTATTACTTACGATTCCCTAGACCAAAAGGTGGTCCTGCTCGACTTTTGGTTTCTAGCGTGCGCTCCGTGTATCATAGAGTTACCGGGCTTGGAGTTATTGGATAAGAGAATTGCTTCCGATGACTTTGTCATATTGACCTTTGCCCAAGATCCCTTGGAGGAGATAAACCAAACCTTATTTAAAAAACGACAATTGAACCTGCAGGTTGTCGCAGGAGCGAGCTTGGTGGGCAATTGGTTACATCCTTTTAAGTTGGTGTACGACAAGGAGGGACAGTTGATAGACTCCAAAACGGGAGGATCAGTAAGCAACGATAGTATTCAAAAATTGATGGATAAGTACTACCCTTTGATTCTAGGTCTGTTGTAGGGTGCTTGAGCTACCTTATTTAGCTACCAAGGTCTCGGTGATGAGCTTTATGACAGAGGGTTCTGTGTAACAGTCATGGTCGGTATCTGGCAGAATATGGCATTGTAGTTGCTGGCGATTTAACCATTCTTGCTTAGGCCGAAAAGCGTCCTTGTCCCCATACCATAAACGCCCATTTTCTGAAAGAGCCGCTTGTTCATAACGAAGCCGAGTAGCGGATATGGCATAGAATTGATCAACGTTTAGGCCAGCCTGAACGGCTTTCCAGCCAATCACACCACCAACGCTAAAACCAAGTATTTGCTTCGGACCGAGCTGCTCCAACTCTCTTTGAAGAAGCTCCATGACGGCTTGTTCAATTCCTCCATTGACGAATTGCTGGTGCAGATGATCCTGTACGTATGGTGTTAACTCTAATTGGGCTAATTCACAGCAATCGTACCACTGCACTTCAAAATGAGGCGCTAATGCTGCAGTATACTGTTTCCACCAATGGGATTGGCCCTGCCCCCAAAGATCAGAGAGCAGGATTAATCTGGGTTTCATTACTGTTGAACCCCAGGTTGTGTAGATGCTTGCTCAAAGATCCTTTGATAGAAGGCGTAACCTGACTCCGTGAGCTGGTTGCCATAGGCATAGGTGCCATTTTCCAGGAATAGGTAGTACAAGCATGTTTGACCGAAGAAGAGATCGGCTTCTTCAACGTTCTGTCCATCTATCATAAAGAAAACCCGGCCTACTGGCTGGCAGCTAGCAAGTACCTTAGCAGGAGTTGTAGAAATTCCCCCGAGGGTTGAACGAATAGCCGGCTGTTGGTTCTGGCTCATCGAGAAGTTAGTGCCGTAGAACACGTAGTCGATGTAGTCGCAGTTGTCATACAGGTTGCGCATCTTCTCCTCCGTAATGCTAGGGTAGGGGCTAGTAACAGCTTCCTGGGTGGTAGGCGGAGTGATGGTGGTTGTTTCTGTAGTTTCTGTCTCCTCGGCTGGTGCCTGCTCTTTGGACTCACATTGGAGCATCACTAGACTACTAAACACCAAGACGATAAAAAGGAATTTCTGCATCATGACTCGTTCAAGATCGTGGGAAATGCCCAAAGGTAAGGCAATATTCAATATGTGCTTTGGCTACAGGTAATAGTAAAGCCGTATTCCGATGGTGCGTCCAATAAAGTTGACATCAACAGTGTTGGGGTTGTCATCAGCTGGGATAAGGCTAGTCAGGTAGCGCGACCAACGAAAATTAAGTCCAAGTTTCTCCGAAAACTTATAGGTTGCACCCAATACTAATGCAGGCATGTCTTCCCGATACATCTCTTGCTCGGTGATGTCTTCTCCGTCATCATTAATCACCTCATAGTTG
>CAJXOS010000024.1 GCA_913057725.1 uncultured Lewinella sp.
ACCGCAGCTATCCAATTAGCGAAACGAATGGGGGCAGCTAAAGTATATGTGACGGCCTCCGCCGGAAAACATGAACTTTGCAAAAGCCTGGGTGCAGATCACTGCATAGACTATCGTAGTGTAGATTATGCGGAAGGAATTGCTAAGGTCACAGAAGGTCAAGGTGTCGATGTTTTAATCGACTTTGTGGGAGGTCCTAACTTCGCCCGAAATCTGGCATGTATGCGGGTTGATGGTCGTATTGTTATGTTGGCATTCTTGGGTGGCCCCAAAACTCCGGATGCGTTGAATCTAGCAGCGATATTACGTAAGCGAATCCATGTTATGGGTTCTACCCTACGAAGTCGCAGTAAGGATTACAAGGCCCAGCTTACTGCTGATCTTGTGGCGAAACACTGGTCGGCATTTGACAATGGTGAGCTGAAGCCGATTATCGACTCTGTCTGGCCTTGGGATCAAGTGGCGAAAGCTCATACGTACATGAGTGAGAATCGCAACCAGGGTAAGATGGTCCTTACTATTCCATAAAGGCCCCAGGGTATTGTACAATGCCTTGAACGCCAGAAAGGCTACCTGTTTCTAGTTCGATTACCATACAATTCTCAGGAGGAGCTTCAAAGGGCAAGCTAATCCCGAAATCGGCAGTACGTCGATAGCCAAAACGTGGATAGTAGTCTTCGTGGCCCAACAGAATAATGGACTGATGCCCAAGCGTACGGGCTATATCGTGGGAAGCACGAATAAGTGCACCGCCAATACCCTGTCCCTGATGAGACGGGTGTACTGAAACAGGTGCCAATGCTAAGGAAGGGACTTCCCTTTGGCCATCCTTAATTTGAATCTTGGTAATCAAGATATGGCCAACAATTCTTCCATCGACCTCTGCCACTAACGATAGTTCTGGGATGAACGCATCTGATGTTCGTAGTCGCTTTACCAATTGAGGCTCAGATTGATCACTGTAAGGAACATTAGCAAATGCAGCCTCAATCACGCTGTGGACCGCATCATAGTCCGCTGTATTCTCCTGTCTAATATGCGCCATCAGCTCTCCTAAATTAGTGTAACAAAAACACCCAAGAGGATGTCCTCATGAAAGGACTCCCTCTTGGGTGAAAAGGTTGATTTATTCCTCAGAATTATCCGCGGAAGCCATCAGGCCGTTTCCAACGAACAGGATCTGCAGGATCCTTAGGCAGTTCAAAGGTTTCTTCATCAAGAAGTCTTAATGCTTCTTGTACAGCTCGTTCCAACTGTGGATCACGCCCCTCTAGTACAGCCTTAGGGTCTTGGATAACCTCAATATCTGGAGCTACACCTTCGCCCTCAACGGCCCATTCTACATCTAAGTCGAAGAAGCCACCTCTCGGTGCTACCATCCGGCCACCATCAATGAAGCGTGGAGTATCCCAGGTGCCTACAAGACCACCCCAGGTACGCGTACCTACCAATGGGCCAATGCCCTTAGCACGGAACATGTATGGTAGTAGGTCCCCACCGGAACCCGCACGCTCATTAATGATCATCACCTTAGGGCCCCAGATGCCCGCCATTGGTGTAGTCCATGGACGACGGTCGTTGGCTTTGCTATTGAAGTAGCCAAACAGGGTACGAGACATGATATCGATCATATAATCAGCGGCTGATCCACCACCATTATTCCGTTCGTCAATTACGGCGCCTTTTTTATCCTGCTGTGCAAAGTAGTAGCGATTGAAGTAAGTAAAACCACGTCCACCAGTGTTTGGCACATAGACGTAAGCGAGCTTATTGTCGGATAACTCAGCTACGCGTCGGCGATTCCCTTCGATCCAATCCCAGGTACGTAGTTGATTTTCGTTAGAAACGGGCTCTACAACCAATTCCCGGCTATCACTACCATCAGCATTGCTAGCAACGGTAATATAGGTAGCGCGGCCGCTTGTTTGCTCCAAGAGACGATATGGATTATCTGTACCGCTCAATGCCTGACCATTTACGACCAAGAGGTAATCCCCGGCACTAACATCCAAGCCAGGCTGATGTAGCGGGGCCTTCACTTCTGGATTCCAGTTTTCTCCTGTATAAATCTTGGCTATTTGATAAGCACCATTAGCCGTTTCAAAGTCGCAACCAAGTAGGCCACCAGGAACTCGATCACGATCGGGCATGTCACCACCACTCACATAGGAGTGACCGATTGCAACCTCTCCACTCATAATGTCTACCACATAGTTGAGATCGGTACGGTGGCGCACATGGTTAATCCATGGAGAATACCATTCGTACACTTTGTCCCAAGGAGCACCGTGGATATTATCGACATACAGGAAGTCGCGCATGTAACGCCAACCTTCCTTGAAGATTTGGTGATATTCCGCCTGAGGATCTAGAAGAATACGAACGTCAGAGCTCAATTTACCATCGCCAGCTTTGGGCTTTCCTTTTGTACCGGCCAGGAACCAACTACTGCCTTTGCGGTAAACCATTTGGCTACCATCAAAATTAGTCTGAATGGCACGAATTCCTTCCAAAAATAGCTTAGCCTCACGGTCTTCCAGACTGTATTTATGGAGATTCACTCCAGGTCCATTATCACTGCCTTCTAGTACAAGCACGCTTCCTTCTGGTCCACCGACTAAGCCGACGAAATTACCATCAACAAGGCCTAAGGGCACAATGCGTTGAGCCAATCCTTCAGTATCAATCTGAATCGACATCTCATCTTCACCTTCCTTACCCTCCTTACTTTCATCCTCGTCTTTCTTCTCTTCTTCCTCATCACTCTCCACCATAGTTGGAGACATACCATCCGAAGACAATACCAAGCAGTAGAGGCTACGGTCTAAACCTGGGTCGTAAGAACTCATGTCCAGCCAACCTGAGTTTAGGCCATAGTTAGTACTGGCCAAGAAGTACAGGTACTTCCCACTTTGATCCCATACAGGTGTGATAACATCAGCCATCCCATCTGTAAGTTGAATTCGCTCACCGGTTTCTACCTGATAGGCGAATGCTGCCTTGAAATGGCTTTCAAGCTGACGCGCATAAGTAATCCACTTACTATCTGGCGACCAAATAGGATTCATGGCGCGATTCGGGTGTGCATAGCGATCTGTATCTGCATTCTTGGCTTCGCCTGATGCGAGGTTCAGCACCCAAATGTTGTAATCTGTATCTGTATAAGCGATGTGCTTACCGTCAGGTGACCATACAGGTGAAAAGTAGAAAGTAGGGTTAGGCAGAGCGTAAGAACGACTGATCTTGCCGTGTTGATCCGCTACTTGCAGCTCATACTCTCCGCTCTTGTCAGAGAACCAGGCGATTTGGTCACCTTCAGGCGACCATACTGGGTAGCGATCAGCCACACCAGGGCTATTGGTCAGGTTACGCCAAGTACCCTTTTCCTTAGGTACCGTGAAGATCTCTCCACGATGTTCCATCACAACTCGCTTTCCAGTTGCAGAAACCTGCACATTCTGCCAAGCTGATCCCCTAACATCTTCCCAACGAGGACGCGCGAAGGTAAAATCGCCCTTAACCTCAATATTGAGTTGTTTATTATTTGAGCCGTCTGGGCTCATCATATGTAGGTATCCTCCCTGCTCATAAACGATTGCATCGGAAGTAGCGTCCAGGCTCTTTACGTCAAACTGCTTATGTGATGTTACCTGTTGCTCGGCGCCAGTTGCAGGATCAAACATCCAAATGTTGCTAGCATAATCGCGCTCTGACAAATAGTATACTTTGCCATCGCACCAAACTGGGTCTAAGTGACGCTCCTGATCTGGCTGAGGAGTACGCTGTAATTCTTTGGTCTCCATATCTACGATCCAGATCGGCATTGCCTGCCCACCACGGTAGTTGCGCCATTCGGGGTCCCAGGATGTAATTGGTGTATATGCTACGTGTTTGCCATCCGGCGAAATCTCCCCATATGCAGCTCTTGGAATACCGATAGACGTTGGCAGACCACCTTTCGTAGATACAGCGTAGAGTGTATTGGTTTGGGTAGGATGGGATTTTCTTCCTGATCGGAAAAGAACATCCCCATCCGGCGTCCAGCCCTGAACAAAGTCACCGCCAGGGTGCCATGTTAAGCGACGAGCTTCACCACCGTCAGCAGGAATCAGGTATACATCGGTATTCCCGTCGTATTGAGCACTGAAGGCGATCCACTGACCATCAGGTGAAAAGTGTGGAAGCGATTCATAGCCCTCATGTGTAGTGAGGCGAATAGCTTGGCCTCCTTCGCGGTCAACCTTCCAAAGGTCATTTGCGTAAACAAAGGCGATCTCCGTCGAGGAGACAGTTGGTTGTCGTAGAAGTTGCGTTCCTTGCGCTGCAAGCTGTATTGTAGCGGCAAGCAAGAATATTGGTAAGAAGTGTCTCATAAGAATACTGTGGTTCTAGACTTTTGGTTAGTACTATCTTCGCATAAATATAGATAAAACTCTCACCCTCCAATCTTGTTCGTCTATGGCTAAGCAGATCAAAACCAATGAATGCAGTGAATACTACTTTAAAGAGCGATGTTTCATACGTGAGCTGCTAAATACGCCAACTGAACCGGGGCTATCCATTGCACAAGCCCGTGTAGAACCAGGGGTTACTACCGTATGGCACAAGCTCAGCGGAACAGAGGTTTACTATATCTTGTCAGGGGCTGGCTTAGCTGAAGTAAATGGAGAAACATATCAAGTACGCTCTGGAGACTTGATACACATCTTAGCAGGTGAAGCGCAAAGAATCACGAATACTGGTGAGAATGACCTCTTATTCCTTGCAATCTGCTCCCCTAGATTCGTTCCTGAGAATTATACAGAGGTTGAATAGATGGCCTCATCTAATAGTAGATATCCAGGTCATACTTTGTCAATAATCCTGGCAACCCTGCGGGAGAAAATTTGGTATTGCGAATCAAATTTTGCTCCGGATCAATTTGAAACCCAAGGGCTGATCGGAAGTCGGCTTCTTGTAGCGTGGTATTCTCAAATACTGCTCCCGTTAAATCACTGCGTTCAAAATCAGCCTTAGTCAAATCGGCTCCTGCAAAATCAACCTCCCTTAATTGACAGTTACTAAAACGAGTCTTGGGTATGGGAAGATCAGTGAATGTCGAAAAGTCCAACCGACACTCTTCAAATTCCACTTCTAAGCGGAAGGTGCGCAAAGCAGAAAAGTGAATGCCGAGCAGTTTACAACGGATAAATTGAACAGTTTGCAGAGCAGCTTCTGTAAGAATCACGTTGCTAAGATCGCAGTCAATGAAAACTGTTTCCGTGAAACGATACCCAGATAGGTCCAGCTCGTGCAACTGACAGCTCTCAAAGCGGCAATTATCATAAGTCCCAGCTTCCAGCGGAGTAGCATGGAAATCCTTTTGATTAAAAGTTTCGTCCTCAAAAAGGGAGTTTTGCATACGCAGAGTTTTGCTACCGGCGTGTATCTAATTATCCGTTTCACTAATTACGTACACTGAAAGACAATTCCAAAATTTTACTAACTTTGCCCTATCAACTACTACTTAGCTCACTTCTGAGCGGTACTACACTTCCTTGCTTCAAGACAGATATTTCTCGACACGCGTGGTCCTCACCACTAGCGGGTTATCTATTCCTATTGACAACGAAACCTTATTGATTCATAAACAACCTAAAATCATGACTCGTTTCCGTTTCTTTTTATTGACTATTGCCCTATGTGGCTTCGCATTACATGGTTTGCAATCGCAGACTTACCAGAAAGCTATTGGCCTACGCCTAGGCGTTCCTGTTTCTGTTTCTTACAAGCAGTTCCTGAACAATAGCAATAACGCCATTGAAGCTTTTGTAAGTTACCGTTCTGAAAAGGTGTTCAACTATGGTTGGAGCTGGGTTGGTGTCGGTGCTGGCTATCAGGTTCACAATGACATCGCTTCTGTTGATGGTTTGGCCTGGTACTACGGCGGTGGTGCAAGCATTTACTTCTGGAGTTACGATGACGGCTTTGCTGATTTTGCTGATCAAGCGAGCCTCTCCTTTGGAATTCTAGGATTCCTTGGCCTGGATTACAAATTCGCCAACGCTCCGGTTAATGTCAGCCTCGACTGGGTACCTACCTTTTTCATCAGTGGATATGGTGATGGATTTGGTGCAGGAAATGGTGCTCTAGCAGTGCGCTACACCTTCCAAGAATAAGAATATTCATCCCTGTGCATATCATATGACAGGTTCCCGGGCTTTCGGAAGAAGGCTCGGGATTTTTATTTGAATGCAATATGTAGATGATGAAAAATGCCCTAAAATAAATCGAAGAGGTGCCCCATATCCTCCTGCTTAGTCTTGAGATAGTCGGCATTTTCTGCCTTTGGAGGAATGACAATGGGTACACGTGTAAGCACCTCAATGTTTGATTGATCTAGTGCGTTGAGCTTTTCTGGATTGTTGGTCAGCAGATGTAATTGGCTAACCTCCAGATCTTGAAGCATAGCAACAGCAATTCCATACTGACGACCATCCACCTCTAAGCCAAGGTGAATATTGGCATCGATAGTATTGAGACCTTGATCCTGTAGCTGATAAGCTTTCAATTTATTGATAATACCAATACCCCTACCCTCTTGTCGCAAGTACAAGAGCATACCGCCGGCCTCCGCAATATGCTTCAGTGCATAATGTAATTGCTCACCGCAATCACATCGCTTCGATCCAAACAAATCGCCAGTAATGCATTCCGAATGCAAACGCACAAGTGTTGGCTTTCCTGGTTCGAAATCTTCGTGTACCAGGGCCAGATGAGGCATCCATTCCTCTTCACTCTCGGCATAAGCAAGCATATGAAAGTTGCCCCAGGGTGTGGGGATTAATGCTTGTGCCTGCCGTGAAATCCTGTGTTCTGACATGCTCGGACGGGTAATAATTTCCGCTTTCAGCTCCATATAAGATGCGCAAAGGTACTTAAAACAAACTGCTCATAGCAACAAGCACAAAGGGGCTTTGGTTGTTAGAACTTACGACATAAAACAAAATACCCGCTAAGCAGGTCAGCGGGTATTTTGTAATTCACTATAAAGCAAACTTGTTACTAGTAACCGTTGATCTCGCGACGGTTCAATCCAGCTGGAGGATCCATCTCAAAATCAGAAGCACCAGCCACGCGGAACTCTACGCGACGGTTCATGAAACTGCCACCAGCAGGTACGAGTGCCTCCTCTTGTCCTTTGTATTGTAGAACTAGTCGACCACGACCAATTCCATGTGTATTTACCAAATGGTTGGCAATAGCTGCCGAGCGCTGGAAACTTAGGTTTTCGTTGTAAGCCTCTGGCCCAGTCTGGTCAGTATGTCCAATGATCAACAGGCGAATCTCAGGATTAGCCTTTAACATTCGGGCAATGCTAGACAGTGTACCGTAGTCTGAGTACTTAATGGTATAGCTATCCACACCAAAGTGAATCATTGGCAAGAACCATTCAGCTACGTTGTTCTTTGGCTCTGTTAGACCGTACTTGTTCAACGTTTCGTCAATCATCTCCTGTACGCGCTCCTCGGTTACACCGCCACCACCTTGGCCTCCGCCAATTGGGTTAACGACAACGCCATCCTCATTTACACGCTCTCCGGCACGAGGTGGGTAGTAAGGTTCAATATCCTTATAATCAGGTACACCGTCCTTATCACTGTCTAAGGTCCGACCTTTTGTATCTACAGGAACATCGGCTGGAGTGTCTGGCTCTTGGTCAATGGCATCGATGACACCATCCTGGTCCGTATCCGCTAAAGCTTCATCCTGACGGCGCTTTACAGCATCAATACTGGCCATAATACCGTCACCCAAACCTCCCCAATACAATGGCTCGCTACGGCTAGCAGCATTACCGATATTGAAGTTCATTACGAGACTCGTCCAGTTTAAAATATCGCCAGCAACAGAGCGGTCACCCTGGTTGCCTTCTCGATTAGCTCCATCAAGCAGGTCATTACGGGTACCAAATAAACCAAATGCTTGATGTTCAATACCAACATTCATCTTATTACTCAGTCGGAAGGAAATCCCTGCACCAGCAGCTGCATGAAGAGCTGATGAACGTTCAACAGTACCTGTACGAGGAATTCCCTGGACAGTGCCCGGTGATTTGAAATCTACTTCATATGAATTGAACCCTGCACCAACCATGGCGTAGAGGTCAACTTTTTTCTTAGGACGATCTAAACGAACGTTGTTTAGGCTAAACACTCCAAATAGTGTTCCTGAGGTCCAACTATTATCAAATTCCCAGAGGTTATCACCTCCACGGCCCCGGCCATTCGCGGACCCCATTGTGAGATCAAGACGGAGTGAAAAAAGGTAATCAGTGGCCTTACGAATATGTAGACCGTAGCCGTAACCAAATTCACGGTCAACTTCACCGGCTACGAACATGTAGCCACCTTGTACACCCACCTCTAACATATCTTTGGGTTTAGAGGTAGGAGCAGAAGGAGTAACTCCTTGGGCTTGAGTGGTAAAGAATGCAAGTACAAGAAGGGCGGAAAGGATTAGTTTAATTTTCTTCATCGTAGGGGTAGTTGAAATCAAGTCCATGTTCAAGGGTCTTGTTTTTGGGAAAATAGAAAAGGCCTGACCATCACGGTCGAGCCTAACGTGCTTTATCTTCAGTCAACTTGGTCCAAACTTTGTGTAGTTTTTGGGTAAACACTTAGATAAGCCTACGGCCTACCTGTGTCGTTTGTTGCAGTAAAGATATTGTTAATTTCCGTCCACAACCAAAAATTGGGCCAAAAAAGCCTGATTTGAGCACTTCAAAACCCGATCAGTTATTTCTATGGACGCATTATCTGTTTGAAAGTAACGAATTGCTATTCACATCCGCTGCATTATTACAAGCTTCAAAAGACGTCAAGTTTCAAAAAAATATAGGTCTAGAACGTACACCCTACGTCCTAGACCTATGATTTCTTTGAATACAAAAGGATTACAACAACTGGTGCAAGGCCAGCTCCAATGCATGCTGAGAAATCCCTGTATCCATCGGGTTAGACTTATGAATTGCCGCTAGCGCCCGTCGAATTGTCATTGACACATCGCTGAAGATTGCTTCATCAGTAACTTCTACATCTGCCTGCATCAAGTAAGCAAAAACCCTTGCCATACCACAATTAGCGATAAAGTCAGGTATTAATCCGATTTCATGATCCAGTTTAGTTGCGGTTGGCCCAAAGAACACACCATCATCAGAGAATGGTACATTCGCGCCACAAGCAACCACCTCGATACCACCAGCACGGAGTTGATCTACTTGTTCTGGCGTCACCAACTTAGAAGCAGCCCCTGGGATAAATATGTCAGCCCCTAATGACCAAATCTTCTCATTGACCTCATCGAAAGGAAGCATCTTTTCCGTATCAAGGGCGTTTCCTTGCTTCAACATAATAAGTTGCTTGACTTCTTCGATCCCGAGTCCTTCCGGAGCAATTACTCCTCCCTCACGGTCTATGATGCCAATGATCTTTACGCCTTGGAGCGTGAGATAGGAAGCAGCTGTCGCCGCAACATTCCCCCATCCTTGAATGATAGCTGTCTTGCCATTAGCATTACCATTCTTAAACAGGTCGTAATAATGACGTACAGACTCCGCTACTCCAAAACCAGTAATCAGATCAGCAACCGCAAATTTCTGAGGTCCTTCAGGTACATAGGAGGCATCCTCTACAATCTTGGCACAACCATATCGTAGCTGACCAATAATATTGATTTTGTCTCCTTTACTCGAATGAAAGTGGCCATTTACAATACCTTCCTGTGGGTGCCACAATCCCAAGTCTTCGGTGATTGGAATTACATCTTTTAGCTCGTCTACATTTAGATCACCACCGGTTCCATAGTAGTTCTTCAACAAAGGAAATACCGCAGCATACCATCGACGTAACACTTCCTGCCGGCGCGGATCACGAGGATCAAAATTAATTCCAGACTTAGCTCCACCAATACTTGGACCAGCTACCGAAAACTTGATCTCCATAACTTTTGCTAGAGAAACTACCTCATCCTTAGTCAGTCCTTTGCGCATACGAGTACCACCACCGGCAGCTCCATTGCGAAGGCTATTTATGACAACCCAGCCCTCCGCTCCGGTAGGCTCGTCATACCATTCAAATACGATCTCCGGACGCTTATCCCGGTAACGTTGTAATAACTCGTTCATCTTGGTTAGGCTTTTTAAAAGGATCGGTCTTACACAGAATTCTGCTCCGTGAATCGAACGTCATTAGTTATTGAATAGCAGTCGAATGCTATGTTCGGCAAATATAGGAAGCTCTCTAAAAATACTTGCCAAAGCAACTAAATTCTTTTTGGTAAGAACAATTCATACTCTCTCAATCTAGAGCGCTGAGATTTTTCTATTTTCGCTTTCCAAGAAGTATCTTATCCGTATGTTCGACCATTGGCTGGAGTTACCGCAAGCACCTAAAGATTTACCTACTTACAGTTGGGGTAGCAATATTAGTTTCTATCAAGGAGAGACTCAAGAGCTTGCCGCAGACCAATGTGTCTTAATTGGTTTAGATGCAACAGTAGCTAATGCTGTTCGCCAAGAACTATACCCCATGGCGTGGGCCTTCCCAGACCTGTCGTTTTGCGACCTGGGTAATCTTCGGAAGACGAATATGGATTTCGTCATTCCACTTTTGAGGGAAGTAATGGATAGTCGTTTGTTCCCCATTATCATTGGTGGAAACCCGAACCTCTTCTACGCTCAATTCCAGTCTTTCCTCAACCTTAGAGATCTGGTAAGTTTCGTGCTAATTGACGAGCGCGTTCCTATTTCTGAAGATCGACGAAAGTCCTCCGAGCGATATCTAAATCACCTACTTCGACATCGTCAGGAGAGTATATTCCACATGGGACTAATCGGTCCGCAAGCCCACTATACCAATCCGCAGCTATTTGATTGGCTAGATGAGCACAACTACGAATGCATTCGCCTCGGTCAGGCCCGGGAAGAGCTTTCAGAGGTAGAACCATTACTGAGAGACGCTGACATCATTGCCTTGCATCTTGATGCACTAAAACAAGCCGAAGCTCCTGGACAACTTAATCCTAGTCCTAGTGGATTCTTCCTTGAGGAAGCTGCCCAACTCTGTCGTTATGCTGGTATGAGTGATAAGCTTAGATCCTTTGGGATTTATGGAATCGACAATAGTGCCAAGCGAAAAATGCCAGCTACCGCTCAAGCTGTAGCCCAGCTGATCTGGTACTTCACTGAAGGCTATTACCAGCGCTTTGGTGATTACCCCGTAAGCAATAAAGGATTGACGGAGTACGTAGTAGATTGGAAAGGCGAAGCAGAAAAGCTCACCTTTTGGAAAAGTCCTAAGAGTGGTCGCTGGTGGTTACAAGTTCCGGTAAAAACGAATAGGAAACAGAAGCGCCACCGACTCATCCCTTGCAGTTACAACGACTATAAGAAGGCAACGCAACAGGAGCTACCCGATCGACTATGGAATGCATTTCGCCGCTTCTAAATTAGGCCAATAGCTGCTCTAGTTTCATTCCTCGCGACCCTTTTATCAATACTAGCCCACCCTGCCATTGATTTGGACTGGTACTAGCCAATACATCGTCCGCCGTATTAAAATGAGGAAGTCCTAGTTCTGCTGCTGCTGATTTGAAATGAGGTCCCACTAAGATAATGTGGTCCAATCCTAAGGACTGACAAAATCGGGCCACTGCCAGATGCTCAGCAGCAGCAACTTCACCCAATTCCAACATATCGCCAAGAACGGCCCATTTGGGGCCTTCCGTCATATTGGAAAAATTCTGAACAGAGGCTCGTACACTAGTAGGGTTAGCATTATAGGCGTCTAAGTAATAACGAGTTCCATCCTTTTCTACCCACTGCGACCTATTGTTATCCGAAATATACCCTTCAACAGCTATCACGATCTGCTCCGCAGGAACTTTAAAGTACTTACCAACCGCGACCGCAGTAATTACATTCTGTAAGTTGTGCTGTCCGGAAAGCGTGCTAGAAATTAGCCTGGAATCGCCAGCAGGATCAAGGAACATCACATTGATGTTTGGATTAATGCTTAAGGGCTTAATCTCGAAATTAGGATGGCTTAGATCGGGATGATTAGATAAATGGTACGATACGCGCCGACTTGCGCCACGTTGATCCGCCAGTTCTTTTAAATGCTCCTCTTCTAAATTCAGGAAGACAATCCCATCATTTTCAGCCAGATAGGCATACATCTCTGACTTACCCTTCTTAACTCCCTCAAAGCCCCCGAAACCCTCTAAATGGGCTAAACCGACATTGGTGATTAGACCATGAGTGGGTTCTGCAGTCGTACATAATGCAGCAATTTCGTCTTGATGATTAGCTCCCATCTCAATCACAGCAATTTCTGTGTCTTTAGGCATTGCTAACAAAGTTAAGGGGACACCAATATGATTATTGAAGTTTCCCTGGGTATAATGGGTACGATGAGCTTGCCCCAAGACAGCTGCTATCAGCTCTTTAGTTGTTGTTTTTCCGTTACTACCTGTGATAGCTAAAAAAGGAATATCAAAGGTGCGCCGATAGGCAGTGGCGAGTTCTTGTAGTGCCTTTAATCCATCTGGAACTAAAAGATACCGTTCATCTTCAACCACTTTCGGATCATCAACCACTGCGTATGCCGCTCCATCTTGCAATGCTTTTGCAGCAAAGGTGTTTCCATCAAAGTTTCCTCCCTTTAGAGCGATAAAGAGATCTCCTTTGCGAAGTTTCCGTGTATCGGTGCAAACACGTTCACATTCGTAGAAATATGGAAGTAGATCTGTCGTATGAGCTGAAGACATAGGCTAAGGTAGATGCTAAAAACTAGGACGCAAATATACTAGAAAAGCCATTTCGCAGCTTGGCGAAATGGCTTTTCTAAAGAAGTATTTATCCGCTTCTTATTAACGACGGCGGCTACTGCGCTTTGTCTTAAAGAAGTGTCCACTCTCTTCTTCGTTTCCGGTTGGTGCACCCATACGGATCATTGCACAACGGAAACCGATAGAGCGATCACCCTTAGTCTCATCCTTGAAACGACGAGTACCTGGAGACAACCAGTATGCACGGTCTGCCCAAGAACCACCTTTGAATACGCGAGCTTGGTCGCTGATCAAAGTGTGACGGCCATAGTCGTAGAATGCTTCTGACTGTTGGTCGCCATCTAAGAAGTTAAATGGCTGACCTACCTTATAGTTCTCACGGTCTGCAGCTTCTTCATCTTCTACGTAACGGTAACGTAGGCGACCCAAGCTGTCCTTCTCAACTGGACGACCATCTTCGTCTAATTCTAGGTGCTGGAACTTGTTACCACGGAATGGGTTCATATCGTGGTTGTCAGCATCTACAAGGTCAGTAGTAGTAAGTGGACGGTAAAGGTCTTGAACCCACTCGTTCACGTTACCAGCCATGTTATATAGACCAAAGTCGTTTGGAAGGTAAGCACGAACTGGTGCAGTAGGACAAGCGTTATCGTTCAAGCGACCAGCAACACCCATGTAGTCACCACGGCCACGCTTAAAGTTAGCCTGGATATAACCCTGGTAGCGGTCACGCTTCTGGTAACGGGTTGAAGTACCATTCCAAGGATAGATACGACGGTCGGTGTACAACTCGTCTTTTTCGTTTTCCTGCAAGCCTAGAAGTGCTAGAGCTGCATATTCCCATTCTGCTTCCGTTGGCAGGCGATACTCTGGAAGAAGAATACCGTCTTCGAAACGTACTGGGCGCTCACCACCAGTTTGAAGGTCACGCAAGTTCTTGCGAACATCACCTTGATACTGACCTACTAGGTAAGCTTTAGTGTTGAAGTTATCTTCATCCTTCTGCTCCATGTTTGGATTGAGTACACCACGCTTGATCAAGATAGACTCGTTCACGCGGTCAGTACGCCACTTACAAAATTCGTTGGCTTGCACCCAACTAACACCAACAACTGGATAGTCATCGTAACTAGGGTGACGGAAGTAAGTTTCCACCAACGGTTCGTTGAATGATAGTTCGTCACGCCATACTAGCGTATCAGGAAGACCATTCAAGTAAACTTCTGGATAGCTCTCACCAAATACCCGATTCACCCAGTAAAGGTACTCGCGGTAGTTGTGGTTAGAAATCTCAGTTTCGTCAATGTAGAAAGAAGATACAGTAACGCGGCGTGGACTGTTATCCCAATCGTAGGTAACATCCTGCTCCGTGAAACCCATCACGAAGGTACCACCCTGTACCAACACAAGGTTAGGACCAGTTTCCTGGCCTTCATAGTCGAGGTTCTTTTCATAACCTCCCCACTTGGTGTCATTGAAATTCCATCCGGTGACGTCGGAGGACTCTTTTTTGCCACACGAGCTTAACACCAGAACAAGGCCCAAAGCGACTGAGCCTAATTTTAACAGATTTTTCATTCCCTTTACCGAGTTTGATTTTGCGAATCGACCACCAAAGATAGAAGAAAAACATTTCCTGTTTATGTCCTCCACCTTCCTAAGGCTCAAAAATGCGAACTTTAACATTTATACTCACCTGGCTTCCCTGTTTAAACAACTGAAAACCAGTGACTTTACTCCTTACTAAACTACCCTAAAGTAGTTTCAATGCTGTGTTTTCGCTCCAGCGACCACACACAATACACTCACTAATTAAACATGCGGAAGCAGTTATTCCAGCGCGAGCTATGGCGTTTACGCTGAAGAACTTTGCTGTCCTCTAGATTAATCGTTAGCGATATTTCATGAGCGTTTCCGGTTCCTCCTGGCACATCTGCCAGTGCGGAGAGGGTCATATCATAAGAATACCCGATCCGGAAGACACCTTCTCGAACACCTACTGAAAAAACAGCGGCGTCCGCTAGTGTAAAATTGTGGCGAAACCATGCTCCTCCAAATACTCGCCCTACTCCCACATAACTACCGAGCACTATCTGCCCGGTATCGCCCTGCTTAACAAACATGGCATTCGGAGAAATAAACGCAGCATCACCCCGCTTATTGCGCCGCCCTAGTGCAAATTCTGCACCGCCGTGAACCGTCAGGCGCAGCGGGCGTCCAGCAAACAGGTTCTCATTAATTGCCAAGAAGGTTTCGTTCGGCCTGTTGATGTGCTTCAGTGCGACACCACCATATACCGTGCGATTGTAAAATAGTATACCGGCAGAAGCATCAAATACGGTGCTTGACAGCGACTCTGGTCTATTCTCTTCTGACAAGAAAGGATTACCCGCAGGATCTACAGGTCCGGTAATCTCATCAATTTGATCACCAAATATGAGCTGATCCCAATCTACTCTTGCTTGGGAAAGCCCAGCTTCCAAACCAATTCGTACGTTGGTTTCTCTTCCCAAACGTACTTTATAGGAGTACACACCCGATACTTGGTTCACCTTATATATACCATCACCAGCCGCATCAGTTAGTATTTGAATACCAAAGCCACTATTCAGCGCTTCAACTTCCTGTTCGAAGGAAGCAGCATAAGTAATGTAGGCGTTAGGCCAGTTCGGATATTGATTACGATGATTAAAAGTGAAACGTGGCGCCAATGTAGTTCCTGCAAAGGCAGGATTCAGCTGCAGGGGTGCAGCATAGAATTGACTAAATATAGGATCTTGCGCCTGTAGACTACAAACAACGATCCCCACTAGAGCCAACAACAGGGGTAGCTTTCTCCTCATTTTTGCGCGATTAGTTGTATTAAACTTGCTCTGTTTGATAGGCGCCTCACGAATAATTTGAGCGGTCCAAACTACTAAAGAGTGTGGGCTTACCCAAATGTTTTAACACAATTGCTCTGTGACTGACCAATTAAACTTCAGCGAAGGCAGACTTACGACATTTTAGCCTCGAAATCGCGTTAACGAAAAATAGCCTTTCCGTGTTTACGTTTTTAGCGTGTACATTTGTAACAATCAGTGTACAACACCCACATTGATTTGAATTGAGAACCGGCATGAAGAAACTACTACTCTTGTCATCCGCCCTGACCTTACTGGTCGTTGGTTCGGTGCATAGTCAAACTTTATTACGCCATACTTTTGAATGGTCGAATACGCCTATTACTTATCGGCTGGGAGACCAGACCGTTGAGCAATGGTCTTTCCCCGAAGCTAAATTTGGTGATGCTGCTCCTTCCCTCCCCTATTGGAATGAGCGCTTCTCAGTAAATGGCCCTGGCGAACTTCAAGTACAGGTCACAAGTCTCCAACTGGAAGACTTTGATAAGGCCGAAGCACCTGAAGACTCCCAATTAAGCGAAAGCCTAATTTTCAATACCTCTATTGTACGTACCTCAGCAGGATACATCGGTAAAGTAGCGTGTGTACCATTTATCAAGGATGGAGATCGCTATCAACGTGTAGTGAGCATGGTCTTGGATGTTCGCCACATTCCGCAAGCGGTAGCTCGCGGAGGAGATCCTTTTAATTCTGTGTTGAGTGACGGTACTGTATACAAGTTTGCGGTAAATAACACCGGAATGCACAGACTGACCTATGGCTTCTTGAAAGATGACCTGGGCATCAGCAATCTGGATGATGTCGATCCTCGTACCATTAAGATATATGGTAATGGTGGTGGTCTATTGCCATATGACGTCAATGAAGATCGCGCCGAAGATTTGGTAGAAAATGCGATTCAAATCACTGGAGAAGACGATGGTAGCTTCGATGGAGGTGATATACTCCTGTTCTATGCAGAGGGTCCAAAACGTTGGCGCTATTCAGAAGATGCAGATGAGTTCAATCAGGAAGTAAACATCTATGATGAAAGCAATTATTACTTCGTAAAGATTGGTGGAGGTGACGGACTCCGTGTTCAACCTCAAGCTAGTGTTGACAATACAACCTATAGTACAAGTACTTACGATGGTCTTTTCCGCTTCGAAGAGGATCGCGTAAACGCGCTCCATGAGATTGAGTCAACGGGTACCGGTACTGGTCAACATTGGTATGGCGACTTCTTCAAGTTTGCTCGAGACAAAGAATATAATGACCTATTTACTTTGTCCGGCTTGGTTACCAGTGAGCCCGTAAAGATTCGTTCAGAGATGGCGTTGCGCGCCAGCGTAGGATCTAGATTCTTCATTGACATTGCTGGCCAGACGATTACTAGTCAATCTGTACCTCGGGTGCCTATAGGTGATCGTAACGAAATTTACAGCAACCTCGCTCCAACCGCACGTCTTAACGGAACAGTCAACTTGGACCAGGAAGACCTTGATCTTTTATTGCGTTATCCTCATCCAGGTGGTGGGGAACAAAGCTCAGCATGGCTGGATTTTCTCCAGGCACGTGCTCGTCTTCAACTTCAGGTAGTCGGTGGACAAACCTCCTTCCGTGATACTAGAAGTCTAGCTGAAACAAGTACTACATTCACACTAGGTGGTGTAAGTGCAAATACCGTTGTTTGGGATATCACGAATACGCTACAACCTGCTTTGCAGAATGGTAATAGTAACGGCAGCAGTTTTGTTTTTGGCGCAAATACAGCAGGCGTACTTCGCGAGTTTGTAGCCTTTGATCCAAACGCCGACCTGTTTAGTGCAGAGCCAGTAGGGCCAGTCACTCCACAAAACCTGCATGCGCTTACCGGTAAGGACATGCTTATCATTTACCATCCAGATTTTGTAGAACAAGCAGAACGCCTTGCTAGACATCGCCGCGAAGTTTCTGGACTAGAGGTAGAAGTCATTTCGGCAACAGCCGTTTACAACGAATTTTCTAGCGGCCGCATAAGCCCTACGGCTATTCGCGATTTCGCTAAGGTGATTTTTGAGCGCGACCAACGGCTGAGTTATCTACTGCTGGTTGGTGATGGTTCTTTCGACTGCCGTGATCTATATGGATTTGGAGGCAACTTCGTTCCAGTTTACCAAAGGGATCAAAACCACGAATTATTCGGTTATCCTGCGGATGATTTCTTCGCTATCTTCTACAACGAGCCTGGTGATGACCCACTAGCTAATGACTTAAGCATCTCAGTAGGCCGTCTTCCAGTAAAAACCACGGATGAGGCTAACCTAGTAGTAAATAAGATCATTAACTACGATACCGATCCAGAATACCTACAGGATTGGCGCATGCGTATGATTTTCTTAGGAGATGATGAGGATAGCGCTACGCACTCAGACGACGCAGAAATGGCAGCTGAGATTGTTCGTTCCGTTCGTCCAGAATTCAATCTGAATAAACTCTTCTTCGACTTGTTCCCACAGGAGTCTACACCAGCTGGAGACCGTTTCTCAAGTGTGGAAGAAGAACTTGATCGCGCGGTTGAACGAGGAGCAGTAATCACAACCTATTTGGGCCACGGTGGTCCACGAGGATGGGCCCAGGAGCGGGTTCTAGATATCCCTCAGATTCAAAACTGGAACAACCTGGATCGTCTAAGTATCTTCCTGACTGCAACTTGTACGTTTGGTGATTACGACAATGGTGCCTTCGTCTCTGCAGGAGAAGAACTACTGCTAGCTAACAGAGGTGGAGCCGTGGCACTAATGACCACCACCCGTCCAGTATTTGCCTCTAGAAACTCAGCATTGACCAATCGTTCCTTGACCGAATTGCTACAACAAGACAATGCGGGTAATTGGACTCGTTTAGGCGACGTAGTAAAGGTTGCCAAAAACTCCTTGAGCAACACGGGAAGTTTTGATAACGAACGCAAGTTCATGTTGATGGGCGACCCAGCACAACGGGCAGCATTGCCTCGCTTCAATGTGACTACTACCACGATAAATGGCATTATGGTGGATACAGCGATCGTGGACACACTAAGTGCACTTGAGACGGTGACTATCACTGGACAAATCGAAGATTTGGATGGTCAATTGATGAGCGATTTCAATGGTCTGGTATTTCCTACCATATATGATAAACGAGTAGGTGCCCAAACCTTGCGTAATGACCCGGAAGGAAGCCCCGAGCGGACCTACATGGTGCGTAAGAATGTGCTATTCCGTGGTAAGGCCTCGGTAGAAAATGGAAAGTTCAGTTTCACTTTCGTGGTACCCAAGGATATCAACTACACGTTTGGACCTGGAAAGATTAGCTACTATGCTTCTGATCCGCAACAAAAGATAGATGCCGGTGGCAGTGAGGAGAAGTTCATCATTGGTGGATCAAACCCTGACGGTGTGGTGGATGACACACCACCAATAGTGGAAGTTTTCATGAATTCTACAGATTTCGTAGCTGGCAGCCAGGTAGATCCGAACCCTACTCTAGTAGTGCGCCTAGCTGATGATTTCGGTATCAATGTAACCGGAAACAGCATTGGGCACGACTTAGAAGGATTCTTAAACGAGGACACTCAGAACAGTTATCTGCTGAATGATTTTTATGAGGCAGAAAACAATGACTATACCAAAGGCGAAGTTCGCTTCCCGCTCCGTGATTTAGAGCCAGGGACCTACACGATGCGTGTTCGCGCGTGGGATGTAGCTAATAACCTGGGTGAAGGACAGACAGAGTTTATTGTCGCCGGTGACGGCAAGGTGGCGCTACAGAATGTCTTGAATTATCCTAATCCATTTACTGACCGTACCTGCTTCCAATTTGACACCAACATTGCTGGTGAAGACCTGGAGGTACTCATTCAGGTATTTACGATCAGTGGGCGGTTAGTGAAGACGATTGAGCATCTGGTTCCAGCTAATGATGGAGCACTTCGACTGGATGACTGTATCCAGTGGGACGGACGCGATGATTATGGTGATCAACTTGCGCGAGGAACCTATCTATATCAAGTCAGGGTACGTACTGCTAGCGGTACGGAGATTAGCGGTGAAAGCGAATTTGAGAAGCTGGTTATCCTGAAATAAATCCAACAGCAAAACGACAAGCGTGATAGTATCGGCAAATAACCTTTAGTGATGTATTAAAGGTTGTTTGCCAATGCCTTATTCTTTATTCTATTGTTCCGTACAATAGCTGATGCTTACCGGTATTTTGCCAGAGGCAACCGGTTGGCAAAGAAAATCCGTTAACAACAAAATAAAGGGTGGTGCTTCTAGGTTTTCTTGGTGAAGAAACGCAACGCAGCCCCAGCTTTTGGCAAGGCTTTTGCATTTGATACTCAAAACAGCAACACGGTAAGCACTTAATAGTCGTTAGTTAGGCTATATTTGCAGCCGATTTATTAGCAAATGAATTCAAACTCATGAAGAACGTACTACGTTTAGCATCTCTCGCACTCTTCTGCCTGCTATTTAACACAGACATACAAGCACAAGGCAACTGTTTCCTTGGAGAAGATGGTAAATATTATAACCTGGACGGTACCCCATGTACCAATACGGTAGCTACGGCGGTTCCTTTCTTACGCATCGTAGGAGACGCACGTTCAGGAGGAATGGGTGATGTAGGTATCGCAATATCTGCTGATCCAAACGCTATGCACTTCAACGCATCTAAATTGGTACTAGCCGAAGAAGACTTGGCTGTTGCCGCTACTTATACGCCATGGTTACGCTCCCTCGGGCTTAACGATGTATACCTGGCCTATTTGACTGGGTACAAAAAACTAAACGATCTCGAAGCTTTAGGTTTCGGTCTACGTTATTTCTCTTTGGGAAGTATTGAGTTCACCGATGTAAATGGTGAACCACTGGTAACAGGACGTCCTAATGAGTTTGAAGTAGCCCTTGCCTATTCTCGTAAGCTTTCGGATAACTTTACGGCGGGCTTAACTGGTAAGTTTATCTACTCTAACCTTGCTGCAGGACAGCAGTTGGACGGTGGAGATATCATTGAAGCAGGTATCGCCGGTGCAGCTGATATCTCGTTCACCTACATGACGGAGCTAAACTCTAGCTCTCTAGACAATAGTGAGCTTACCATTGGTCTAGCCTTGAGTAACATCGGTTCTAAAATCACCTACACTCGTAACGTAGATCGTGATTTCCTTCCAGCTAACTTCGGCTTAGGAGCAGCTTGGACTATGGACTTTGATGATTTCAACCAGCTTACGATTGCAGCTGACGTAAATAAGCTCATGGTACCTACTCCTTGTCAGGGACCAGATTGTGCTACTGATGATCGCCTGCAGCAGTCACCGATCAGTGCTATTTTCAGCAGCTGGGGTGATGCGCCAGAAGGATTCAGTGAAGAACTACGTGAGTTTGTCTATAGCATTGGTGCAGAATACTGGTACGACCAGCAGTTTGCAGTTCGCGCGGGCTACTTCAACGAGCACATCCAGAAAGGTGGTCGCAAGTACTTGACACTAGGTATGGGATTGAAGTACAATATCTTCGGACTAAACTTCAGCTACCTGGTTCCAACGACCAACCAGCGTAACCCGCTTGATAATACACTGCGTTTTACACTGTTGTTTGACTTTGGTGCTTTTGATCCGCAAGGCTAGAGCGCTACCGCAATAAGATTTGCTAAAGTGGTGAAGGGTCCTCCAAATAACATGGAGGACCCTTCATTTTTTAAGTTCGGTTGTACGATCATAAGCCGGATTCTGTCCTACCCCCGAAGGGATAGCCCCGTCATTTATCTAGCCCTGGCATCACTGCACAGGATCTATCTGCCTACCCTCCAGCATACAAGCGAGCAACTTGCCGACCAACTCCCCGAAAGGAGCGGCACTACTGGTTTACGTGGCATTTCAATCCGCAAGGTTTATCTCCCCCGAATATTACTATCCGACGGCGTGCGCTCTTACCGCACGTTTTCACCCTTACCACACCGAAGTATGGCGGTTTGTTTTCTGTGACACTCTCTATAGAATCGGGATTCCTCCTGATCCCCCCACCTCTTAAGTGGTACGGTGCTCTACATTGTCCGGACTTTCCTCCTTTCGCCAAAAGCGAACAGCGACAGGGTCACGTACAACCGGACGGCAAAGATACCTGCTTTTAAGATCTGCAAGCAAGTTTTCTTGAAAAATAGTACCGTTCCCTCATTCGTCTTCTTTCCACTGGCCTTTTCGACTTAAATGCCGTAATTTAGAATTTCCCAAAAGCATTTACTCCCATGAACATCCCTAAGAACTTACGGCCCTTGGTGGGGTCGCTCCTACTCCTACTATTTGCTACCTCCTTACAAGCAGCCGTCCAATGGCTGTCACCAGAATTGGAGGAATTACAGCAAAGAGCTCAACAAGAAGACAAGCTTTTCCTTCTCTACTTTAGCGCCGATTGGTGTGCACCATGCAAGTGGATGGAAGAGAACACCTTTCAAGATCCTCAGCTAGGTGGCTTTATTCAGGCTAATTACCTGGCTGCCAAGGTTGATCTCAACAACACCAATAGTAAGGTCCTGCAGCACCAGTTTGAGGTAGATGTTATTCCGAGCATCTTGGTCTTTGCTACCAATGGACAACTCATAGCTCGGCGCTCAGCCAGTCAGGAAGCCAAGCCATTATTAAGGTGGTTGAGACATCTGGATCGTCCTGCGCATCATGCCGACGCTGCCTTACCCCAAGCTGCATCAGAAAATGCTATTGCCAGCCCCAAAAAGCAAAGAACCTTCCGACGTCCAGCACTAGTAACTGACATGGAGCCTGGCTTACTCTCTGCCTCCAACCCTAAGCCCACAACAGTGACTACTCCAACATTAATCTTAAGCGGAGAACCGGTAGCGATGGCGGAATCTACCTTCACCCCACGTTCGGGAGCAGAGTACGCCATTCGTTTGAATGAAACCATTCCTGACTACGGTACAGCAGTCAAAGAAGTGAGTGAATTGGAAAGAAAATTTGAGACTCGAGCCGAACTACAACCTTTAGCTAACGGACAATTCGAGGTAGTACTCGGTCAGTTCGAATCCAATAGTGAGGCCCGGCAGTTTCTGCAGTACTTACAACGGAATGATCGCCAGGGAGAAATCATCCCTTTGAGCGACAATTAGCTGACAGGGCGCCAGAGTTTTCAACTTTAACACAAATATTGCCCCGATAGATTGTAATTTTGCGCCCGTCAAGGACGTTTGGAACTTGTCGTTTGTCCGCCATACCGTCATTTTTTGACTATTGCGGGCAGCGTAGGTTCGTTCGAAAGTATCTTCTGGTAAAGTCATGATTAAGGCAGATTAGGCCAGTCGTATACGCAAAATCCCGTTTCCGCCACTTTGTATTCCGACGATGTGGTGGGTCAAAACAATCAACTCGGAACCATGAATAGGATCCTCACTAGTGTATTTTTTCTCTTTTTCTCTGTTGCTTTCGTAGCAGCGCAAATCCCAAACCAAGTAGTCTTGACGCGCACCACCGTAAATGGAGCGCGCTCATGTGCCTTGTCCGATGCGGGTACGGTCGCTTCCTTTGGTCCATTAACTGGCCAATCGAACGATATCATCCCGGACACACTATTTCTTTGCTTGGGTGATACGCTCATCGTTAATCACAGTGGTGATGAAGATCTATCAGGAGACCCTAACACGGCCACTCCTGCCGGTATTGCTTACGGTCTTTTCACATGCCCTCCTACTGTTACCGGTCCTGACCTAAACAGTATCGTAGCTGATCCCTGTACTTTTGATGACGGCAATGCCACTTTCGGTATTTATGTCTACACAGGAAACACCTTGAGCGGAACTGTACCCTTCTTCAATCAAGGAGCACTGCAGACTGCCTTTAATGGCGGGAACCCTGTCATTTTCCACTTTGCACCGATGACATTCGATGCACTTGCCGCAGGAAGTGAGGCTGAATACGAGGGTAACCCCGCAGGTGAATGTGTAAGTCTGACCGCCAGTGATCAATTTGCTGTCGCATACCTTAATGAGATCACCATTACAGAGCTTACTTTAAATGGCTGTCAGGGTAGTTTCCGCGTGCAAGGCGGTCTATCAGAGCTGGACAATTCAGATTACACCAGCATCACCATTACCCAACAAGGCAATCCAGGGGTTACGGGTACCGTACTAAACGGACCTGCCGACCACGATGACATTGTGAACTTCACTGTTCCTGGCCCTGGTACTTACGTGATCAGTGTAGAGGACGGAAAAAGCTGCGGCGGAACGGCGATCACTCCAATGATTGACGCTTGTGATGCGGTTGTCTTTGAACTACCGTTCACCAATGTACTGCCAAGCACCAACGAATGTGTACCGCTGACGGTTGCGAACTTCATTGATATTATCTCAGCGCAGTTCACTGTAACGTGGGATCCGACAATCCTTAGCATTTCAGGCGTACAGGGCTTCAACCCTTCTGTACCTGATTTGAATATCGGCAACTTTGGCTGGCAGAACTTCCCAACACCAAACGGTATTGCACCAGGTGTGATGACTGTATCTTGGTCGGATAATTCTTTCGCTGGAGTGACGCTTCCTGACGATGCTATCTTCTTTGAAATCTGCTTTGATGTGATTGGTCAATTAGGAGATTGCTCTCCACTAGAGGTAACCGATAGCCCAGTTCCATTTGAAGTCTTCAACAGCAATACAGAAGAGGTTCAGCTGCAACCTTCAAACGGTAAGGCAGTGGTTTCAGATAATCCGTTCTTCGTTCTACTAGAGCAAGATAGTTTGACTTGCCCATCATTTGATGACGGAAGTTTCACGATCACTGTTGACGAAGGAACAGCACCCTATCAATACAGTTGGAATACGGTACCAATCAGTGGTCCAAACAGTGCCCCTGTCACTATTGGCGCTGATGGAGGTACTTCTACTGTAAGCAACCTGGCCGCAGGTTCTTACCAGATAACCATCACCGATGCATCAATGCCTACGGTACAAACGGTAGTAGATACGATTGATGTATTGGCAGGCCCGGTACTTGGAATTACTATCCGAGATACAATTCCTTCTTGCTTCGGCTTCAACGATGGTGCCATTCGTTTTGTACCAACCTCGGATGGTCTACCTATCGAAAACCCAGGACCGGATTACACCTTCACCTGGAGTGTACCCAATGGTGTGACCAATCCAGGAAACACGAACTACATCAGCGGGATTCCCGCAGGATCATACGGTATTACAGTGACCGACCCAGCTGGTTGTCAAGAAATCGCGTTGATTCCACTAGGACAACCACCAGCACTACGAGTACTAGACGCTAATACATTTATCACGGACGCGAGCTGTACGGGTGGACAAGATGGTTTGATTACCATTACTGCTTCAGGAGGTACGACTGCCGACGGCAACTACACCTTCCAGTGGAGCACAGGTCTAACGATCCAAGCATCAACCACAACCTTGAGCAACCTTAATCCTGGCCAGTACTGCGTCACTGTAACGGATGACAATGGCTGTATGACGGATGAATGCTATACCGTTGGAGCTATTAAGGTGCTGTCCTTGAATCCATTGGTAACGGATGTTCTCTGTAACGGTGATGCTACAGGTGAAATCTTCGTAAGTGGTACAACTACTGGTGCCCCTGCCGACGAGCCTTACACATTTGCCTGGAGTGGCAATGCCCCAGGATCTACCGATACCCCTACTACTAGTGAGATTACCGGATTAATTGCCGGTGAATACAGTGTCACGATGACGGATGCTAGTATGGCTGGTTGCCAAGTGATCGATACCTTTATCGTAACCCAACCAGAAGCACTGGTAGCCCAAGCTATTGACTTCAATAACGAGACCTGTATCGTAGGTAGTGATGGATCTATCACGCTAGGAGTTATTGGAGGTACTGCGCCTTACACCTACTCTTGGTCGCATGACATGATGCTTACTGATTCGATTGCTACCAGTTTAGTTGCGGGTTCGTACACCGTAGATATTACCGACTTCAATGGCTGTACTACTCAGGTAACGCAAGTGATTTCTGCACCTGCTCCTCCCATCATCACCATGCTCGATGATGACACCGTGAGCTGTGCTGATAGTGAGGATGGAAACCTACTTCTTACGGTTGTACCTGCTGCTGGAACAACGATCACTAGCATTAACTGGGATAGTGGAGATACCGGTACTGCTTTAACGAACCTGTCACCAGGAACCTATATTGTGACAGTAACTGCAGACAACTTCTGTACGGCAATTGATACCGCAATGGTACTATCGCCAGATCCAATTGTGTTGGATTCCTTCCAGGTTCGTCGCCCAACTTGTCCGGGTGATTCTGATGGCCAGGTGTCCTTGTTCCCAAGTGGAGGTACGGCGCCATACAACTACAGCTGGTCGCACCTTGCTACTCCTACTACAAGCAACCCTGTTACTGCATTGGCCCCACTAGACTACAGTGTAGTCATCAATGATGCCAATGGCTGTAGCAGTATTTCCTATAACATTACGGTAGACGCTCCGCCTACAATCGAAGTCGTATTTAGTAATGTGATGGACACGAGCTGTCCGGATGATAATACCTGCGACGGTCAAGCAACCGTCACGGCGAGTTATAGCGACGGATCCCCTGGTGATTTCATCTTTACCTGGGCTTCTGGAGAAACAACGAATGGAGGTGTTACCTCTACAGCACTAGCTTTGTGTGAAGGACTCCAGACTGTGAATATCATTGACGGAAGTTGTGGTATCGATGCAGAGTTTACCGTAGGTGCACCTGACCCAATCACGGTAGGTGTAACTGTCGAGCCCGTAAGCTGTAACGGTGATGCTGACGGTAGCATAACCCTGGATCCAATGGGTGGAACTGGCCCATACGATATCCTTTGGGTAGAGACGAACGAAACCACTACTACGATTAACAGCCTAAGTGCTGATACGTACAACGCAATCATCACAGATGCCAACATGTGTACGTTTGCACAGACCGTGGAAGTAACTGAGCCAGCACCACTAACGGCGGTGATTGATCCAGTTACAACTACACAATTTGTCACCTGTGCTGGCGATATGGACGGTGTTATTGGAGTAAGTGCTACAGGTGGTAATGTGACGCCAGACAGCCCTTATCAGTTTACTTGGAGCAACAATGTTGTTGGGCCGATTAATGCCAATCTTGCGGCTGGCACCTACAGCGTTGTGGTAACTGACTTCAAAGGATGTACGGATAACCTAGATTACACGATCCTGGAGCCTGATCCGATTGTATTCACACTTGATCCAATCGAACCTCCATTGTGTTTTGGCGATCCTACCTTCATCAGTATTGACACTGTGTTTGGTGGCGCTAATAACGCATTTGAAGAATACACCTTCATGGTGGACAACAATGGCTTGAACTTCCCAGTAATTCAACCGGCAACGGTATTCGCGGGAGATCACATTGTGACGGTTGAAGACATCAATGGTTGTACTGCTGAGACATCGATTACGATTGCTTCTCCAGGACAGATTGTCGTTGACATTCCTTCACCGATCGTAGTGGAGTTGGGTGACAGCACAACACAGCTTCTACCAAATATCACACCAAGTGACAACTACAGCTACATTTGGACACCGGCTGAGTACTTGAGCTCTGATACTATCCGCAATCCATTTGTATTCCCTGCTAATAGTCAGGAGTACACTCTGACGATTGTCAATGAGAATGGTTGTACCGCATCAGCAACGGTATTCGTAGAATTGGATGCAAACCGTAATGTTTACATCCCGAATATCTTCAGTCCGAATGAGGATGGCCGAAATGATGATTTCCGAATCTTTGCTTGCCTTGGTGTACAGCAGATTCGTTCAGCACGCTTATTTGATCGCTGGGGTGGACTGCTAGTAGAGCAGACAGGCTTAGATCCTGCATGCTTAAACGGCACACCACTTTGGGACGGAAGACGCGGCGCAGATACATTGCCTCCAGGTGTTTACGTCTACATGATTGAAGTAGAGTTCTTAGATGGAGCAATACTTACCTACCGCGGAGATGTGACGCTGATTCGATAGTTTTATCTATTGTTCTTAAAGTATAAATCCCCAGCCCTGATTGTCAGGGCTGGGGATTTTCATTTTAGACTTTGGCCGTAGCCAATAGATCATGCCAGAGGTTTAGTTGCCAGCGAACTTGCTCATGTAATTCTGCCTGCTGTAAGTACCGCGGCAAGTAATAGGCAATATGTCGAAGCAAGTAGTAGCGCCAATACTGATGAGGGTCACAGGAAGGGAAAGCCTGCCAAATGGGATGACTACACACCTCCTCTACCCTATCCAGTATCTGTGATGCAGAGCTGCGATGAATAAGGCAACCTGATTGCAAAACAAAATGAAAGAGATCATACCCCAGTGGCTCATATCGAGCTAGCTCCCAATCAAAAACATGGAGGCGACTATCCGTAGTGTACATATTCCAAGGCGTGAAATCACCGTGAGCTAAGCTTACCCTCCATTCAGCATACGGGGACAAACCCTGCCATTCTTCCAAGAGCACTTTCTTTACTGCAGCTACACGACCTGCGTCTAAATCGGGATGCCCCGCCAATACATCCAAGGTATTTAGCGAACCTTCAAGAGATTGATAGCTAATTGTGGAGGCAAGCGGTTGTTTCTCACTGTTACTCCAAAATTCATTGATCGCATCGTAATGAAGTGGGCTCAAATCTGTTTTGGAATGTAAATATTCCGGCTGAACATTAGTTAACTGTAATGAGTCGCCGATCGACCGCGCTCGAGGCAGAACCCAATATTGATGAGATAAGCTTTCTAGTTCTAACAGGCATACGGTCTCATTACGGACTAGCTTCTGGGCAGCACACGTGAGCGGTACCTTAAGGAAAAAGTCTGGGCGTTTTCCTTTTCCAGCAGCGATCACCGCCTTACGGTTCCCCCCCTTAGTACCGGTAAAGATGGCGAAGGAATAGGTTGGAGGAACAAGATGCGAAGGAGTCCATTTTCCAGATGGAATAGAAATCGATAACGATCCGTGACGTAGCCATGGGCCAAGCCCTAATCCATGCCCCCATTTCAAGCCTTGTTTTAACAGTGTACCTCGCCAACCAGAGGCACTATATAGATGCAGAAAATAGGCGGAGCGATCATTGTTGGGATATAACCAGCGCACCGTACCATCAGCATTACATAGATAAGCAAGTTGGTAAGCTCCTCGCTTTTGACCAGTACTGACGACGGCTACTGCGTTTGAGCTATAAACCTGTACATCGCTTAGATTAAATAGGACGTACCGATCGCATACAAGCTCCCGGACTTGCAATTCTTCCTGTGAACGGCAAAGTCTTTTCTGATCATCAAGCGCACCATCATAGTTAGGTGCATAGATCAGCCATTCTTCAACCTCCGGAAATAGAATTTTATGCAGCAGACTGATATCCGCAAGTTGCAACTTACTCATGAATGCTTGGTTTTTGATAACGTGCTTGGGGCACAAAAACAAACAATAGGATAAGGAGCTGATAGAATTGGATACCATAGTTAGATTCTCCAAATATACCGAACTCTGTAAATGAATTGATTAGAATTGGAATAAGCATGAAAATGGCCAGGTATTTCAAGTACGAGTCTGACGTTCGTCCAACCGTAAAAAAGGTCAAGATCATCTGGGTGAGGCAAATAAAAGCTCCTACTAGACCAAGGTTTAGAAGTACCTGCACAAATGTATTATGCGTCATTTTTGCCGCGTAGGCGTGAATACTATAGAAGTATTCCCCATAACTGATACACATGAAGCCATAACCCAAAATTGGTTTCTGGGTAAAACCGTCGGCAATCAAATCCTTCCAAAACGGCAAACGGCCAGTCATACTCATAACTTCTTCCAAATCCCCCTGCTTGACGATGATTGTTTGTACGAGTAATGGGAGAATGAGGACAGCGGCAACAGTCGCTGCGAGTTGGAGCTTAAGATTGCCAGAAAGCAAGACACTCAAGCCAGTAACCAGTAAAAATGCCCCTAGGGAAGATCTAGACTGGGTCAGTAATAAGACAGCAACAGAAACTACCCATAGCCAGAAGTTCCACCATTTCTCACCGCCGTACATCCATTCCATATAAGCCATTACCGCTCCAAGAACAGCTAGCATACCCAATTCATTAGGGTGGATGATGACGCCTCCTAGGCGAGCCACTTCACCACCGTGCGTCTCCCGATAGAAGGTAGCCGGATCAATGTACAGACCGATCAAGAAGGCTAGCCCCACCCAAAGCGTTGCGCGTCCGAATACGCGTGAGAAGCTGGCGTGATTACCACTCAGATGATTATAAAACACCAGCCACTGACAAAAGAACCAGGCAAAGGCTAAGGCCTCCGTAATCATAGCCCATTGCAAAAGTGTGTAATGAACGAGTGACGACCACATAACGGAAAGCAGCCCCAACAACAAATACAATACATAAAAAAGGACTGGCAACCAGTTTTGTGTACGCAAGCGCCAATTGCCATAGCGAGCACGCAGGTTGAAATAAGCAGCGGCAGAAATCGCCGTTAGTAGTATGCGCAGACCAGTCTTGACGACTTGAGTCATCGCCACCGAATTCGGAAAAAGGGTGAAGTAGCTTGTGATTCGTAGTGCCATAATCACTACGAGCAGTACAAACATCCATTGGCTCCGATAGGTAAATGCAGTATTTGTCGTGGAATTATTCATAGGGCTAAATGCTCGCGCTTTGGGGTTAAATATTTGCGATTGCTGGTTGATTGGGAATTGGCGCCAAACAGCGCTGGTATAGCTTGAGCAATTGTTCAGCAATATCTGTCCAGTCAAAGGACTCAATAACCATACGTTTGGCGTTCGCGCTCATTTCCTGATGCTGCCCTTTATCAAAACTAGAGCAAGCTTGTTGGAGCTTTTCCAGAATCAGGTCAACGTCAAGACGCTCTATGGCTATGCCTGCATTATAGCGCTTCAGGAAACGGTTCATACTAGTAGCTGGAGTAGTAATCAGCGGCAAGCCCAGGGCGGCCGCCTCTAGTAAGGCCATCGGAAATCCTTCCATGCGAGAGGTATGAATAAAGAAATCACATAGATGCAGAATCATAAACTTCTCTTCTCCATAGCGGGCGCCCATAAAAACTACTTGGTCAGCGATACCTTGTTCTGCGCAGTATGCTTGTAACTTTTGCCGGTCCTTACCATCACCGATTAGCAGGAGTCGGGCAGACGTTCCACTATCCAATAGTCTCTTAAAGGCATCAAGTAACAAATCCAAGCCTTTGTGATGAGCGTCCATTCGGCCACAAAAACCGATAACCGGCACCTGATTCGCCGGACGAGTATCTAGCTGAGGAATCTCTTCCATCTCTTGTCCGTTTGGAATCAATACCTGGCGTATTTCTGGTGCTAAATGAAACAGATCAGCGCTTTCCGCTTCTCCTAGCATTTGCACGCAGTTAGCTCGCTTCAAGATGCGGCGAGTAATCAACCGAAAATAGAGCTGTTTCTTCCAACCATTCTGTTCCATGGCCCCTTTAGCCAATGCCCCATGGGGGGTAATTACATAGGCAATGCCATTTTGATAAAGCAGACGTGCCACTCGGTCCAGGATAGGAATGAAGACACCGTGTAAGTGCACAATGGTATCCGCTTCTAACTCGGCGATAGCCTGCCGGAGTTCAGCCGGCACACCCCATTTTGAAGGAGTGAACAAGGTTGTCGGAAATGCACGCTGAGGATAGTCGTGCACCGGATTGGCGGTGATACCCCACAAATGCACATCTGCTCCTTGTTGGTGTTGTGTTTTAGCCAATTGGAAGGCTACTTTATTGACGCCATTCATCCGCAAGGGATTGGCTTTTCCTAGAAGTAGGTGTATGATTTTCATGAGAGTGATTTAGAGGTTTGAAGAAGCTGGTGTGCAGCGTACAATCGCTGTATATAGATACCAATAGGCAATAGCTGCGTGAGAACTAGTCCGAGAAGTACTCCTACCCAACCATAGTGCTCAACCAATGGATAGGCCAGACAAGCACTCAGCAATGCAGCCAAACAGTACGACCAGAAAATAGAGGCCGTCAATTGTGCACTACGAAGTGCAATACGGAGTATTGTGGCCAGAAAGACCAACACATAGAAGCCAGTGTAAACGGGCACATACCGCATTACCTGCTCTACAACATCAGCACTATAAGCTAGTGCTAGAAGTGGTTCACTCCATAGCAATCCGATGAAGAGGATAAGGATCAACACGCCATAGGTACTCACGATCCGAATCAGATACCGAAATAGACCGGCAATAGCTCCTTTCTGAAAGTGTTGGGCGGCAGCGATGGGTACGCGATTTTCCATAGCCAGAAAAACCACGTGCGTGACTCCAACAACCTGCTGTGCTAATCGTAAAGCACCAAGTGTACTGTTGCCAAGCAAAGCTGCAGCTGCGAGTAAAAATGCATTACCCGAAAACCACTGCACCACCGCTGCCCCCAACAACCAATATGAAAAGTGATAATGTTTCTTAATATGCTCTACGAGCTTCTCTTTTGGCACCAATCTTAGAGTTAGTCCTAGTTGATAAGCAGATACAATCACTGCTAGTAGAAAAAGTACCGCTAGCAATAAGAAGGCAGCTTGCACACTACTAACTACGCCAAGAATCAATGCCAAAACAATAGTGAAGTACAATGGAGCACTGAGCTTTACCGGTAACCGATCACGACCGGTTGCATAACTCAACTTTCGTAATAAATCGTAAGTACTCTGCCCGCCTGCTAGTAGAATGGCAAGCACCGGCATAAAGCTTTGCATAACTAAACCACCAATAAAGGACAGTACCAGAACAAGCGCCACAAATAATAACTGCATGTTCCACAATGCACTACTGTATTCCTCTTGCTGGGCAGGATTTTTCCCTGGCCAAAATGCCTGAAAAGGCTGGACAATAATGGCTTGGCTGATACTCAACACTACTAGTGGCACCATATACCAAAGCGTGAAAAGACCGAACTGTTCCAGGCCCAATTCACGAGCCAACAGTAAGCTAAGGATGAAGTTCCCCCCGCTCATGGCAGCCTGATCACCCAAGCTCCAAACAGCAGGATGATTGATTGCTGTCGCTATATAGGACTTCATTTTCATGACTGGTAGTAGGATTTAAGCATACGACTGTAACCAGGCAGCGTACGAGCACGCAGGGTATCATTCAGTACCAATCGCAATGGCGTACCATCCAGTTCGACGAGTTGTTTTTTGATGGCCCGCAACAAACGGGTTCGGGTATAATCTGCCCGAAGAATGAAGAGGTTGAGATCTGCTGTTTCAATCCACGGACTTTGTTCTTGAAACAGGCCAATCGGCGGTGTATCTACAATGATGTAATCATATTCTTCCCGCAGCGCTTCTACCATAGCAGAGAAGCCAGGGCCAAAGCAACCTGCTAATGTGCTTAGATCAGATTGCCCCGCCGCGAGAAAGTCAAGGTTCGAATTCTCGGTAGTTTGTATTGCTGCCATTTCTCCTCGCAACGCCTCTGCTAAGCCTGGGCTACTATTTCGGCTAACCTTCAGGTGGAGGCCCGGATTTCTCAGGTCGGCATCAACTAACAATACCTTATGCCCACTATCCGCCATTGACTTTGCCAGATGATAGCCCACAAAGGACTTACCCTCACCAGGTGTCATCGAGGTCAATACGAGCAGCTTAGGTTGTTGTTCCTTTTGTAGGCCGTAGTGATGTAGATTGGCCATAAGATTGCTGCACAGCTCAAAACCTGTAGCTGCATGCTGCCGACGCCATGGCAAATAGGACCGTTTTACTTGTCGATAAACATTTGCCAGTACGGGCACTTCCAGCTTCTCCTCAAGATCTTCCGCGTAGCGTACGCGAGCCGAGAAGTAGTGTCGCATATAAGCGAAGGTCATACCTGCCATTAGTGCTAGAAGAATAGCTAAGCCATACAGCAGCGGCTTGTTAGGTGCCGCCAATGTCTCTGGCAAGCGCGCGTGGTCAATGATCTTATGAGGATACAGGTTAGAGGAACGATGAATCGACAATTCCGTCCGCTTGCGCACCAGGTAGTTATACATGGCTTCGTTAAGCGATACATTGCGCTGTAATTGGATGAGCGTTTGCTCTCTCTCTGGTAGCTCATGTAACTCTGCACTAGCATCATCCACTGCTACCTTGAGCTCTTCCAATTGATAGTCTAGCTTGTCGAGCGTATTGCGAACACTCTCGTTCAAGAAGGTCCTTAGCTTATTGATTTTCAGAACGACGTGCTGTACCTCTTCACTACTTGGCACATAGCGTTGGAGCAAGTCCTGCTTCTGGATTTCAAACTGCTGCATCTGCAAAAAGCTTTCGCGAAATACTACATCTTGAAGGGTTTCTAGGTTCGGCGAAAAATCAACCAGATTCTGTCCGTCCAGTAGGTATTGATAGAGTTTTTCTAATTCGCCTTTGCGAAGCTGAATATCCATTTTCTGCTGATCCAGTTGGCTGATACCACGAAGCTGAGCATCTGTCTCCAATTTGGTATCCACCGTACCTGATTCGGTACGAAAGCGTGCCAATTGTGCCTCTGCATTCGTAAGCTTACGCGCTACACCCGAAAGTTGTTGGTCTAGGTAAAGCAGCGTAGTATCAGTCTGTTCTGCCTTTGCACGTCGACACTCATCAATGTAGCTGAGCATTAGTTGGTCAACGAAAGCCTGGGTTTTCTCTGGGCGCTCGTGCTTAAAGTATATTTTGATTATGGAAACATCCTTTTCTACCGCCTTCACGAAAAGATTACTCTCGTTCACTCCACTGACTAGCTTATCCAGAGACTGCGCTCGCAAACGGAATTGATCACCGGGGCGAAGGCTTGCCGGGTTTTCAGCTAGAAAGTCTTCTCTTGGTTGTAGGGTAAATTGCCAGCTTCCTAAGGTATACTGCTCACCCCATGTTACTACTAAAGTATCTCCGGCGGGTACAAGCTGAGCACGAAAATCACCCTCAGTTCGATACGTCAGATTGATCGACTCCTGCGTGTTAGTAGTACTGTCTACTTCTAGTAGGAATGGACTCTCAACTCCCAGTTCTGCTTCCCGGAAACGACCAACACGATAGATGCTGTATTCCCAATCCAATTCTTGCAGTGCAGATTTAATCAAGTCGCGGCTGCGAAAGATCTCTAGTTCCGTGAGGAAGGTCTGGTTCTGTTGGTGCCGTACTCCTTCGTCTTTGCCAAAAAGGAGAAAACCACTTTGGCTGTATTCTAGATTATTGATTTTGATGGCCCCGCTTGCGCGATAAGTAGGCGTCATCAATGTTACTGCGCGCTTCATCCCAAGTAAAGCCAAAACCACCAGAATCAGAATAACCGGGGCAGACTTCAGCAGGGGTAAAACCAGTAGTTTTACTTCTTTTTGAAAATGCATGACCTTCGATTATTTGATGATAAGAGAACCAATAACACCTAATCCGGTGAGAATCCCAACGATTGGCGTAGCGCGCTGTAATAACTCATCAGTCTGTTTGGCAGAACGTGCTTCGAGGTAGACTACATCGTCTGGTTGTAGGGTTACGTTGTACTTAGGTAGGTGTACGAGATCAGTTATATCAACTTCAAGGCTAACTGGCCCTTCCGGTGTTTGACGGATAATCCGGATGGCATCTGCTTTAGCATATTTATTGAGGCCACCAGCCTGACCGAGCAATTGAACTAGATTGACTAACTCGCTATTCAACTGATAGCGCCCAGGCTGCTTAACTTCTCCCAGAATGGTTACGAAGTGGCTCAGTACGCGCACGTTGACAATTGGCGTTTGAAGAATCTTAGCGTATTCTCTCTCTAGTAGGTAACTGACTTCCTTCGTATTGTAACCAGCTAATTTATGACGGCCGATCCTCGGAAGGTTTACTTCGCCATCGCGATCAAGAGACAGCCAACGACCACTGCTTTCATTGCTGCTAAAGGAACTATTGACAGAACCAACACTCAGTTCCTCATGTCCCCAAACACTGACGGTGATCTTATCACCTACTTGCAGAACCGGTTCTTGAAGCGAGAAATACTCTTGTAGAACCAGCTCTTGTGGATGGCCATTTGGGCTGTTATTGAAAAGGCTCCGATTAGTTTGACAGCTTTGAATAAAAAGGCTGACCACTAATAAAAGGCCAATGTAGTTTTTCATGGTTTTTGTATTTACATTATCACTACCAATAGTATCACCAAGCACATGCCAAAGCATAAATCACATAAAAACAAACACTTACAAACAAACAGCCTAATATCAAGTCTCAATTCAAGAAGGTTAGTCCCAAAATTGGAAATCGAATAATCTCTTTAATTTCCCTCTAGCGCCTATAAACTCTTACTTCCGCACGTCTATTCCTGGCCCTACCATCCGAGCTATAGTTAGAATCAATCGGCATCAATTCTCCATAAGAGATCTGCTCGAACTGTGTATCAGGAGATAGGTGCTGTCTTAAGTACTGTTCTACAGCATTTGCTCGCCGGTAACCCAGACCTACGTTATAAGCAGCATGTCCTTCAAAATCAGTATGTCCGCTGATCAGGATCTTCAGGCCTGACTCTCTCGCGATAGGCGTTACGAAATCTTCAAGAAGAGCGGAGAATGTTGGTACAATCAGCGACTGGTCTGTATCAAACTCTACAATCATCATCGGTAGCTTAGAGGCTTCGGTGGGAGCTATTTCTTCATTCACAGTCCCTTCAATCGGACAGCCTCGATTGCTAATGGTACCTTTCAAGTAAGGACATTCATCATCAATATCAGAGACTCCATCTAAGTCGGTGTCCGGGCAACCATTAAGAGAAGGTAATCCCTTGATAAAGACACAATAGTCTGCATCGTCGGGTACCCCATCCAGGTCGCTATCTTTTACCGTCCACGGACAACCATTTCTATCGCGACTGCCGAATACTTCCGGGCAAGCATCCTCCGGATCAATCACTCCATCCTGGTCTTTATCATTGCACCCCTGAAATACGGCCAGGCCTACTACTAGGGGGCATTTATCAATCTCATCAGGAACACCATCACCGTCCGCGTCCGGAAGTACCATCGCTGGTTCTTCTTGTATTGGAATTGACTGAGGAGGCATTACCGGCTCGGGTCTATCCTTTCTTGTCCGCCCCTTCCGCCCCCATCGGTAAGAGGCCCCAATTTCTACAGCACCCACATTATTCTGCCCTTTATTGAGCGCCGAAGTCGTTCCATCGTAGGCGATCCAAATGCCCACCTGGCTCTCCTCCCATGCGGCCTGGAGAACGAAGGCATCCAGATTACGATAACCCGCCCCCAGCCATAGGCGCGTATCCTCCTTAGGAGACCATCCGAGGCGCCCTCCCACTAACCATTCTTGTTGTGGTCCTTGCTGTTGGTAATGAGCATTGGCTTGTAGGAGAACCGTCTCAGCCATCGACCAAGTGTAACTTCCTTGTAGTAGCCATCTTGGATCCCAGTCTACGGGAGTCCCCGTAATGGATAAGGTAGGACGGTGCAAATGAGCCGCTACTCCCGACAACTTCCAACGCCTTACACCAGAAGCGAGCCAGTCTCCTACCAATGACAAGCCTACTGACCAATCGAAATCTAGCTCCGTGCCGCTGAGTAATTCTTCTCCACTCGCTAAGCTCGAGTCAAAACCAAGGCCGTCAACGTATTGCTGGTCATAACGCTGATCAAGATCTAGACGATGTTGAAGTAGTCCCAGTCCCGTAGAGAACTGCAGAGAAGTACCCTGATCATCTAACTTTTGCTGATAACTCACCGCAGTGCTCCATTTAATGCGCTGCCATCCTTCCTCTCCGGATTTCTGTTGGTACACCTGGGTTCCCCATGCCCACTTAGTATGACGTTGTTGATATCCGATTTGCGACGTTTGGTAACCTTCTGGAATAGTCAACCATTGATTGCGATAGCGCCCTAGTAGTTGGGCAGTTTTTACATCAAGCACATCAAATTGCAGCGGTAAATCTATCGGCAGTGCCACAGGGAGGCTCGTATTAGCATCTTGCGCTTTTGTAGTCATTAAGCCCAACACCACCAGGCAAAGTAATAGAACTAATCGCCACTGGTTTTTGGTTGGCGGATAGGGTTGTAAAATCAGCATAAGGAAAGTAGTTTGATTGTGAGTAGAGTATATTCGTGGAAAGTGGTGAATTAGTAATGGAGCTGAATTTGTCCCTGAAGTCGTTGGGAATTACCATCCACATCGTCAAAGCAGAGCAAGTAAGTATAGGTATCCGGAAGCACTGGACGCCCCATCAGTTGGCCATCCCAGCCTAGATTTGCCTCCGAACTATAAAAAACTTCCCTACCCCATCGGTCATAGATGCGAAAGTCAATGGCGGTATCCGTTTGCAGACCACGTACCCGAAGAATATCATTGGCTCCATCTCCATTTGGAGAGAAAGCCGTAGGCAGCCATGGTGTTAGATCAATTTCTGGCTCGGGCTCAGGTTCCGGCTCGGCCTCTCTGGTAATCGTAATTGACGCACTTACTGCAGGGCAGCCCTGGATCGTACCAGCTAGTTCATATTCACCCACTGTATCGACAATTATTTCTGATTCCGTCTCTCCGGTGGACCATTGCCAAGCAGCGTTGCCCACGGCCTGCAAGCGTAAGGCGCCGTTTGGAGCAAGGACAGTACCATCCGGACTAGCGATACTCACAGTAGGTGAGGACACCACTGAAAAACTAAGTGGAGCACTTACTGCTTGTTGCCCATTTGCTCGTTCTGTCTGAAGTTGAACGGTGTAATCTCCTGGAGCAAGATCAAAGAAAGTGGGGACTACTGTATCAAGTACAATGATCTGATCATTCAGGTATAAGCGAGACACCTCACCCAATTCACCATTAATTGAAATAGAAATGGCCTCACCTTCACAGAAGAGATTGTCTGGTCCAGATAAACTAATAGCGAGTGCCTCCACCTCAAGTGGTGAGATTTTACGAACAGTATGGTTATACGCATCCGCGATCCAAAGCGTGGTCGTTGATTCATTCAGCACCAGAGAGGTTGGCCCATCAAATGTTGCGTCAAGAGCAGGGCCATCTACTTCTCCAGGTTCCTGGGTTACACCAGCAATAGTACTAACCCAGGAGGCTGGACTGATCTGGCGTATGACGTAATTGTAGCCATCACCGACCCAGATGTTATCCGCTGCATCTACTGCTACATCCCATGGGTAATTGAATTGGGCTTCTTCGGTAGTTCCGTCCCTCCAACCAATTTCACCTGTACCTGCTATCGTCGTTACCAGGCCAGCTGGTGTAAGTCGTCTAATCCGATGATTCCACTCATCCGCAATAATCAAATCTCCCGCCGAATCCATGTCCAGTCCATACGGACGGAAGAACAAGGCACCACTACCCTGCCCATCGGCATAGCCAGATACATCTCCTCGGCCAGCAATGGTTGTCACCTGACCATTAGGACTTAGCTTCCGAATTACGTGCGTGAGATGATCGACTATATATATCGTTCCATCCTGAGCTTCAATAAGGTCCGTAGGATTCCCAAAAGTGGCTTGTAGCGCAGGTCCATCATTGAAGCCGTAGGATCCTGTCCCGGCTATGGTAGTTACTACACCGGTTGGACTAATCCTACGAATAAGATTATTCCGAGTGTCAGCCACCAAGACCGATCCATCATTGGCGACGTTTAACCCCCAGGGTTCATTGAAGGTGGCCACTTGCGCCAAACCATCTGTTGCCCCAGCATTACCAGCTTGCCCTGCAAAGGTGGTCACCTCACCTGTATTACTTATTTGGCGAATAACATGATTGTAACGATCAGCTACATAGAGATTGCCTTGTGCGTCACGCGCAAGACCATGCGGGTTGTTGAACAAGGCTGACATAGGTTCGCCATCCTGCCAACCACCTACATCCATACGTCCCGCAATAGTGCTTACGGTTTGCGCACTGAGTACCGCCGCAAAGGAGAAGAAAAAGAGCGTGGAGGAAAAACGGATCATAACAAATCTTTTTTGCTCTTACACGCCAAAAAGGACACCACAAAACCAAACCCCTGATTTCCAGCAATTTAAGACCAATCAACTTTTGCACTCATTCCCAAAAAGAAACAATTTCCCGTTTTGGGAGATGAATAAAATTTCAAATTAGCGCATAAACATGAAAAAAATGAGCGCTTTAAATTGTCCCAAATTTGGAATATGTCTTGATAATAGAATGTATTGAATTTATTTTAATTCAAAATAGATTGTAAATCAACGATTTAAAATCTTGGTATAATCTACGCAATAGCATACATCAAAAGCAAGCAACTATGCGAAAACTACAAAACACAAGATTAGCTATTATTGGTACGGTAGGATTACCGGCAAAGTACGGTGGCTTCGAGACACTCGCTCAACAGCTGGTCCTACAGTTAGGAGATGACATCGACATCACTGTATACTGTAGTGGCCATTCCTACCCAGAACTGGATCGACCAGCCAAGTGGAAAGGAGCAAAACTGAAGTACATCCCTTTGCGGGCTAATGGACCACAAAGCATTCTTTATGACTTCTTCAGTATGCTACATGCACTGTTCTTCTGTGATGTACTGCTCGTCTTAGGTGTTTCTGGCTGCTTGTTCTTGCCACTGATCAAGATGTTTAGTAAGAAGCGGGTAATAGTCAACATAGATGGCCTGGAATGGCTACGTCCAAAGTGGAGTGGTTTTGGCAAGCGTTTCTTACAGTGGAGTGAATGGATGGCTACTCGTTATGCTGATGAAATCATCTGTGATAATGCTGCTATTCAGAAATATGTCATGGATCGTTATGGACGCTACAGTAGACTTATAACCTACGGCGCTGATCATGTAGACCCCATCTCAGCGAGGACCCGAGAGGCTCGGCATTTCCCTTTTATGGAGAAAGCCTATGCATTTAAGGTTTGTCGTATCGAGCCCGAGAACAACCTGCACATGGTCCTGGAAGCCTTCTCGCAAAACCTAGAACTACCAATAGTAGTAGTTGGTAACTGGGATCATAGTGAATTCGGAATACAATTACGCAGTGCGTATTCACAATACCCCCACTTGCATTTACTGGATCCCATCTACGAGCCTAAAGTGCTGAATCTTCTGCGAAGCAACTGCCAACTCTATGTACATGGCCACAGTGCAGGCGGCACCAATCCATCTCTGGTAGAGGCTATGTATTTGGGTCTTCCTATTATAGCCTTTGAAGTCATATATAACCGTATCACCACGCAGCACCAAGCGGCTTACTTCAACAATGCAGATGAGTTGGCTGCCATCATCCAAGACGTCACGCCACAGCGTTTGGAGCAAATCGCCTTGTCTCTGCAACGTATTGCCATAAAAGAATACAACTGGGCCTACATCAGCGATAGCTACGCTAAGGCAGCTTTTGGAGCAGTTCCCGCTCCGGTTCCAAGCTTCGATTTCGAATTACCACTGGCCTTACGTCAGAGTTTCCAACCTGCGCTCAAAACCAACTAAGATGATTATTCTATCTACATTCTTAAGTTCTCTTGGTCTTGGTCTAACCGCCCAGCCAAAGGTCATACGATGGGCAAAAAGGAAGCAACACTTTGATCAAACAGATTCCCGAAAGCTACATTCCGGCGACATCAGTTCATTGGGTGGTATTGGCTGGATCATTGCCACCAGTTGTTCGAGCTTGGTACTTGGACTAGTGTTAGGTTGGGATGCTAGGTTTATGCCATTGTTTTGCAGTATGGCTCTTCTTTTTGCGGTTAGTCTATGGGACGATCTTCGCCCGCTATCTGCAGGAATTCGACTACTAACTCAACTACTGGTTACTAGCAGTATCTACTTCGTTGGATGGCAACTCCCCTTGGGTTGGATCTCCTACCCGGCAACAGTTATCTTTTTGATGGCCATGATTAATGCTTTCAATTTCATTGATGGTATTAATGGCTTGATGGCCTGTATCAGTACTATCGCCTTCATGGGTTTCGGATTTTTATTCGCCCATCAAGGACACACCCAATGGGCTGTTCTTTGTGCAGCAGCATGTGGCGGACTCTTTGCTTTCCTTCGCTACAACTTTGGCCGACAGGCCAAGATCTTTATGGGTGATAATGGATCTACCGTAATTGGCTTGCTGCTTGGCGTTTGCTTTCTGCAATCTTTGGGAATCAATGGATTCACACTAAGCCGCCATAATTTATGGACAGCCCTCCTAGTTGCCTTGCCTCTAGTAGATTTGACCAGAATAGTGGTCTTACGATTAAGACAAGGACATTCTCCTTTCCATGCCGACCGACAGCATTTTCATCACCTTTTCGTAGATCATGGTTGGACAGCACCCAGCGTGTGCCGATTGGTTATTGGTTTTAATGGCGGACTTCTTTTCATCTGCTGGAACCTACCTTACCTGCTAGTACAGGCAACGCTTTGTGTAACAGCATATCTAGTATTATTCAAATACGCCAACCGCCAGAAAAGAAGGCTTACAATTGTTCCAACTCAGCACGTAGTAGAGGAAAAGCCAGTTGTATTTCTTGAATCAGCTGATGAACTGAGGGCTTAAGCTCTACTGGTTCTGTAGTTTTTTGCTTGATAGCCACTTCGATCTGAGTACATTGCTCTTGTTGATCCAGCATTCCGAGCATCATCGCATTGGGTTTTAGCCGATGAACCATCTTGTATACTGAGTCCCAGTCATTAGCTGCAACAGCTTGTTTCAGTTGAAGGATACTACTAGGAGTTTCCGACAGAAAAGTCTCGATCATTTCACGCATGAATATGCGGTCGTTACCAGAGAACTCCTTAAGGTAAGTGAGATCGACACACACACCAGTCTGAGCCCCCGCTGAAGCATCTACCTTGGACTGTATACCCAAGACTTGCACAATTGTGGACTCTAACTGCTTAGGTGAAAACGGCTTGGTTAAGAAGTCATCCATTCCACTCTCAAATGCCTCTTTCTTTTCAGACACCAAAGCGGCGGCTGTAAGTGCCACAATTGGAGTATTGACGTTAGGATTGTCTGCATCAGCGCGGATTGTGCGTGTTGCTGCAAAACCATCCATGTCAGGCATGTGAATGTCCATCAAGATAAGATCAAACGTACGTTCCTTGGACATTGACACGGCTTCACGACCATTTTGCGCTAAGATGAAATCTGTTTTCCAAAGTTCAAATATCTGCCGAACCAATTTCTGATTCATGGTATTGTCTTCTACCACAAGAATACTTAATTGGCTGATTTGTTCTCGAATATCGTTGTTCTGAGCTGCTGTTGATAGGCCTTTTTCATTTGCCACAGCTTCAGTATCTCCAAACGGAAGTTCAAAAATGAACTTAGAACCGACACCTAATTTACTCTCAACAATGATATAACCCTTCTGAAGTTCTACTAATTCCTTGACAATTGCCAATCCTAATCCTGTACCGCCATACTTCCGGGTAATATTGACATCAGCTTGTTTAAAGTTCTCAAAAATGACATTGAGTTTATCTGGCGCAATACCAATTCCTGTATCATGCACAATAAACTGCAGTTGGTACCTTCCTAGCTGATGAGCTACCAAAGTCGCATCTACACCAATCCTCCCTGCCTTTGTGAATTTACTAGCGTTACTAAGCAAGTTGGAGAGAATCTGCGTCAACCGAGTAGGATCCCCCATCAGCAAATTTTGTATTCGCGGATCAATACTTACATCAACACTAATCAGTTTTTCACGAACCCGAAATTGGAATGTTCGTCGGAGTCCTTGCAGCAACTCTCGGAGATTAAAAGCCCGGTTTTCAAACTCTAATTTTCCAGCTTCAATCTTAGACATATCTAAGATATTATCAATTACTCCCATGAGACTATCCGCAGAGAATCGTAAAGCATGCAAGTACTCTCGCTGAGAGGCGTTGGGATTGGTCTCATACAACAGGTGTGTCATACCAATTACAGTATTCATTGGCGTACGAATTTCGTGGCTCATATTTGCCAGAAACTGTTGCTCTGCTGCTCTCGCCTGTTCGGCCGCAATACGTGCCTCCTTAATATCTTGTTCTAGTCGCTTCCGTTCGGTAATATCATAATGAATACCCAAAGAACCTATAATGTTCCCTTCACTATCATATATGGGAGCTCCACTAATGATTACCCAAATTAATTGTCCATCCTTACGAAGTATTTGAACTTCATAGGTATTAGCGATACCTTTTTTCCGATCTTCATTCTGTTCCTTAAGGACTTTTTTATACTTAGGTGGTAATAATACTTCTTCTGCCTGTTCTCCTACTAGCTCCTCATTACTGTAGCCCGTCATTTGACAAAACCGATCGAAAGCCCGAACAACCTTCCCATCCCTATCTACTTCGAGTAGACCCAGTTCCATATTTTCGATAATCCCTCGATATTTTTCTTCACTTTGCCGGAGGGCATTTTCAATGGTCTTCCTTTCGGTAATGTCACGAATAAAACTGCTAAAGAAATAGCTGTTATCGCTTCGGATAGCAGTGATACTTATCTCAATCGGAAATTCACGTCCGCTCTTATGGAGGCCTACAAGCTCCAGTAGCTGATTGAGCACTGGCCCTTCACCAGTAGCTAGGAAATGCTTCATCCCCCGCGCATGGGCTTCTCTAAAGCGCTCCGGTACAATCAGAACACCAAGCGCTTTTCCAATAGCCTCTTCTCTTGTGTATCCAAAGATATTTGAGGTTTGCTTTCCCCACTCCGTAACATAGCCGTTCTCATCAATGGTAATGACCGCATCAAGGGAGGAGTCGACGATCTTGCGCATCTTCAACTCACTCTCCTGAAGCTTAGCATTCGTTTCTTCGATTACCTTCTGAGCTATCCGGCGCTCTTGAGCTTCGAGCTGATAATCGGTAAAAGCAATACAACCCTCGAGTGAAATGCGGAACTTTTCCATTACACCCTGTAACTGATTCAGTTCTATGGCGCTTGCAGCCTCCGGAGCATTCCGATTATAAAGCTTCACAAAGCCCAGCTCTCCAAGACGAAACAGCCAGTAGGCGCCTTTATGAATTTCTTTTTCTTGGATTAGGTCCTCAAAACCAGGATTACCGAAAGCAAGAGAAAAGACAGGCTCTTTCTCTAGTCTTTGAAGCATTGGATGATCTAACTCCAACCGTTCCTGAGTTGCCCAAAAGGCTGGTTGTGAGGCTGCTAATTCGTACACACCTTCCTTTTCGTTCCGCAACCACAGCGCAGCATAGGTCATGTTCTTGCGCCGCAGCAGGGTACGGAAGAATTGCTGGCTATTGGCTTCTACATCTAACGAACTACCTACGGCCAGGGAAAGCTCGTAGAGTAGCGATAGGTCTTGAATTAAACGGGCCTGGTCTTGCATAAGGGGATCAATCTTGCAACTGCCCTAAGACAATTGTTTTATTGAAAAATTCGAGCGCCCCAGCTCCAAAAGAAGCAATTTCACCCAAGGACAAAATACCAAGTGGCGTTTGCCCTTCCTGGAAGAGTTCTGATAATTCCAGTTTAAAGTCGTCTTCTAGGAAGAGTGTCCGACTAATACAGTCTACCACCAGAAGCGACTCGCCTTTTCTAGGCGGAGTCGCAGTCTGACAATCCTGAAAAGCCTTGCGGGCAGCCCCGACTAGCTCATCTCTTTCTCCTTTAAGAATGTAGATTGCTGCATTCAATGGCAACTCCCCAACACAAAGTAGACTACCATCTTCATTTACCGCAATGGGGTCGCGTACGATATCCTCCTCCTGCTCTCGGATGATCCCAAACGGATAGCCCTTCGCGTAACTGAAGAAATTCTCTGGGTCCAATTTAGCGCCTGTATCAGGCTCTACTACCTCGCGGTATACATCCATGGCCGGGCGCCAGTTGAGCTTTTGTAGTGTATTCCCATCTGCCTCTGTCACCATAAATGGGCCTGCCAAACGCTGCCATCCGTGCCGGATTCCTAGTCGAACACGTTGCTCCAGCAAACAACCTACTACCGCGTTTTGGAATACCCCCTCATTAGTCATTAAGCAGTCTTGTTGAACAAGGGTCAGTGAGCCTGCCCCACCACCAATAAAACTAAAGCGGTCTCCCAGAGCATTATTGATCATCTGTAGATAATCATTGATCATCCCCATCAGGCCATCCACCAAGATGACCATACCAAAGCGATGCGGGGCTTCAGCAACCGGCACCAAGGTTTCTGGCGACCAGTCCAGGGACTCGATAACGAAAGGGGGCTGTTGTGCAGGTAGCTTGAGCAGCACTAATGCTTTATCTAGTTTTTCCTCCCCGTAGATTAAGCCTGGAAATAGGCCGCCGAAAAAGGAGTGGCCCGTTTCCCGCAGGACCTCCTGCACGGCGTGGATTTTTATGTCAGCATGCTCTGCCAATAAGACTAGGAGTGTCTCATTGGTCTGCGGTGCCAACTCATTAGCGGCTTCGCGAAGCGCATCCGTATTTACTTCTCTGAGTAGTTTCTGATTCATAGGGATTAGTTTAGAGCGTCTAATCACTAGCTTTCTTCTTCTTGCAGCATCCGATAGATAGTGGATTTCCCAATATCCAGTTTTTGCGCTACCAAGGCAACGTCCTTTTCATACTTCTGTAGGAAGAAATGAATGATCTTGCGCTTATAATCTTCTAACGTCATTTCTTGGGTCAGAAATGCATCCTCTCTTCGAACACTTTGAAATTGGATATCCTCTGCAGTGATCTTTCCTCCCTCAGCTAATACTGCTGCTAGCTCGATCACTGCACGTAATTCTCTTACGTTACCTGGAAAAGCATAACCCAGCAATTTATTCTTTGCTTCTTTGTCGAAATTCAGAGAAGGAAGCTTATTCTTCTTTCGGAATTCCTGAAGAAATGCAGAAGCCAACAGCAGGGTATCATTTCCCCGTTCTCTAAGTGGGGGTAGCTGAACACTCAGTCCCAATAGTCTGTAATATAGGTCTTCCCGAAAATTCCCTTTTCCCACCTCTTCCGCTAGATCCTTATGGCTAGCAATAATAATGCGACAATCAAAAGAGATAGGTTTCTCCCCTCCTACTCTCAGTACCTCGCGCTCTTGCAACGCTCTCAGTAGTTTGGCTTGCAGGTTTAGACTGACCTCCGCAATTTCATCCAGGAAGAGCGTACCACCAGAAGACAATTCAAACTGTCCTTTCTTGCGACTCACAGCACCAGTAAAGGCTCCTTTCTCATAGCCAAAAAGCTCGCTTTCAAGTAGCTCGGCCGGGATAGCTCCCATATTCACTGCTATAAATGGCCCTTTCCTCCGATTAGAGTTAAAGTGAATACACCGAGCCACAATCTCCTTACCTGTTCCAGTTTCACCCGTGATCGAAACATTAATTTCTGTCTTAATGGCTTTTTCTATGAGGCGGAAAACACGAACCATAGCTTTGCTGTCGCCAATTATGTTTCCAAATTCATATTTGATTTCCAACTGTTCACGCAGCTCATCTACCTCCGCCTCTAGCTGCTGGCGCTTCTTCACATGGTCCACCGCATTTAAGAGTCGATCCTTAGTTTCACTGTCCTTGGTTATGTAGTCGTAAACGCCCTCTTTCAGGAGCTTCACGGCTGTACCCACATCCTGTTGACCGGACAGAATAAGTATAGTGATAGCAGGATTGAAAGACTTAATTTGATGAAGAACAGCCTCGCCAGTCATATCTGGAAGGGAATAATCCAGTGAGATGAGATCAGGATTCAAGCTTAGCTGTTCAAGACATTCTTGCCCAGTTGCAAAAACATGCACCTCGTGATCTGGGTTGAGTTCCATTAGATAACGAATCATCCGCTGATACATAGGATCATCTTCTACTACAAAGATTCGGAAGGCAGTCGAATTTCTAGCCATTTAACTATTTGAGTTAGCGTTCATTTAAAACGATTAGACTTTTCTCAAAATGGGACAAGACTTCCCAAAAAAGGACAAAATCACAGTATAAAAATACATTAAACGCTGATAATCAAAAATTTGCATTCTGGCACAATCTAAGCACTTTAGCAAATGATTAGATAACTGTACTAATGTTTACGGCCAGAAAGATATTCATTAATTCCTTGTTTACCACATTGAGAGGTAAAAAGTACTTCGCTTTGAAATATATCTTGCAGGAACCAAATCAGTTAGACCTTTGTTCTGACATTGACCTACTGGTCACCTCTAAATTGTATACAAAAATTAGTCTTTTCTGTCGCCTCCACCCGCTGGTGGATACTATTAAGACGCAGGTTTGTGGCGAGCGATCCTCCCTCCGCCTATATTTTACAGATGGAGGATATTTGAAGTTGGATCTACTCAGCAGATTTCAACGCTGTGGCGTAATCTATCTGGAGCAAGATCAGTGCGAAGAACAGCAAATATTGAAGGGTAATGTTCAAACCTACGCTGCGCATCATTTGTTGGAGCATGTTTTTCTCTACTATTTTTTGAACGGTAGTGCTGTACCCGAAAAGTACATCCGATATTTCAAGCGCCTACCCTCCGAGATACGTGTGTTGCTTTTACCGTATTTGAATCAACAATATCAAGTGAACTTTGACAAGCTGGAATCCCTTGGCAAGTTCGATACCACCCATCAAGTCAGATTGGAGGGGCAACTCAGACAAATGCCCGTGAATAAGGGCTATCGGGTGTTAGGACGACGAATCAAGCAATGGAGTGATCAATTACTCGATCGGTTTAAGAACTGGGGGCGCATCATCACTTTCTCAGGAGTAGATGGAGTAGGAAAAACCACAATTCTCAAGCGTCTTTCGGAAATACTTCGTGAAGAGCACGGAGAGAGAGTTGTCATTGTTCGTCATCGCCCAGGAATACTACCTATCCTGAGTGCTTGGACTATGGGCAGAAAAGCGGCCTCAAACTTCCATGCACAGCGCCTTCCTCGGCAAGGGAGCAATAGCAGTTTGTTGTCCTCACTCTTGCGCTTTGGCTACTACTTCCTGGATTATCTAGTGGGTCAATGGTGGATTCAGCTGCGCTACTGTGCGCTGGGTTATGTTGTAATCTATGACCGCTACTATTTTGATTTTATCGCGGATCCCCGTCGTTCAAATCTGCGCCTTCCCCAGTGGTTCACTCAGTCCTTGTATAACCTGCTTCTACAACCCAGCATGAATATATTTCTCTACGCTAAGCCCAGCACCATATTAGAGCGCAAGCAAGAGCTAGATGAAGCGACAATTATTCAACTCACAGAGCGCTATAAGTCCATTTTTGATCAGCTCCGATTTAGCAAAACCAGAGCTACCTACCTTAGCATTCTCAACGAAGACAAGGACAGCAGCATACAGCAAATCCTTCAATCTTACAACACACAAAGAGCCTAAAATGACCACCATACTGAACAGCATACTGATACCAATTATCCAACGCCACAGGCCACAATTTCAAGCAGACCAGGCCCTCAGTGGACGCCAATGGATTTCCTATCTATGGCCTCATCTAATCGCTTTATTGCGAGGCTGCAGACTGCTTTTTTCCTTGCGTAATCCTCGATTTCTATTTCTGGGTCGTCGAGTTCGCTTGCAACATTTGAACAAGATTCGATTCGGATCTAGAGTGCGCTTGGAAGAAGGCGTCTGCTTTAGTGGCTTCGGCACAGACTTCATTCAACTTGGCAATCAAGTAAGGATCGGTGCATATAGCCGGCTCATCATTTGTACCAGCCCGCGCGAGCTAGGCAAGGGTATCAAGATCGGCAACAATGTTGGCATAGGCGAATTTGCCTACTTGGGCGGAGCCGGAGGCTTGGAGATTGGTGCCGACTGTATCATTGGCCAGTACTTCAGTTGTCATCCAGAAAATCATGACTTTATCGACCCTATTCTTCCGATACGTCAACAAGGGGTAAGCCGGCAAGGCATTACGATCGAGCAAAACTGCTGGATCGGTGCGAAGGTAACCGTGTTAGATGGTGTCCGAATTGGTCAAGGAAGTGTGATTGCTGCGGGAGCGGTGGTCACCAAAGATATTCCCCCCTTTAGCATTGCAGGTGGTGTTCCTGCCCGGGTAATCCGTTCTCGTTTCCCTCAACTATACGAAAACTAATATTGTATGAAAGATTGTATTCTGATTACAGCTTATGCTGTCAACCCAAACAGAGGGTCGGAGGACGGAACCGGGTGGAATATCATCCGGCACCTAGGCAAGGAGCACCACCTCATTGCTATTACACGGAGGAACAACCAAGCGGATATTGATGCTTTCTGGGAAGAACACGGGGAGGAGAAAGAAGAAAGCAATATCGATTTCCACTACTACGATCTGCCCCAGTGGCTCTCATTCTGGAAACGAGGTAGCCGGGGCGCACTACTCTACCACTACCTTTGGCAGCTCGGTGTTGCACTTTTTGTTATCAGAAAAGATTTGAAGTTTGATATAGCTCATCACCTAAATTTCCATTGCGACTGGTGCCCAAGCTTTTTGTGGCTTTGTGGTCGTCCGGTAGTTTGGGGCCCGATCGGTCATCACCCAAGGATTCCTAAGGATTATCTTCAGCATAGTTTCTGGCGAACACGAGTAGCCGAACAACTGAAGTGGCGCCTCAAAACGCTTGCATGGCGACTAGATCCATTCTTACAGCTTAGTAAAAATCGGTCGGCAGCTATTATTGGTATTAACTCTACTGTGGCCAAAGCGCTACGCCTACCAAGTGAACGCGTGGATATTATTCCTGCTGTAGCAGCCCCTAAACGAACAGTAGGCACACCTTCTGTACCGCAGCAATTTCGTGTACTATCCGTTGGACGTTTTGTGCCTCTGAAGGGTTTTGACATGTGTATTAACGCCTTCGCTCGGTTTTACAAGCAGCTAGCCCCAGCAGACCAGCAACAAGTAAAACTCACTTTGATTGGTAAGGGGCCAGAGCTCCCTAAACTTGAAAAATTAATCGCTCAGACAGAACTACCAACGCATTCGATCGAGATTTTACCGTGGGTACCGCAGGCTGAGCTGTGGCAGCATTTTGCGCAGAGCCAATTGTTCTTTTTCCCTTCCCACGAAGGAGCAGGAATGGTCATACCTGAAGCCATGTCATTTAGTCTTCCGATCCTCTGTTATGACAATTGCGGACCAGGTGAAACAACAGGTCCAAAGGCTGGCATCCGAGTCCCCTACAGCACCTACGAGCAAAGCGTAGAAGATTATGCACAGGTATTAAGCAGCTTGTATCACCATCCAGCTCTTCGTAAGCAAATGGCTCAAGCGGCCCTAGATCGATTTGATCAAGTACTCAATTGGCCGGCAAAAGCAAAGCAGATTAGCAAAATCTACGAACGCGTATCCGTCAAGCAGAGCCTTCCGCAGTCAGCTATATCAATGATGGCTAGCAAGCTATCCTAATTCCTTTCATCACCATCTACCTATACCTACATAGCACTAAGTCGTGAAACAAAAAATTACCGCCGTACACCTCTACAATGATTATAGTGGCAGCCCCAAAGTGCTGGCTGGCAACCTGGCTTTCCTAGCCCAAGAAGGCTACGATATTACCATCCATTGTTCTGATCAAACTGGCCCACTAAGTGACATAGCGGGAACATCGCAACAAGTCTTTGCCTATGCACCAGAGTCTAACAAATTCCGGCAACTCCTACGTTTCTTAAACATTCAACTAGTTCTTTTTCTGCGTCTAATGAAACAACTGGAGCCAGGGGAACTCGTCTACATCAACACCTTGTTGCCATTCGGTGCGGCTATTGCCGCCAGAGTGCGCGGGTGCAAGGTCATCTACCACCTGCATGAGACAAGTGTTAAACCAGCTATTTTGAAAGGCTTCCTGAAGCTAGTAGCCAAATGGACTGCTCATCGCCTCATTTATGTGTCCCAGTTTCTAGCGAACGAAGAGCCGATCAAACCGGCAAAAGCGAGCGTGATACCCAACAGCCTCTCTGAAGAATTTATTAGTAAAACGCTTGAATTGCCAAGCACAGAACCAAGCGCACAGACCTTTACATGCCTAATGGCTTGCTCCCTGAGAAAGTACAAGGGAGTAGATCAATACGTCGAATTAGCCCGACTTCTTCCCGCCATCCAATTTGAGTTGGTCCTCAACGCTACAGATCAGGAGATCAGCACCTACTTCCAAGGGACAACTTTGCCGGATAATCTAATTGTCTTCCCACGCCAAAATGATATGCACTGGTTTTACCGTCGGGTACATATGGTATTGAATCTATCCCTACCTGACCAGTGGGTGGAGACCTTTGGATTGACGTTGCTAGAGGGAATGTGCTACGGCCGGCCGGTGATTGGGCCAGCAGTGGGCGGACCAGTAGAACTGATTGATCATCGAGTATCCGGTTTTATGACAGATGCCTATGATACAATGCTTCTCGCCAAGCAGATTAGGCAAATATCATCCAATCCACTCATATATCACTCCTTCTCACATCAAGCTAGGAGGCGTGCAAATCACTATAGTTCAACTAAGACTAATGAGAAGTGGATAAATCTGCTATCTGGACTGCGCAATTCATCGTCTAATGTTTCTACACAACTGGGTATTGAAGCAGCCTAAAATACAATGTCACCGAAGCCTAGAAAGTCTCAAAATGGGATTTTTTTCCAAAAAATAGACAAACAAACAAAAAGCAAGTGACTCAAATTGCTACAAATCAACACTTTAGACTTCTGGCATGATTTAGGCAATTGGTATCATAAATAATGAATTCAAAAAGAGCTTTGAGACAGTGTAATATGGGTTTTTAGGGTTTTCAACACGGGGGAATCTATCACTCACAAAATTTGATTGGTTAATAAAGGTTGACGGTGCAACTTGCTCAGTACTCTTTTATAGTCGTCCTTAACAACTGAGAGGCACAAATCGGCTCTTTACACCTTAACGAAATAGTCAACTTTCGTTTTTGATTTATTCCCCCACTTTTATTATCAGCTTCCTAGTAGGTGCACGTTTATAGAGAACAGTATACAGCATAATACAGCAGTGTGCACCGAACGGAAGTTCAGTCGCAGAATACAAGACACGAATGAAAATGCAAAGGAGAAAATAAGATGTGATTTTTGAGATTTTTTTCAACTTCCTAGTAGGTACACCTTTGTAAACGACTGTGTTCATGGTACAAATACAAGTTGTACCGAACGGAAGATCGCTAAGAAGATAACCCGCTAACACAGCATATAACAACTGCATTAGCGGGTTAATAGAGCGGTACAATTGTTATGCTCTTATAGCAAACCGAAACCTACCTACGTCGCAACGTCACCACCGGGCAGATCATTTCCTCCAAGCTGATACCTCCATGCTGGAAGGTATTACGGTAGTAATTGTTGTAGTAGTTATAGTTATTTGGATACAAGAAGTATTTATCCTCCTTAGCAAAGATGAAGGTCGAACTTACGTTCGGACGAGGTAAGCCGGCTTGATAGGGATCGCGTACCTCCAAAACATCTTTCTTATCGTAGTTGAGGTTCTTACCCACCTTGTAACGAAGATTCGTCGTAGTATCCCGGTCACCAACCACTTTCGATGGGGTATTAACCCGAATGGTACCGTGATCTGTGGTCACAACTAGCTTTACATCCTCGCGTTCAGCAATGCGCTGGAGCGCTGACCAAAGCGGAGAGTTGCGGAACCAGGATGCAGTTAGCGAGCGGTAAGCCTTCTCATCACTTGCCAGCTCCTTGAGCACTTCCATCTCGGTACGAGCGTGAGACAACATGTCGATAAAGTTGTAAACGATCACTGTTAGATCATTGTGCATATGATCGAGGATGTTGTCCTCCATCTGTTTGGCTTTATTGACGTTAGTGATCTTCATGTAGCTCACCTTCACATCTCGGCGAACCAAACGCTTCACCTGTGCTTGAAGGAGTTCCTCCTCGTGGTTATTCTTACCTCCTTCATCGGTATCATTCTTCCACAATCTACGGTAGTGCTTCTCGATATCTGCTGGCAACATGCCTGCGAAGATGGCATTACGGCTATACTGTGTAGTCGTAGGAAGAATACTACAGAAGAAGTCTTCTTCCTCTACCCGATAAGATTGGTTGATAATTGGCTCAATAACCTTCCACTGATCGTAACGCAGGTTATCCAATAGAACCATTACGGTAGGACGATTTTCTTTGAGTTGCGGCAGAACTTTCTCCCGCAACAGACGGTCACTCATCACTGGGCCACTCCCCTCCTTCAACCAATCCAAGTAGTTCTTGACAATAAATTTGGAGAAAGCATTATTGGCTTCATTCTTCTGCATAGACAAAATATCGCCCATAGCAGTAGAATTGCTCTCATCGATCTTGATCTCCCAGTTGACGATCCGCTTATAGATATCCACCCATTCGGCGTAGTTTAGGCCGCTATTGATTTCCATCAGAATCTGACGAAACTCCTGTTGGTAATCCGAGCTAGTCTTTTCGCGAACAAGACGCTTGTTATCGATTAGCCTTTTAAGCGTTAGCAGGATTTGGTTAGGATTCACCGGCTTGATTAGATAATCGCTAATCTGAGAACCAATGGCTTCCTCCATTACTGTTTCCGCCTCATTCTTGGTAATCATTACCACAGGAATATTCGGACGAATTTCCTTGATTTTGGCCAAGGTTTCCAAACCAGTGATACCAGGCATACTTTCATCTAGAAAGACAACATCAAACTCATTGCTTTCTTCAATTTCTTCCAGGGCATCGTGTCCGTTGGTTACGGTAGTAACTACGTAACCTTTCTTTTCTAAAAACATTAGCTGAGGCTTGAGCAAATCGATCTCATCATCAGCCCAGAGAATCTTAATTTCGTCCATATTTGGCGGCGTGTTCTGTGGTTGGGTGGTTAAACGTCAAATGTAATCATTCCAAGTAGAAACCACTTGCATGTAGCCTTGATAATCACATCGACAAAAGTATCAACGAAGGGAATCACAAGAAGGATATGAATTTGATGGTAATTTTTCAAATTCGTTACCTTTACGACTCTACAGTAGATCTACAGACTAGAAAAGAGCTTAGACATTGAACCGCACACCTCCTATTGTAACGATCACCTCTGATTTTGGCCGACGCGACTACCATCTAGCGCTCATTAAGGGAAGTATCTTAAGACAAACGCCGGATGCTCGGATTATCGATATCAGTCATGAAGTTGCCAACTACAACATTGTAGAGGGAGCATTCTTGTTTCGCCATGCCTGGCAAGCATTCCCAGTTGGGACGATTCACCTCTTGAGCATCAATGATTTTGACCAACCAGATCGGCCCTTCCTAGCGTTCACCCACGAAGGCCATCACTTCATCGGACCAGACAATGGGCTCTTCTCTTTGGTCTTTGCGGATCGCCCAAGTGGAATATTTCAAATCAGTACAGAGGATATTGAGTTAAGCCGTTTTCCCATTGCGGATATTCTGGCTCAAGCGGTAGGACACCTTGCACAGGATTTTCCAGTAGGCGGTCTTGGCGTTGCGGTAGAAGAATGGATCGAACGAATCACCCTCCGCCCCGTTACTGGACCTAATCACATTCGGGGCTCTGTAGTCTATGTAGATCAATTTGACAATGTCATTCTAAATATTGACCGGGCACTCATGGAGAACGTGGGTGGTGGTCGTCCCTTTCAGCTATTCTTTAAGCGCCACTCTCCTATCAATCAACTTTCCGAGCACTACCATGATGTACCGGTTGGCGAAATGCTTTGCTGTTTCAACTCAGCTGATTTGTTAGAAATAGCGATTAATATGGATCGAGCTGCAGGCTTGTTGGGGCTTAAAGTAGAAGACACCGTACAAATCGACTTTTCGACGAAGGGGAAAGGTTAGTTGGTTAGATGGTGTTGGATAGCTTAGAGTTGTGTACTAAATCAT